>CAYGJP010000030.1:0-15298 GCA_964350175.1 uncultured Candidatus Bathyarchaeia archaeon
ACAGGTTACTGCAACGAATCACTAATAGACACCAAAATACGAAGGCGAAAACAATTCTGAACCAACAAAGTATGAACCAGAACCAGCTCAGTTCACTCCGAAGCAAGCATAGGTCTGATTACTGCGTTGGCTGTTCTGGGGGTGGAATTTCGTTCGTTGGCGCTGCTGCCTCAGGCGGTTTAGTTTTTCTTCTCCGTGTTGCAACTGCAACTACGCTCACCACAATCACCACAATTGAAGCAACTATGCCAATCAGCATGAGGAACGAGAGGATTGTGGAGTTTTTAGTTTGGCTCGTGGTGCCTGCGTACTGCTGGTTGCCTGTCCAGCTTGCGCGAACATCCAGCATGTCGATGAAACCTGAGGTCGGGGGTTTCCATGTGTATTCGAATTGCCCGTTCGCCTGCGTCACCGCGGTGGTCAAAACTGCCCATGGTTCACCGTTGGGGCTCCAGTAAACTGTGACGCGCTCGTTTGGCACAGCAGGCGTAACCTGACCATGTATAGTAAGCAGGTTTCCCTCGATGGTGATTGTTGGGGAAACTTCCAGCCTAAGCGTTGTTGGGTCAAGTTTTGTAAAGCTTGCCGAAACCTGTCCAGGAGCAACCCCCTCGTGACCTTCCAGTGTGACTATTTGGGCAGGGGCAGTTTTCAGGTCCTCAGGGCATTCGCCGACGCGCCAACCTTCTTGCCAGTTTGTGCTGGTGCTCTCAGCAACGTAATATGTGACGCCGTTGTTCTGGAGGGAATAAACGGGCAACCGAGCGTCATTTGGCTTTTGGGCAAGGTGCACTCCGATGTTCATGTGGGCCTCGCTTTCGTAATGCAAAAGCACAACATCCAAGCCGCCTGCCATCAAGATTGAAGCGGCAACTAAAGACATGAGGTCGCAGTCGCCACTGTTGCGCAACAGGGTTTCCGCTGGATAATAAGCCTGCAAAACCTCTTCGTAGGGTATCTGGTGGATAAGCACGAGAACCCCGTTTGTGAAGTCTTCATCGTCAGGGTAAATTTGCCGCAGACAGTCCGCTATAGGCTTCAAAGCGTATGGCGTGACGAACTTGGGGAAATCAGCAACCGAAGCTGACCGGTGGCTCAAACCGTTATAGTACTCAGTGAGGGACTGCGGAATCACAACGTTAAGGGTATGCGTGAAAGTTCCATCGTCTTGGTTGACAAGCTGATACGAAACAACGCCGTCAACCGCAAAACAGGGCGTTACTGCATAAAAGAACATCAACGAAATTAACGTAACAGCCAATAACGCGGCAAGCTTGCTTTTCATTTCCCTCGCACCCCAAATATTTTCCACAGACTACCTTATTGGCTTTACGAATACAAAATAACTATCACTAGAAAACCTCAACGTTGCAGTAAATCAAAAAACACTTTGCCGCCACTCTCTTCAATCAAACCTGCAAGCTGCACCGCAGCCCTCTCCAGCCGCTCCTGTGGCTTCTCCGATTTCTTAGCTGAAGTGGAAAAATGCAGCTCCATATGCGGCTTGTGCTCCCTGCCCCTCGGATGAGACTTTATGTAAACAAACAGATTATCCTGCATCACCCTGTCAATCAACGGAGCCAAAACCGACTCCATGACATCATCAGCGTAAATGCTCTTCTCGTAAAAACCCACATCACCCGACGCTTGTTGTAGCAAAGGCACAACAGACACTTCGAAGATGGCTTCCATCTCTTGGGGCACACCGGGCAAAACCACCAAAACCGTTCCGTCAACGTCTGCACGAACGCCAGGAGCAGTGCCAACAGGATTCAGAAGAGCCGTGGTTCCTTCGGGGAGGGTTGCCATTTTAACTCTCGGCGCTGTCATCTCGCATGCGCCCACGCTGCGTGTCTTGGCGTACTCTGCGTATTTCTCTTGAACCATTTTGAAGGCTTCAAGGTCAACGCAGAGTTTTCGGTGCAGCGCCTCAGCGATTCCCTGCAGGGTCTTGTCGTCAAACGTTGGGCCCAAACCTCCCGTGGTCACCACAAATCGGGGTTTTCGACTCAAAACTTCGCGGAGCACGGTGACGATTTCTTGCACCTCGTCCGCGCATATGGTTACCCGCTTCACAGCTATGCCAAAACTTGTGGCACATTTACCAAGCCAACTAGCGTTTGTGTTCACAACTTTCCCAATGAGCAACTCGTTGCCTATGCAAACTATCTCCATATCTACAACCATACGGCTCACCTTCAAAGATGGACAGGGTGAAAATAGAGTAAATTGGCTGTTCTAATTAAGGTTCTTCAGAAAACGGGTGCAGGGTAAGGGCTGACGAAAACTTGTATTCGCTTTTTCTAAGCGGCTGCTATTTTTTGGTGAGCCACCATTTCAGGTACTCTTTTCTGCGGTTTTCCCGTATTTCATCAGCGGTTTCCTCTGGAGGACGATTTTTCTCTTTAAGCTCCATGAGTTCCTGCTGTGTCACAGATAATCCGCAGCTCTTACAGATTTGCTGCTTGGTGGCTATGTTGTACTTCATTTCGCCGCCGCATTCAGGGCAATATTGCACCCATTTTCACTTTCCCAGTTACTGGACAATAATCGCGAATGCACAAATATTAGTCTTCGCATGACGTTTACACTTTCACACCCTAAAAACCAGCGCTCAGCAAACTAAAAGTGAAAGGAAAAAATGTAACTAAACATGCGCGTAAACGCGGTCGTTTGCGTATTTGCCTGTTTCCATTTCGTTCTCAATCTCACGCAGCAGCAGAATCCGCTTAAACGTTGGCGGATGCGTAGCAAACAAGCTGTTCAGCTGGTTCCATGTGGACTTGGCTTCTTTCTCCATGGCGTGTTCCAGTTCCCGCTCGTCTAAAACGCCGTCTTTGTCTAAGTCGTATTCGTCTTTGTTTTCCATAACTTGGAGAATTTCCTGTTTTGCTGTGGAGGGGTCTTCAATGTAAAACGCGCGGACTTCCGATGGCGCGTTAGGCGTAATCGACAAGCCGTAAGTTATTTTTGATAGTGCGCTGGATAGGCTTCTGGGGGAACCTGTCAAGTAAGAGGAATATGCATCAGCGTAGTGTTCTCGCAGTCGGCTAAGGCGCCTCACGCTCAAGAAGGTAAGTATGTAAACCACAAACGATAATGCACCAATGGCCAAGAGCACAACTCCAGCGTTGCCCTCATTCTTTTGTCTCCTGTTTGAGTAAGAGCTGAACATGGCTGCCCGAAACATCGCCTGCGCCACAATGTAGGCTATCAAAGGCAACGCCGACAAAACCGTCATAACAATGTAGTCCTTGTGTTTTATGTGCCCCAACTCGTGCCCAATCACAGCCACAACTTCGTCTTTATTCAAATCCAGCAAGAGACCCTCATGCAAAGCCAACGTGGCGCTGCGGGCGGTTCTGCCAAAAACAAAAGCATTAGGCGCCTTGCTAGGTACGGTAGCTAGCCGAGGCATGGGTATGCCGCTTTTAGCCGCCAACTCCTTAACCGTGGATTCCAACCACGGATTTTCACCATGTTGAAGATAACGCAAATGTGTAACGGCGCTAACTATCGCTGGACCAATCAAATACTGAAACAGTATGAAAAGGGCGGTTCCGATTAAGCCGACCACTAAGCCGGATAATACGTCTAACTGTAAAAGGAACAGTATAGCAAAAAGGAAGAGGGCAAATATTAATCCCGCTACGAAGATGGAGGTCCCCATTGCAAATTTTAGTTCAGTCAGTCTAGCCAAACGTAATCAGGCTCCCTTTTGCTCAAATGTCAAGCAACTGCAGAATTAAGCCTTTCTGAAGCAAAAGAAAAAAAGCCTGTGGATGAGGCGCGAAAAAAGGAAAAATGAAAGAAAGTTTAGATGGGGTAGGCTCCGCAGATTTTGCAGAACTGAATCTTAGTTTTTATGTAGCTCTTGCAGTAGGGACACTGGATGCCGCCGTTGTCCGGGTAGACGTCTTTGGGTTTGCCGAACTTTTTCCTGAAAGACTCGTAGTAAAGCAGCTGTTCTTTGTCTTGGATTTTCACTTCGTCTTCTTCAAGAATAGCTTTCTTTTTCTCTTCAAACTCTGCGTCAGTGAACGTGTCGTTGAAGAAGGTTCTAAGAACTTCTGTTCCTGTTCCTGCTTCCAGTGGGGCTTTTGGTCGCCAAATGATGTCTTTGGGAATTACGTCTTCGTATGCTTTGCGCAGTATCCATTTGCCGTATTTCACGCCGTCAGTAAAGTTGATCTTCAGCTTAATTGGCAGTTTCTTTGCCCAATCCATAAACAAGGGATCCAAATAGGGTGCTTTGATGCTCATCCCAAGCAATGCAGCCATCGGCATTGAGGAAAAACCCATCTCAGCCCACATCTCTACCTGCTTCTTTGCAAACTCTGCTTCAGAAAGGTGGAATTGCCAGGGGTAACCAAAAAGTTCGTCTAATCCGTCGCCTGTAAAGACGGTTTTTATGCCTTTTTCCTTGAGGAGGTTCAAACCGATGAATACGGGCATGCTGTTTCGGATTTCCATAGGGTCATACTTCTTTAGGGCTTCCACAACTTTCGGCGCATTGTCGATGACGTCGTCGCGGTCAAACACATGGGTTTCCTGTTTTAGTTTGAGTAAAGCCACCATCTTTGTTACCCACTCGGTGTCTTTGGGGGTTCCATGTTTGAACGCCATGGTTAAGCATGGGATGTCTGGTTTGTACTTCACTGCTTCATAAGCAATTATTTGGGTGTCTGTTCCTGCCGAAAACAGGAAACCGTCTGCCATGTTTTTCTGGACAACTTTGTTGATTAAAGTTTTGACTTCAGGCAGAAGGTTAATGTATTCTTTTGGGTCGAGTGCCATATTATTTTCCCTCGCAATATCTGAATTTGTCACATCGGAAGTATTTAAGTTTATCCACATGCATACAAAACCAGTGAAAATATAAACATGTGTATGAAAAGTGAAGAAAACAGTGAACACCCGCCTTCCATGTTAATTGCTGGAAGGGTTCAGTTACCTTTAAAAGTTCACAGAAGCGTTCCTATACAAGACACAGCAACACGCGCCAAGCATAAGGTGTAACCTTTGAAAGTCAGCCTCATCCATATGAAAGTTCGCCCAAACCTCCAAAGCAACCTCACCGCTGCAGGCGAAGGCGTCCGCAAAGCCGCAGGGCAAAAACCCGCTTTCATTGCGCTTCCCGAGTACTTTTCCGTCCCAAACAACATGGAGCAATTCAACTGTGCGGAGAGCATCAGCAAAGAAACCTACCAAGCAACCATGGATTTTCTCATGCAAGCCTCAAAGGAGCACCCTGAAGTTTACCTCTCAGGCGGCACCGTCCTCGAAGAAGACAAAGGCACATTCTACAACACCAGCACGTTTTGGAGAAACGGCACGTTATTGGGCAAGTACCGCAAACGCAACCCCATAGCCGCTGAAATCAAAGCAGGCGTAAGCAGAGGCAACCAACCAGCCGTTTTCACCACGGAACTCTGCAAAGTTGGCATGCTCGTCTGCGCGGACATGTTTGACCCCCCCACCATAAAAGCGGTGGTTGACTTGGGCGCAGAACTCGTCTTCTTACCCGTCGCTGCTATGGGTACGCATCCGCACGTGAAGGGTCACCCGTTAACCGAGAAGTTGGCTACCGAAAACGGAATATACGTCGTCAAAGTGGGCAACGTCAGCTCCAACGCAAGAGGCGGCAGAAGCGCCTTCATCACCCCATGGGGCATAGAGCAGGAAGTTTCCGACGCCGTTGAAGACTCCGTGGTAACTGCGGATTTGGACATGCAGAAACTCAGAGAGTACCGAAAAACGCTCAAAAAATAATTTCCAGTTTTCCAAAGCAAAGAGCAACAAAGAAACAAAATAAGAAAAGGTTGAAGGCTAAAAAGCCTTGTTGATGGTTTTTTATTTTTTGAGGGCTTTTGCGAGTGTAGCTGCTTTGTCTGTTTTTTCCCATGGGAACTCGACGTCTTCTCTGCCAAAGTGCCCGAATGCCGCGCTCTTCCTGTAAATTGGTCGTAACAGATTTAGGTGGTCGATGATGGCTTTGGGGCGCATATCAAAGTTCTTCTTCACCAACTCCAGAATTTCCTCGTCAGAAATCTTGCCTGTCTCAAACGTGTTCACAAGTACGCTGATGGGTTGCGCAACACCGATGGCGTAGCTGATTTGGATTTCGCATTGGTCAGCTAAGCCTGAGGCAACGATGTTTTTGGCGACGTAGCGTGCCATGTAGCAGCCTGAGCGGTCAACTTTTGAGGGGTCTTTGCCAGAGAAGCATCCGCCGCCGTGGCTTCCCACTCCGCCGTAAGTGTCCACTATGATTTTTCTGCCTGTCAAGCCTGAGTCTGCTAGGGTTCCGCCGACGACGAAGCGTCCAGTGCCGTTGATGATGAACTTGGTTTCTGAGCTGAGCATTTCCGCAGGGATTACGTGTTTTATGACTTTCTCAATTATGTCCTTGTCCATCTTTGCCTTTTTGACTTTTTCGATGTGTTGCGCAGCGATGACAACAGCTGTAACGCGTTTTGGTTTGCCGTTAACGTATTCCACTGTGACCTGAGACTTGCAGTCAGGACGCAAGTAGGGCATAATTTTTTGTTTTCTGCAGTCAGCCAACCGCTTCACGAGCTTGTGTGCCAGCGTAATCGGCAGCGGCATAAGCTCTTTGGTTTCGTTTGTGGCGTAGCCGAAAACCATGCCTTGGTCTCCTGCACCCTGCTCATGATCTTTGCCTTCGTCCACACCCATGGCGATGTCGGGAGACTGCTCCGTTAACGAAACGAGTATGCCGCAGGTTTCCCAGTCTAAACCGTCTCTAGCGTTGTCAAAGCCAATTTCCTCTAACGTTTTGCGGACAATTTTGGGGATGTTCACATAGCAGGAAGTTGTGATTTGACCCGTAACAACGACTGTTCCCTGCATAACAAGGGTTTCGCAGTCAACTCTTGCCTTAGGGTCTTGAGAAAGAATAGCATCTAAAACGCTGTCTGAAATTTGGTCAGAAACTTTGTCTGGATGACCCTCGCCCACTGATTCTGATGTGAAGAGGTATTTACCATTTTTTTTCATTTTACATCCTTCAGCTTGTCGTTTAATGAGAGTTTTAACTCGCTGTTTTTCTTAAAAGGCTTTCTCCCAAACCCGAGCAGTCCAACAGCCCAGCAATGGAGCAATCTCAAAGCTTATCATCCACAAATAGCATTTTAACAGTGGTTTTCACAATGAACGCTAGCGAAGCCGCAAAAAACGCTCTACAATGTGTGCTGGAAGCGAAAGAAGATGAAAGCATAGTTATCTTCTGTGACGGGGTAAAAGCAGAAATCGGGGAAGCCTTCAAGAAAGGCGCAAAAGACCTCAAGTTGCGCATAAAACTGGTTGTGTTGAAAACAAGCGCAGAGGTTTTCCGAACTGAAATCCCCAAGCGCCTTATGAAGTACCTGACAACCCAGAGACCAGACATGTACGTAAACATCTTAACTGGAACCAGAGAAGAAACGCCTTTCAGGATAAAGCTCATTCACCTCGAAACGCAAGACCACAAAACACGCCTTGGGCACTGCCCAGGAATAACGTTGGATATGCTTACGCAAGGTGCACTGACGTTAACCGCGGAAGAGCATGGGGAAATGCAGAGCTTCGCCGAGGCGCTCATGGAGAAGCTGAAAGACTCTGTTAAAATAGAAATACGAAATCCCGCAGGGACCAACCTTACTCTGAGTGTCAAGAACAGACCCTTCTTCACGGACACGCGTATAGATTGGAAGCTGATGAAGTGGATGAATCTGCCAACAGGTGAAGTTATTGTTGCGCCAGTGGAGAACTCTTTGGAGGGTAAGCTTGTTTGTGATTTGGCAATTGGCGGCATTGGACCCGTAAACGCGCCAGTCACCATGAAAGCCAGAGAGGGCAAAGTAGACAGTGTAATCTCGAAAGACCCTGAAGTCCTAAAAAGAGTGCAAAACGCGCTCCACGTTGATGCTATGGCGAAAGTTGTGGGTGAATTTGCGTTTGGAATAAACCCCAAAGCAAGGTTCACGCAGGAATTTTTGGAAGCCGAAAAAATGCAGGGTACGGTTCACATAGCGTTTGGCGCCAACACGGACATGCCAGGTGGAGAGAACGATTCGGCGAATCATATGGATTTCATGATTTCTAAACCCACCGTAAACGCCATAAATGGAGATGGTTCCGTGATTAGGGTGCTTGTTGACGGCGTTTTTCAGGAGGCTGACCCCAAAGAGGAAGCAGTTGAGGAGAAGTTGCCTATAAGCGAATTCTACAAAGTTGTTGACTACACAACCATCTTTAAAAGTGATAAATGGTGGGAAGCTGTGGTAATCTTTGAAGTGTACGGAAAGCGCCAGATAGGTTTGTACCTGTGGCAGAAAAGGAAAGACGCATGGAAGCGGAAGAACAAGTTCGGCGTCAGAACCCTAGACGAGTGGAACAAGCTCAAAAACGCTGTCGACCAACTCACGCCTAAACTCGCCACAAAATAGCATCATAGAAAAAGTGCGTTGTTGCCGTAAATTAATTATAATAAGTCCCAGTTAAATAGAGGATTGAGGAGAGCATGACTTCCACGCTTAAAGCATTCATCTCAAGTTTGGCAGGAGCCAAAGCGCCAGGTCCAAACACGACGTTTACGGTGTTTCACATATTTTACGCTCTGGAGCTTATGTCACAGAAAACCATCGGGCGCAACAAGTTGGCTGAGAAGCTGAACGTTGGGGAGGGCGCAATACGTACCATAATTAGTAGGCTGGTGGATGCTGGTTTGATAGGGACTTCGAAAGAGGGCTGCAGCTTGACGGCTAAGGGTTTGCATGTTTGGAAGCAGTTTGCTGAAGCTTTCCCGCAAAGAGTGGAAATTCCCAAAACTGAGTTGACCACTTCGGATTATAATTTTGCGTTTTTGGTTAAGAGCAGCGGGCACAAAGTGCAGTCAGGCATTGACCAGCGTGATGCCGCCATAATTGCAGGCGCAAAACGCGCGGTGGTTATCATCTCGAAGAAGGGGCATTTGCAGATTGAATCGGTAAGCGAAAGCATCGAAAATGAGTTTCCAAAGGCAACAAGCCAAATTTTGAAGGGGCTCACGCCAGAGGATAATGATGTCATTGTTATTGCTGGTGGAGATACGCTGTTGAAGGCGAAGCGTGGCGCGTTTGCGGCTGGTTGGTCTTTGTTGGAAGGGGAAAAGAAGCCGCGTTAAGTGGTGTATTTTTCTCCTTGCATCAGTAGGCGTTCAAGTATGGTGTTTACGGCGATTAAGCCTTCGTTGGTTTTGGAGGAAACAGGCGTCAGGTGGAATTGCATGCCGAGTTTGCCGATGGCTTGCATCATGTTGTAGCTGAATATGCGTTTGGTGTCTTCAAGTTTTTCTTCTATGGCGTTTTCTAGTGCGCGTGGGTTTCCTGACCATTCGACGATTTTTGAGACGTCTTTTTTGGGTAGGAGGTCGGTTTTGCTGAGTAGGTGTAGTTGGGGTTGGAAGAAGCGGTTGTAGACGGCTGCGGAGAGGAACATGTTGCTGACGTAGTTGAAGGGGTTGATGCTGAAGACGGCGTCGAATAGGTAGATGAGGGCTTTTGGTTCTTTGGTGAGTTCGTTTACGATGTAGGGTCCAGATGCGCGGAATGCGAACAGCTCCATTTGTCCGGGGGTGTCTACGATGACGAAGTCGGCGTGGGCTTCGTTGATGTCTCGGGTGATGTTTTCGCATTCGTCGGCTATGAGGTCGGCTGCCATGATGGCTGCGCCGTTGGGTCCTAACCCGTACTTTTCCATGATGTCAGTTGCGTCAACATAATTGCGTACGTCCACGTCTGGTGAGTATGGAAGCTTCAGGACGCCTGGGTCCAGGTTGACTACGGCTACGTCTTGTTTGCTCATTTTGAGCCACTCGCTCAGGGATGCGGTGAACAATGATTTGCCTGAGCCTGCGGTTCCGATGACAAATACAACGGGCATTAATGGGTTCCTTCTATGTGACGGCATGTGTCGTTGGAATGTAATAACTGTTCTGATAGCGCGCTGTTGTGCTTGGAGTTTGTTGTTGTTTTGTTTTTTTTGTTTAGTTGTTGTTGTGGGTGCGTTTGGTGTTTCACTACTTCTTTTTTGGTTTGTTTTGTTTGGTGAAATTTGTGGTTGGGTTTGGTTTTGGGTTGCGTTCTGGTTGTGCAAGTAGTGGCAAGCAGATGCGTGCTTTTGGCGGGTTAGATATCGGTTGTGGAGTTTTGTTTCTTGTAAAATGGGACTTTTCTGCCACTGCCTGCTTC
The DNA here is from genome assembly GCA_964350175.1 of uncultured Candidatus Bathyarchaeia archaeon. GTDB lineage: Archaea > Thermoproteota > Bathyarchaeia > Bathyarchaeales > Bathycorpusculaceae > JADGNF01. The sequence goes on from CAYGJP010000030.1 coordinate 10,233, forward strand.
AGTTAGCTGCAGAAACGCACGGATAACTATAAAAAAAGACCCGCCGTAAGAACCCTCACGAAATCTACCAATTCACAACTTTACAAACTAGCCATAGTGGTTCATCAAATGCCGAACATTTACTCCCTAAAATGCAAAACCTAATAGCTAAAACCCCTGCAATACTTGTTTTAACAAAAAGCGTTGAATCTTGCTGAGTGGTTGTTTCTTATGTCTCCGAAAGTAACCAAAGTAAAGCCAGACAATAAAGCACAAAAAGAGCCTTTCGAGTTGCCAGAGTGCGACGCCAAAGAAGGCGAGGTCTGGTATCCGCCTGATGAGTTTCTGGTTGAAGTGCACGATTTGATGGTTAAACGTTATGGGGGCTGGTTAGGTTTCGAATTGGGACTGGAGCCTTATCATTATATCCTTGAAGTGGCAAAGAAGGCTGAGGGAATATACCTTAAAGCCGCTATCCTGCTTAAAATGATAGCAACCACCCGTGTTTTTCAGGATGGGCATCACAGGACAGCTTACATAGTGACAAAGACTTTTCTTGAGAAAAATGATGTTGAAATCAAAGAGAGAACAGAGCAAGAGGTCATCAAATTTATTAAAGACATTCGCAAATATGACATTGAGCAAGTTAAGGATTGGCTTGAAAATGGCTAACTGCAAAGACCCCATGGCAATTGCCCTGAGGCTCATCGAAGAAGATGACAAAATTTTACGAGCACTCAGCAACGGCACTAAAAAAGTCAAAAAAGCCTAAAGAACAGCTCACGGAAATTTACAAATCGCGCCTCACCTGATATGTTCCTGCAGTTTTGGCAAACAAAAAAGGTTAAAGCCAAAACAGAAAAACCAAAATCGGCTCCACCACCCTAATCAGAGAAGACCCAGAACAAACCTATCCCCTATAGGTTACTGCATACAATCACTAATAGGCACCAAATATGATCGTCAGCCCTCCCAAACCGCAATACAAAACAGCTACACTCCCACCAAAACCACAGAAAAACAACAACCCCTTAAGAATTAATCTGCTCTTTTCTTTTAGAAAGCCTTTTTGGCTCCAGGACCTTTAATTTCACCGAACACGGTAGGTTGCTTTTTCCAACGTTTGTAACAAAGCTCTAACCAACCGTTCTGTTGAAAACGGCCTAGATAGAGAAGCAACGTCAATTGCAGAATCTGTCGTTATATCTTCACCTTCTTGCTTAAGCGACAGATTGCTGTTTAGAACTTGCTCGGCAAACCTCAACTAGAACTTTCTCAAATGCATCAAATGAACCTAATCAGGAAGTTGTCGTGATCAACATCAAAAAACTTGTTGTTGTCCTGTAGAACTGCAATTTTGGTTTTTCAAATAGTACGGAAAGAATCTTTGTCACAGCCTGTAGCAGGACAACCTTCTTCTCTATTCTCGGGTTTTTCTAATGGTACACAATGGACGATGATTCTTTTACCTTGAAGTCGGATATCAAACCCTGCTTCGTGATGCATTTTAGTATTTGTTCTATGTCGACTTTTATGGGCACTGTGTCAGTATCAGATTTGAGATTAAAAGCCATGTGATATGTTTTTAGATCGTCAGTTCTCTTGTAGACTGCAGTAACTAGTTTCCTATTTCTTGCAGTCCACACATCGCTGCCATCAGTAGGACCTGCATGAACCTTCATTGAGTCAAATGGCTCCATAAACTTGCCAAGGCGAGCGAAAAAAACACTATGCAGTATTGAAGAGACACTATCACCAAAAAACTCAACTCCATAGAATGGAATTTCCACTAATGCCATATCAAAGTGAAAGCTCGGTTGTCCATATCTGAAATACGCCCTAATCCAATGGTCCTCGATGTCAAACTGTTTTTTTAAGATGTCTGAGCCCAGTATGTTCAGATCAAAGGATGCAGCTTTCTTAGATATTGACGCGACAACATCATTAATCAGAGGAATGAGTTTTTCATGCTCACAAATCCTCTCGCAAATACTGGCAATGGGTGTTTTCTGCAATGAATCTTGGAGGTCATCAAGGACTATCATTAGCGCTGCTTCTTTACTGGAGAGTTTGATCGATGCTTTTGAGAGAATTCTCAAATATCGTATTTCGTCTCCATCTAAGCTTCCTATGAAATCGCTATAGCCTTTGGTTCCTCTCAGCTGGCTAATTGCTTCTTCTATTAATTCCCTAGTAAATTGCATTTTGATCACTAAGGTGCCTTTTTCATATTCTTTCATATTCTTTGACCCAAGATCAAATGCAAAATAACAGAGCATGTTTATGTGCATTGGCGTCCTAGCGGCAACTTCCTTTAAGAGCTTGTCAAAACCGGAGTGTCTTACTTGCAAACGTATACGATGATTGAAGAGCAAATCGTTACTGGTGATTTCAAGCGGTTTTATTATAGCCTCATCAACAACTTGATCATTTGGATATGGTCCGAGCTCTATCTTGCGGAAAAACCGAGGCACCGGAGAGAAAACGACACCAACCTGTGTTGCTAGTTTTGCACTTCCCGTTATTACCAATGCGACGTTTCTCATTTCCTGGAAAGCGTTCCGTAGAACATGTAAAAGTTTTTCATTCAGTGTGAGAGCATCTCCTTCATCTAGCATGATGACTGCGCCAGGTTTGACTCCTTTTGTGCCCTGTGTTTCAATCAGTCTAAGGAAATCTCGCAAGCCGTCCCTTAGAACTATGTATGAAAACTGGGATTTAGCAACTTCAGGTTTGACGATCACTCCAAAGCCTGGAAACTCCAATTCAATGTTTTCTATTTTCGCAACTTTCTTTAAAAAACCCAAAAATCTGCTGGCGACGTTCGGTTCCAGCAGTTTTGCGTCCCTCGCTGAAGAAATTAGCTCCTGTAGAATGGTGCCAAATAGGAGACTTTCTGAGCCTTCCTTCACCATCTCAGGATCTAAAGGAATCTTGGCGTTCACTATTCCTTCTGAATCTAAACGCCTTTTCAGTTCGTCGAGAAAACTGGTTTTTCCGCTTCCTCTACCACCATAAACAAGTACTCCTCCGGTAGCTCCACTCAGAGTTTGCTTTATGACTACAGATGCGGTTTCAAGTTCCTCAACGCGATCAAAAAAGAACTCCTTCTTGGGAACAGGTCCGAGATAGTAATAAGGGTTAGAGCATCTGATGACTTCAACTAGTTTAGCGGGCATGGTCACTTTGTCGGCCTTCATTGAATTGCTATATCATAAGTTCTGAGGTTATTAATTTTTGGTAAGATCCATTGTGAGAACGATGAGTTAGCTTATGATTGCTCCTTGAGTTGGAGCCCTCGGCACATCTATCTAAATTATGCTCTTCACGATACACCTGATTGTGAAAAACACTGTATCTATCAGAATTGAACCAAAACAACGTTACAAATTCAACTTTTAAAAAAGAATGTTATGATTTCTCCAATGTGGCTATTGTTTAACCTCTCGGTAAACAATTTTGCTTTGCAGACGGTAATAAATTTTAAGAAATAAACGAAGAGAAAAGGTGTTTTATTGTTCGCGTAGTATTTTGGGTATTAGTTGCAGACTGGGTTTTGGCACAAACAAGTTGCCTGTGTAGTATTCTGCGCGTGTTATTTCCTTTTGTTGCCAGTTGTTATAGTGCTCTGACGGTTTGGGGTAATCTCTGAAAAGTGAAACTTTGCAGTGTAGTTTTAGCGTTGGTAGACTGGTTTTCCGCCTACAATTGTCAACTCAACTGAGATTTCCCGAATTTTGGTTGGCGGAACTTGGTGTGGGTCGCTGGAGAGGATGGTGAAATCCGCCAGTTTGCCTTCTTCAATTGTGCCTTTGACGTTTTCTTCGCTGGAAGCGTATGCGGCGTTTACTGTGTACATGCGTAGTGCTTCATCCACGGTTAGCTGTTCCTCTGGGAAAAACTGCCTCGCCACAGATGATTGGATAGCCAGCAGAGGGTTGAGGGGTTCCATGGGGCAGTCGCTGCCGCCGCACACGCAAACACCCTTCTCAAAAAGCGTCTTGAGGGGGTAGAGCCACCGCGCTCGCTCGCTGCCTAAGTGCTCCACGGCGGAGTAAACGGAAAACTCGGATGCCCCAACCAGAGGCTGAACCGACAGGATCACTTTTTGCTTCTGGGCACGCTGAATCAAGTCTTTGTTGAAGAGCGCTGTTTGGTCCACTCGGTGCCGACCCTGCCCCTCGCAGGCTTCGATGGTTGTCAACGCTGCGTCTATGGCTTTGTCGCCCATAGCATGAATAACCAGCTGCAGACCAATCGTAGCCACTTTGTCAGCAACCATCTTCATTTCTGCAGGTGCACAAAGCAGTTTCCCGTTCACTGAAGGGTCGCTAACGTAGGGCTCAAAAAGGGCAGCGGTGCCTGAAGACAAAAAGCCATCCGCGACAACTTCAACGCCGCCAACCCGTGCAGTGTCATCCTGCAAGCAATCAATTAAGCTTAGATCATCCAGCAGAGACGCAGGTATTATCATGTAAACTCTCAGCGGCAGCTTTTCCGCTTTACGGAGGCTCCGCATGATTGAAAGGTCAACCTGGGAGGTTGCTAACCAGTGGATGCTGGTGATTCCTGCCGCCACAATTTTTTCAAGAGCTAAACCAGAGGCTTCAACAAGCTCTTCCTCAGTGGGCTCAGGAATCTTGCTCCAAACTAAATCGGTGGCGGTTTCCCGCAGAATACCTGTAGGCTCCCCACTGGTCGGGTCTTTGTCGATTGCACCGCCTTCAGGAGCACGGGTTGTTTTGTTTATGCCAGCAGATTCCAGCGCCTTGCTGTTCACAACACAAACTGGACCACACTGGTAATAGAAAATCACAGGGTTATCAGGCGAAACAGCATCCAAATCGAAACGTGTGGGTAAACGTTTTTCTGCGAAACGGTTCTCGTCCCAGCCTCTGCCAACAACCCACTTCCCCTTATTTGTTTTCTGTAAACGTTCCCTGAGCAGATTCTGCATTTCAGCTATGGAGCCTACGCCAGCTAAATCCATCCACATCAGGAACCTGCCAAAATCCGCAACATGAACATGCGTGTCTATGAAGCCAGGCAAAACCGTTTTCCCGTTTAAACGAATAACTCGCGTGTTC
>CAYGJP010000031.1:0-6799 GCA_964350175.1 uncultured Candidatus Bathyarchaeia archaeon
CAAAAAACCGAGGGGGGAGGGGGTAGGTAAAACGATAGGGTCCTATCAGAGGTCAAAAAGCTATGTTTGCTGCTTTAAACAGGCACCATAGTTTTGGGTGAGCGCAAAAGAGCACTGGAACCCTTAAATAATTTCCACATCGTACTTCACTGGGACAACAAATGAGCACCGAAGTAACAAAGGGCATACGCATTTTTAACACGCTCACACGCCAAAAAGAAGAGTTCAAACCAATTGAACCAGGCAAAGTACGCATGTACACTTGTGGACCAACAGTTTACGATTACGCCCACATCGGGAACTTTCGGGCTTTCCTCTTTGAAGACCTGTTTAAACGTTGGTTGCAGTATCGAGGCTTCAAAGTTACCCACATCATGAACCTCACCGACATAGACGACAAAACCATCAAAGGCAGCCAAAAACAGCAAAAACCCCTAAAGGAATACACCGACTTTTTCGTCAAAGCCTTCTTCGAAGACATAAAAACCCTCAACATCGAACACGCAGACGTTTACCCACGAGCCACAGACCACATCCCCGAGATGGTCAACATAATCAAAACCCTCATCCAGAAAGGCATCGCGTACCGCGGCGAAGACAACAGCATCTACTACGCCATCAGCAAATTCCCAACTTACGGCAAACTCAGCCACATCAAAACCCAAGAGCTCAAAGCAGGCGCAAGAGTCAAACAAGACGAATATGCTAAAGAAGAAGCCCAAGACTTCGCCCTCTGGAAAGCTTACACGCCCGAAGACGGAGATGTTTTCTGGGAAACGGAACTGGGCAAAGGCAGACCGGGATGGCACATCGAATGCTCCGCCATGAGCATGAAGTACCTTGGCGAAACTTTTGACATCCACTGTGGAGGAGTTGACAACATGTTTCCGCATCACGAAAACGAAGTTGCCCAAAGCGAAGCCGCCACAGGCAAAATTTTCGTCAACTACTGGATGCACAATGAGCACCTGCTGGTGGAGGGCAAAAAAATGTCGAAACGGCTCGGCAACTTCTACACCCTACGTGACCTACTACAGAAAGGCTGCGACCCATTTGCGATTCGCTATTTGCTTTTGTCCACGCATTACAGGCAGCAGTTCAACTTCACTTTTGAAGGCTTAAACGCAGCCAAAAGCGCCATCGAACGCCTCGCAAACCTTCAGCGCAGGCTCCAAGACGCCGACGGCAATGCCAGCAAGGAAAAACTAACGCAACTAATCAGCGCGGTTCAGGCAGGTTTCGGCGAAGCCATGGATGACGACCTAAACGTCAGCGTAGCCTTAGCGGCACTATTCGATTTTGTGCGGGAAATCAACAACCTGCTTGACGCCAACGCCCTTGGCAAAGAGGAAGCAGCAAAAGTCAACAAGCTAATATCGGACTTTGACAGGGTTCTTGGAGTAATCCCAAAAGCCACACAGGAAAGCTTGCCTAAAGAAGCTGAAGAACTAATACAGAAACGTGAAGAAGCCCGCAAAGCCAAAGACTGGAAAACCGCCGACGACATGCGCCAAAAACTCAAAGCCATGGGCATAACCATCGAAGATACGCAGCAGGGCATCAGGTGGAAACGCGAGAAAGCTTAACCTAAGCTGCTTTTTCCGTTAAAGTTCCACTCGTCAGTAGCATATTTTTCCCTGTACAGTTTCTCGGCTAGTTCCCGCTCTTCAGGGGTCAACCCGTCTTGAAGCGACTGAACATTCTCAACAACCTGCATCTGCAATGCCACAGCGAACCCGTGGGCAATGGCGTTAATTGCAGTTTCCGGCGTCATAGCGTGTCCAAGCTCGTTGTGTACGCTGGTGATTTTGTTTTTCGCCACATTCACCACCTGCATGCAGCTGTTCGCCCACGGAACCCGCAGCACCGTAAACATCTTGGGCAAATCCACGTTCAGCAGCAATGTGCCGTGCTGAAGGACGATTCCGCTTTTGTTGGCTTGGGCGCTGCCTGAGATTTTTTTGCCGTTAACTGTGAGGTTGGGGCAGTTCTTCAAGTCGCCCACGTTGTAATCCGCCACTATGCCCATAAGGCGCAAGGCGTGGTTGATGGCGGCGTAGATTTTTGAGTAAACCTCCGCTACATCCGTTGTGCCCAAACTCTCAGTGCTGGCTATAACGCTGTAGGTTACTTCGTCTTCTGCGTCATGGTAAACGGTGCCGCCGCCACTTATCCGCCTAACAACCTCAACGCCAAGTTTTTTGCAGTTTTCTAGGTTAACTTCGTTCTCAAGCTTCTGAAACCGCCCAATTGAAACGGCTGAAGGTTTCCAACGGTAAAACCTCAACGTGTCCGGAACAGAACCCGCCACGCGCGCCCGCAAAATAGCCTCATCAAGAGCCATGTTCATAAAGGGACTGTAAGTGTCAAGTTTCAGCAAACGCCAGGTATTCATGCCAATTCACCCGTCAACGTTCTGTTTGTGAAAGGCAACCAGCTATAAATAGCTTGAATTCACCAAACAAAACGCCTGCTGAAAACCCAGAATGACTAAAAATCAGTACTTGTTTTGTGTTATTTTTATATATACCCGCACTAAATATCACAATGCGTAGTGCCCGACTTTATTGGATTGTGCAATCAAGATGAGGAAGACTATCTTTAAGAAACTGGAAGCTCAAGGCTTAATCGCCAATTACAATCGCCTTCGCAAAAACCTGCCGCCGAAGCTGCCTGACAAGGTTTACATGGTGGATGAAAGTTTCCGCGAAGGCATCAAAGCGCCCACAGTATTTTTGACGTATGTGGAGAAGCTTAAACTTGCCAAGATGATGGATGAAACCGGCATAGCCGTCATCAACATTGGTTTTCCAGGCTTATCTGAAGAAGAGAAACGCGGCGTCAAACGCATCATGAATGAAACCTTTGAGAAATCCATCCTGACCGCTTCAGCAGGCGCAAGCAAAGCGCATGTTGATGCTTGTTTGGAAGTGGGTATGAGAGAAATAAACATCGAAGCTGCCTTCAACGGGTTAAATTTGCAGTATAGGCTCAAGATATCCAAGGAAGAAGCGCTCAAACGTATAGTGGAAAGCATTGATTACGCTAAAAAGCATGGTTTAACCGTGGATTTTGTTCTCTCGGATGGTTCAAGAACGCCTCTGGAAGACATCATAGCGGTTTTTGAGGCTGCCGTAGAAGCAGGCGCAACTAAATTAGCCATAGCCGACACCGTGGGTTTCCTCAGGCCGTTGGCGACGCGTTACCTGATTTCTCATGTGCGAGATGGTTTATCGGATGCGGTGAGGAAGAAGGTGCCGTTGTCTGTGCACTGTCATAACGACTTTGGTTTAGCTACAGCTAACACGCTTGCCGCGGTGGAGGAAGGCGTAACTTACCTGCACACTAGCATCATAGGCTTTGGAGAAAGAGCTGGTTTGGCGCCCTTCGAAGAGGTGGTTACTGCTTTGGAGCTCCTCTATAACATCGACACTGGAATAGACCTAGAGCGTATTTACAGGCTTGCACAGTTAACTGAAAAATCCTTCGCGTTGCCCATCCAGTTCCACAAGCCCATCGTGGGCGACACCACCTTCACGCATGAAGTTGATGAGCACGTGGAAGGTACGCTGGCGCATCCGTTGATGTTTGAGCCTTTCCCGCCTGAAATCATCGGACGGGAAACGTCGCTTTTCGTGGGCAGAAACACTGGGCAAACTTTGCTTCAGGGGCTGTTGGAGAAAGCAGGCATACGCGCGTCACCTAGGCAGGTAGATGAGATACTGCGGCATGTTAAGGGACCACAGGAAAACCTTGACAAAGGCGAAGCCCAAATGACCTTCTACCAAGTCAAAAAGCTCTTCAGAGAACTGCAGAAAGGTTTAGTGATGCCTGAATTTTGGCGTTTGGTGGAGCAGGTGACGCGGCAGAAGCCCAAGTTTCCTGAGCCAAAAGATGCAGGCAAAACGTTGCCCTCTAAATAGGCGCCTTTAACGGCTACTTTTTCTTTGCTTTTCTTTTTCAATTTGCGTCTAGTTCAGCTTTAGTTGCTGCTTTATCTCTGATATTTCTTTGGCAAGGATTTTTCTTGGATAATTATAGATTGGACCGCTGGGTTTTTCGTTGTAGAAGGGGCGGTTGCAGTCTGGGCATCCCGACGTTTGGAAGGTTTTTCCCGTTTCGACAACGCTAAGCAAGGCGTCTTTTGATATTGCAAAGTCAACTATTTGGCCGTCACGGTCAAACTGCATGTCCGTAGCCTTAGCAAGTCCATTAGTGATTAGGTGTCTGGCGACTTGAACTCGCCTGTAGGCTTCCACACTTGGCGGGGGCTTGGCAGCTAAGGTTGTTCCGCGGACAGGTGTGAACGCGAAAAGCGCAGGCAAAACCCCCATATCCACGCATTCCTGAACCATGCTGACAGCTTCTTTCTCGGTTTCCCCTAACCCCACAATCAAATGCGTGCTGACGTTGTCTTCGCCGAAAAACTCCACAGCCTCACGCAACTGCCTAAACTGGTCCTGCCATCTGTATGGTCCACCAGCAGCTGCGCCTTTAATGGTGTCGAACAGTTTCTCGGTTGCCGCATCCACCGCTATACCAATCCTGTTTACGCCTGCTTCAGCCAGTCGCACCATGTTTGACCTGTTCAAGGGTTGGCATGAAACGGAAACGGGTATGTTCGTGTGCTGTTTTACTGCTTTAACGAAGGCGCAGAGGTCGCTGAAAACGTTTGGGTAGTTTAGGGCTTGGATGCAGACTCGGCGAATTTTTCCCGAGTGAACTGCGCTTGCCATTTGCCCCAGCACGCTTCGGCTGGAGAATGCTGGCCATGAAACTCTGGATAGTAGTTCGGCTTTGCTTTGGCTGTTTTTGGCTTGGGGGCAGAAACCGCAGTTGGCGACGCATTTGCCCGCTTTGTGGGTCATGAGGTAGGCGGTTGTGGGTTCAGCGTCCAGTTTGCCTTCTAGTAGCCCGAGGACTATAGCTGAGCCTATGGAGACTCTGATTTGCTGGGGCAAGTTGTGTTCGTCTAGAATGGGTGTTTTCGCCAAGGCGTTTCACTGGCTGTATTATATGGGTTGAACGCAGATATTAGCTTACTCCGTGAACGGTGTTGTGGGTTTTTTTGGCAAAAGCTTTTTGGCATCTACGCCGAACCTAATTTGAAAGGCGTTGCATGTGGGGACTCGGCTGCAAAACGTGAACGGCAAGTTTAAGCAGTTCTTGGCATTTGACACTCTGGACCGAAACCTCAAAATAATCTTCCTCTCAAACCTTCTGGCGGCTTTCGGCGACGGCTTTGTAGTTTACCTTCTGCCCCTGTTCATCCGAAGCTTAAATGCCACGCCTGAAAATGTTGGGTTGCTGTATTCTTTGTCTGCGTTGACTGCTGCAGTAACTATTATTCCGGGTGGTTTTTTAGCGGACAGGTATGACCGAAAGAAAATCATGATTGTTGGTTGGGCGCTGTGGATACCGATACCGCTGGTTTTTTGCTTCGCTACTGACTGGACGCAGCTGCTGATTCCCATGCTCATCTACGGGATTACTTTTTCGGCTCCCGCGGTTAGCGCTTACGTGTTGGCGCGTTCTAAGAAAGGCTCCATGGCATCCGCGTTCACCACGTTGGGGGCTGCTTACGCGATAGGCTACATTTTTTCGCCCACCATGGCAGGTCTGCTGTCCTCTTTTTTGGATACCCGCTTGATTTTCGTTGTTACGGCGGTGTTTTATTCTTTGGCTGCGCTCACGTTGACGCGGATTGTTGGTCAGAATCCCCGCAAAACCTCAGAGGCTGACCCTCAGGAACCCAGCACAGATTCGCCGCAGTCAAGCCCGAAGATTTGGAAGTTAGGTGCCGTTGCAGCGTTCTTCGCGGTTATGATGTTTGTAATTTCGCTGGTTTCCACGTTGATTCCCCAGTTCCTCAGCGACGTGCACCACTACGACTTGAGCAGTGTTCTGTACTTGGGCACGATTAATTATCTGGGCGCGTTTTTGCTTTCGCTGGCAGTCGGCAGAATAGGCGACAAATACAGCAAAACCACCGCCATCGCATTTGCGCTGCTGCTGATGAGTTTAGCGTTGTCCATGTTCATCGTGACGGGCAACTTGGGTTTTCAGGTGGCTTCGTCTTTTCTGCGGGGTGCGTCTTTTCCGATGTGGGCGTACATGGGCGTCATAGCGGGGTCCATGGCTCCTGTGGCGCAGAGGGGACGGTGGATTTCGGTGGTTCAAACCGCAACACGGGTATCAATTATTGCTGCGCCTTTCGTTGGAGGCGTGCTGTACACCGCTTCACCTGAGGCGCCGTTCATCTTCACCATCGCAGTTGCCGTGGTGCTTGCTGTTTTGGTTAGCTTCAAGTTATTCAAAAAATAATTCACTGTTTTTTACAGAATCACTCACTCGATTTGCCCACATCATAAGGTTTTTAGATTAATCTAGCCATAAGATGAATTGTTTATGAAAACACTTGACGAAATAAAAATCCAGTTGGAAGCGCTCAAACCAGTTCTCAAAGAAAAATTCCAAGTGGAAACCATAGGGATATTCGGCTCCTACTCTCAGGGGCAACAGAAACAGAAAAGTGACTTGGACATCCTTGTTAGTTTCTCCGAACCAAACGACATTGACCTGTTGGATTTTATCGCGCTTAAACAGTTCTTAAGCCGCAAACTGAAGACAAAAGTAGACGTGGTTGAGAAAAACTCTTTGAAGTGCCGAATAAAGGACAGGATACTGCAAGAAACGGTTTACATATAACCCGAGACGTAAAACTGTATTTTGATTATCAGAGAATGAAGATTTTGGATTAAAAATGGAGAGATTGAGATAAGAAAAGCTCGTCAATCAT
>CAYGJP010000031.1:6809-15182 GCA_964350175.1 uncultured Candidatus Bathyarchaeia archaeon
CGTCAATCACCTGTTAGAGGTACGTTGAAACCCTGCAAGGCAGGCTAGAGGGAGTTTACTTTTTCCCTGTTTTTGCGTCGTGCTTCGCTTTCTTTGCTTTATTCTTCTTTTCAAGTGACGGCATGTAAATTCACCAATAATATGTTGATTACATGGAACTTAAAAGACTTTGCACCAAAACTAAAAGCCTTTCCAGATTAGAACATTTTTACAAATTATTTTAGACAGATTAGCCACAAAAATAACTCTAAAAAAACCGTTTTGCTGGTCAACTTTGCCACTACCCCCTAAGTGGAGCGCGTGCTTTCTTCATCATTTTTTCGCGGACTGCAACCTAGTGGGAATTTTGATTTAGAGCAAGATTTGCCTGTTTTGGAACAGGACAGTTTAGGCAGGAGGTGAACAAATCATGAAGTGGAATTGCTTTGGGGATACCGTCTATTAGCTTGATCCCAATAATAGAGAAACAAATCATTAGCCCACTTCATAAATAAAGGATCACTACCAAAAAAGCCAGAAGGGGATAATTTTCCATCCATGGCTAATAATGAAACCAAAGCTTCTTTTTCAGTTATTGAGAAAAGTCCTGGAATTGATGCTAATATTCTTCTCTCTACATTTTTGCCGAATAACTTGACTTGAGAAGAGTGGATCAATCTTTCATGAATCAAAGACTTGAACTTGACTCCTTTCGAAATCTGTTCTGTCATAACATTACTATGAACAGCCATGACTTGATCAGTTATCACCCATACATGGTCTTCGGATGATCGCATCATGTTCTCAATCCTGTTTACTGTCTCCGCAATTTCCGTACATAAGGTCCCTTGAGATAACTCTCCAAGTCGGCTGATGAATTGATAAGGCAATTGCCAAACATCGTGAACTAAAAAGTACTGCCTATATTTGAAAATAAAATCAAACGAGGGAAAAAAGTGTAGAACAAGTTGCCCATAGTTTGTCAGGGTATATGCACCGTCAGGTTGCTTTTGGATTATAAGCTCATCTTGTAATCGCTGAATTTGTCTGGAAGCTTCAGTTGCAGTGATGTCTATTTTTCGAGCAATTTCGTTCATCTTAAGTTTTTCAACGCTAAGGGCATGCAATATGTCTAGCCTGCTCTCGCTCGCTAGACTAAAAAACAAATTCTCTATTCCCTTGTCATCCAAGCATTATCACCGATGTTTACGCGTAAACACGGATGTGTTCCAATAAACATGTTCATCAAGTAAGATTAATGGCTTTTTCTTGCCACATAGTCTTCTCGGAGGAAAAATGAAATGCAGCAAACAAACAGAGAAAGTTCCTTCTCTATTGAACTAAAATCCAAAGAATACATCAAAACAATCAACATTGCCAACGGCACTTGCGAAAGCGTACTAGTCGAAGGAACAATTGGGCAGTTGCAGCATGCAGAATTTGCTGAGGGCATAGTGCTCGAAATCAAGGGTGAGAAAGGAACTTTGAGAATTGACCTATCCCAAGAACAAATACAGAGTCAAAACAGAACAGAGGTGAAAAAACAATGAAATTCCTGAAGAAACTTGCAATCTTCTTCACTGTTGCCTTCTCTGCTTCCACAGTTATCTGCGGAATGAGCATTGCGCAAGCGGCAACATTTGAACAGAGCAGCTTAGACTTCCATATGGGTCTTGGCATTCTAACGATTTTGACAAGCCTTGGAACAATCGCTCTGATGGCCTGCAAAGCAAAAAAACCATAAACACTGGAGGTCAATGAAAATGAACAACAAAGTGCTAATCGCCTTCGCAACAAAGTGCGGAGCCACGGAAGACACAGCACAGCAAATCGCCGAAACTCTCCCTACTTTTTTTGTTGAGCTCTATAAAGAGCTGAAGCGAATAATCAATGACCTGAAAAAAAATACCTCAATTTCAACAAAAACTATGTTGAACCAAGATGAGCAAAATCCGTGTTTTTATAAGTTCTTCGTTGACTGAACTCGAAAGTGAAAGGGAGACCCGACAGATTGAAAAAAATGAAGTTGAAAGTAAAAGCGATCTCTGACCTTCTAAAGACTGAGCTTCCCCTCGCCGCAGGAGTATGTGTTGTAGCTGGCGAGATACTTGCGTTGGGGTGTTTACCCTCATTCTTTGAGGCTTCCTTAGGCTTTTTAACGGGATTTTTCATTTCAGGGTCGGCAATGATTTCAAATGATTATTTTGACCTAAACGTTGACAGGGTAAATCGTCCTTCACGTCCCCTTCCCTCTGGTCGAATTACAATCCCCGAATTGAAGATATTGATGGGGTTATTCTCGGTCCTTGGTCTCACAGCTGCTGTTCTTTTAGGACCCCTGCAACTAATTCTCGCAGTTATACTCTGGGCGGTAGGTGTATTGTACAACTGGAAATTCAAAGAAACTGGATTACCTGGAAACGCAATGGTGAGTCTATCTGTTGCTATGACATTCATCTTCGGCGGAGTAGCCGTGGGAGGAGTTTTCAGTGGCGTAGTCTGGATTTTTGGCGCCTTGGCTTTCATATTCGACTTGGGGGAGGAGATTGCAGGAGGTGCCATGGATATTGAGGGGGATAAACAGCGGCAAGCAAGGACCCTCGCAAGTAGCAGAGGAAGAAAGGCTGCCCTTCGAGTCTCAGCGGCACTGTTCACCATATTTATTGGACTAAGCTTCGTTCCATACGTTGTGGGCTTGCTTGGAACCAACTATCTGTTTTTGATTGTCCCAACCGATTCGGCCCTTTCCTATTTCACTTTCAAGCTCTTGCGGAGCAATACAACAGAAGAAGGGCGAGCGAGAATCCGTCAGCTTTACCTTACATTAGTGTTATTCGTTATCGGTTTCATAATAAGCAGAGTAATTTGGTAATGCGTGCTTGTTTGTGAAAAGGAAGAAGAGGCTGTGGGTTAGCTAAATTTCAGATGTAAAGGGGGTTTTGCGGGTGATATCTCCACTTTGGTGGGGGTTCAAATCCCCCCAGTCCACTGTAAGGCGAAACTATGAATGCAAAGCTCTGTCAAACTGAAATTGAATCCCATTTCAGTCTTTAAATAATGGGGGTATTAGTCAAAGAGAGCAATAGGGTTCAGCGGTACACATCATAAACAGCGCATCTGCTTGTCACAACCTGCACAACCAATATGCCAACCCAAACCAGATCCAAACAACAGAACACAACAAACAAAACAACACCCAAGTAGTTGATGAAACTAAGAACCAACCCATCAACAACAACTAAACAAACAACAAACAGAACAGAAAACAGCAGAAACGCACAAACCACACATTTCAGCACCCAAAAAGACCCAATTTACAAAACCAACCCAACCAACCCAACATTCCCAGAGGATAATTCTTAAATCCCCCCTTCAATAGAGTAAACAGTTCTGAGGTATCACAATGGTAAAAATGGACTTTGGTGGCGTAACAGAAGACGTCATCACACGCAAAGAGTTCACAATACAGCAAGCACAAAAAATCCTAAAAGACGAAGTGGTTGTTTCGCTAGGCTACGGCATCCAAGGCAAAGCACAAGCCCTCAACATGCGAGACAACGGAGTAAAAGTAATCATCGGACAAGAAAACACAGGCGTCCACAAAGCATACTACGACCTAGCCATCAAAGACGGCTGGATCCCAGGCAAAACCCTCTTCCCCATGGAAGAAGCAGCCAAAAAAGGCACCATCAAAATGTTCCTACTCACCGACGCAGGACAAAAAGACGCATGGCCAGCAGTTAAGAAAACCCTGAAAAAAGGCGACGCGCTCTACTTCAGCCACGGATTCTCCATAGTCTACAAAGAACAAACAGGCATCATCCCACCCAAAGACATCGACGTCATCCTCGTCGCACCAAAAGGCTCAGGCACATCCGTCAGACGCAACTTCGTTGACGGCAGCGGCATAAACAGCAGCTTCGCCGTCTTCCAAGACGCCACAGGCAAAGCAGAAGACCGCGCAAAAGCCATAGGCATCGCCATCGGCTCAGGCTACCTGTTCCCCACAACGTTTGAAAAAGAAGTCTACAGCGACCTCACAGGCGAACGAGGAGTCCTCATGGGCGCACTCGCAGGCATCATGGAAGCCCAATACAACACCCTACGCGAACACGGACACAGCCCAAGCGAAGCCTTCAACGAAACCGTCGAAGAACTCACCCAAAGCCTCATCAGGCTAGTTGACGAGAACGGCATGGACTGGATGTACAACAACTGCAGCGAAACCGCCCGAATCGGCGCCCTCCGATGGAGAAAACGCTTCCGCGAAGGCACCCAACCCATATTCGACTCACTCTACGACCTAGTGGCTGCAGGCGAAGAAACAAAGATTGTTCTGGAGAAAAGCAAAGCAGCAAACTACAGGCAAAAACTCGCAGACGAACTCAAAGAAATGGGCAACTCTGAGATGTGGCGTGCAGGCACTGCCGTGCGTTCACTCAGACCAAAAAAGCCAAAAACAGAGTAAGCTAGAAACCAAAGCGCGCACTCCGCGCTCCTTTCATCCTTTTTAAGCCAAACTGAAGGTAATAGGCGCGATATTTAGCCCCAGAAAAGGATTTCTAAAAGCAGGGTTAAACAGGCAAAAAACACTGTTAACGGCATGATAAGAAAACCGTATTTTGAGAACTCTCTGAAAGATATGAAAACCCCTTTGTCACTGAGGAGTTTGCGCCACATCAACCCCGCAAGCGAACCTATCAACGTCAAATTCGCCCCAAAGTTACTGCCCAAAACCAAACTAAACATGCCTGCCTGCTCAGCTTGAACTGAAACAACAAACCCGGGGTTCTGCAGCATCCTAGTGAAAAGTATAGTCATAGGTTGGTTGCTAAGCAGATTCGCAACACCTGAAGACAAGAAACCCATACCAAACGTGGAAGACAACGGCTCAGACAAAACAGCGGACAAGTTAGAAGCAAACAAGTCCAAGTACCCCGACGCCACCAAGCTTTCCACCATAATGAACAAACCTATCACAAAAGGCACTATCTTCCAAGGCATCCGCTTCAAAACCTGCACCAACGCTGGGACCTCAACGGACTCCGATTTGGCTTCTCTGAACGAAAACTTGAAGGCTATGACATCCCGCAAGGCTACAACTAAACAGAACGCTAAAGGAATTTGCCATATTGCAACACCCAACACAGAATACAAATTGATGCACACCAGACAGGCTGCAAGGCAAACAGTCCCAAAAATTGCGCCAGCTTTATCTTTTAAAGCTGAGTTCGGGTTGATTTCTTGAGGCTCTACGTTAGCAGGAATTCTTTTCCTGAACACCATCCAGAGCAGGAATAGACAGGAGATTCCCGCGGCAACTGTTGGCAGAAGCATCCATTCGGAGTAGCCAAGGAACGAGCAGTTGTAGGCTTGAGCGACAATGATGTTGGTGGGGTTTCCTGTGTAGAGCGCTGCACTCCAAACGTTTGCTGCAAAGAACTGCGCGATGAGAAAGGGTACGGGGTCGGTTTTGGTGCTTTTTGCGAAGTAATAGATTATCGGCGTTAGGGTAAGAATAACAATATCGTTAGAGGTGAAGAGCGTAAGAAAACTGCTCAGAGCAAAGAAATACAGAAACAGCTTTTTGCCAGATGTACCAGCCGCTTTTGTGGTACGAAGCGCAAGATACGCAAATAGTCCTGTTGCGTCTAGGGAGAGGCAAATGTAGGCTAAGGACATAAAAAGAATCAGGATGGCATAAGGCTGTATCACCGAGTCTCCGATTACGCCGTTTAAGATTGCACTCGGGGTTATGGAGAATGTCGCCAGAAGGATTACCACGCCGATTAGAGGTGCGGTTCCATAGTCAATTTGGAAACGTTTAGCCGTAAAAGGTATTTTGCAGACCGGCTGTTTGAATATAAGCAATATCACAACTGTGAACGTAACGATTGAGAACGCAGCAGATATCAACGAAAGGTTTGCTCCACGGTTTTATGACAAGTTGTTGTGCGCGTTGTATGTCCTTAAAGTTTTTGATAACAACCACAGAATAATAACTGCTAAACATCCAAAAACCAAAACACAACCTCAAACAAATACAGAACACTAATTAAAAAAACTGAAACCCAGCGCGTACACCAATTAAGCAAAGAACTTCAAAATTTGTTTGGCGGATCATTTTTCGTTAACGGACGCAGATTGGAAAAGGATACCTTTTCTGGGGAATGAGGGGACATTTTTCCGCGTCTTGGCCAACGCTTGATCCGCCAAACTTTTGATGCAACGTTTGATGGCTTCAGGACACGGCATGTTGTTTGTCTTTTAAAGTTAATATAAATTTGTGACTGTATCGATACAACAACAAGTGACAAATTACAGAGGTTATTCTTTTTTCTGTTATTGGGCGGCATGTTTTCATTTTGGAATGCTGGGTGTGGGGATGCTAAACCTGTTCCCGTTTAGAATTGGTAGTACTCAATTTTGGTAGTACCAAATCAGAGTAAGACTTAGTTTAAGGTGGAAGAATTTATAAGTACTACCACCATAAAAGTAGTACCGTGAGCACATATGGAAGATGAAGTCATAGTCACAAGAAAAGGACAAACCACCATCCCAATCAGGCTCCGCACAAAATACAACATCGAAGAAGGCACCCGCCTCGAAGTAATCGACAACCAAAACGGCATCCTCCTAAAACCCAAACAATCAACCCTTGACTTGGCCGGTTCAGGCGCCAAATATGCTTCGCCTGATGAAATGAAAAAACTTTTGGAGAAAATAAGGGACTTAGATGCCTAAAACGGTGTACGACACAAGATTCTTCTTAGAACATTATTACGCACGAGAAAACGCGACGCTGCGGAAGACGAAAGAAGCCATCAGAAAAGCCAAAGAACGCTTCATATCCGCCATTGTTTTGCACGAAATATATTTCCTCACGTTGGCACAGGAAGGACGAGAAACCGCAATACTACGAGCAACGCTTCTTGAGAAAGACTTCAAAGTCGTGAAAGTAGACGCGGAAATCGCCAAAAGCAGCGCCGAACTCAGACACAAGTACCGCTTGTCTGTGGCAGACAGCATAATAGCCGCCACCGCGCTCATGTTGAAGGCAACTTGCCTCTCAGACGACCCGCGGTTTAAGACGATAGACGAGATTAAAACCAGCTGGATTTGAAAGTTTTAGCCAGTTTCTGTTGTGGTAAATTCAGCCCAGCTATATGTACAACACAGCCAAAAGTCCAAGTTAACCAGAAGTCTAATATGTCAATAAATTTCTTTTCAGTAACCACAGCTAACCAACTGGCGCAAACGCGATGGATGAAGAATTCAAAATAGACTTTCCAAGCGAGACAATCACGGAAGGCAAAATCAAAATTGTCGCACCAAACCTGAAAGCGTACGGCGTTAAGCCTTCAGATTACGCGCCAAGTCGAGCACCAGTTTTCTACAACCCCGTCATGGAGTTTAACCGTGACCTCACAGTTTTAGCCTTCCAAGCCTACCAACGCACAGCCAACAGAGAAATCACCATCTGTGAACCCCTGACAGGCACTGGAATCAGAGGCGTACGTTTCGCAGCTGAAATCCAAGGCGTCAAAAAAGTAGTAAGCAGCGACATCAACCAACGCTCCGCCAAACTCGCAGAACACAACATCGCACTTAATGGGCTGCAGGAGCGCGTCTCGGTGAAGCATAAAGACGCTAACCGTGTCTTAAGCGAACACGGCGCACCCAAAACGCGCTTTGACATAATAGATATTGACCCTTTCGGAACCCCAGTGCCCTATCTGGACTCGGCTCTCCGCGCCCTACGCAACAAAGGCTTACTCGCAGCAACCGCCACAGACATGGCGCCCCTCTGCGGCGTCCACGCCAAAGCTTGCATACGCAAATACGGCGGAAAACCCATGCGCACCGAGTACTGCCAAGAACTCGCCGTCCGCCTGCTCGCGGGTTGCATAGCCACAGTTGCAGCGAAACACGAAATCGGCACACGTGTCATCTTTAGCCACTGTAGCGACCATTACATCCGCGTTTACACGGAAATTGGTTATGGCGCGCAGAAAGCGGATGAAAGCATCAGAAACCTCGGCTACATCTTGCACTGCTTCAAATGTCTCCACCGAGAAACTGTGGGAAAACCCTTCAGCAAAATCCTCCAATGCCCTCAGTGCGGCGCCCAAATGGAGTATGCTGGACCTCTGTGGGTGGGAAAAATCTTTGACCAACAATTTATTGAATTGATGCAGAAAGAAAACTCGCACACCGCATTCAGGAATAACGCGAAAATCACGAAACTTTTAGCCTTAACGAAAGACGAGGCGGATGCGCCAGTAACCTACCAAGTTCTTGACCAAGTTAGCCAGAATCTAGGTTTACCCGTGCCCTCAGTCGCTACATTCCTCCAAACTCTCCGAGACAACGACTACTTAGCGGTTCCAACGC
>CAYGJP010000032.1:0-15163 GCA_964350175.1 uncultured Candidatus Bathyarchaeia archaeon
TTTGGCATAATCTTCTTTGGTTAGGCGGCAACACCTGACTTATGTCCCAAAGCCAGTGCTCTTTTACGCTCACCCAAAACTATGGCGCCTGTTTAAAGCAGCAAACATAGCTTTTTGACCTCTGATAGGTACCTATCGTTTCACATACCCCCTCCCCTACGTTTTTCAGCAAAAAACGCGTCTTGACCTATACCCCCACTCTATCGTTTTTGCATACAATTACTATTAGGCACCTAGGGTGTGTATTATTCTGTTTTTTGTGGGTTTGTTGCGTTGTTCCTGTCAGCCCAAAGCCACTCGTCACAAGAGTTAAACACCAAAAAGTAAACGAAAACGAATAGTGTACAACCCTCGGCGCCAAATATGAACAGCCAACAAGCAGGGTGCATCGCCTCCCCAACCAGCCAAGACCTTTAACCCTGAAATCATAGGGTGGATTACGTGCTGGACATAGCCAAAGAAATGAAGGTTGGAAACGTCTGCTCCATAATGCTGCTCGACAACTACCGTGCGCTCAGCTTGACAAAGAAAATGGGCTTCACTGTTGAATACCTAAACGACGGCACCGTGAAAGGCGTCCTTGACCTCAAAGAAGAAGACCTAAACGAACGATGCCACAATACCCAAACCGCAGGAGCAATCCGAAGAGAAAGTGCAGAAAAACGCTTTGTCAAAAAAGGAAGAACCGCCTAAACAGGAAGCACAAGAAACAGCTCCTGTGAGGCTCTGCTTTACCTTAAACGAAATGCACTGTTAGGCAATGCGTCGAGCATGAAATGCATGGGTCATAAGCCCTCACCAGCATCTCTAGGCTCAACTCAATTTCCTTTGGTGTTTTATCCAATATCTCCGGTACTAACGCTTTCATGTCTAACTCTATGTTCGCGTGGTTCTGGTTGGTGGGAATTATGCAGTTTGCCTTTGTGCAGACACCTTTTGCATTGTACGTGTAGTCATGGAACAGTATGCCTCGGGGAACTTCCACTGCGCCGACACCGTTGCCTGCTTTGATTTTAATGTCTGGCTTGTGGTAGTCTGGCTGAGGCTGCAAACCTGCGGATTCAAGTTCGTTTATCAGACGGATTGTATCCTCAACGCTGTGCACAATCTCTACCAGTTGAGCAATGGTGTTCATGAAGGGGTTGTGGCAGACAGGCTTTAACCCGAACATTTCAGCCACTTTCTTAGCTGACGGGGTGAGCTTATCATAGTTCAAGTTAAACCTTGCAAGGGCACCAACCATGTAGGAGTCTCTGGCGTGTTTTGCCCATTTCGCCGTGGATGTTGGCACAATGTACTCGTTGGTGTGTGAAAGGTACTCTTTAACTGGGGCTGTGCCTGTGTCGGTGGAACCTATTTGTCCGTCATAAAGTGCGTATTCGTCAGGGCTGGTTAAAGCGATGAACTCCGTTTCCCTCTTGAAATCCGGAAGCTTAGCTGCTAAACTCTTAACTAAGTCTGCGACTGCCTGAATGTTTGGAACTGAATCCTGTAGCTTCTTGCGAAGGTTAACCAACTCTTTCATTGACGGAATCTTTGAGAAACCACCCGGTATCAGCCTTTGAGGATGCGTTGTTCTTCCACAAACAAGGTTAGACATTTCGTTGGCAGTTCTGTGCAAACCCAAAACGATCTTAACCTCATTAGGATTAGAGGATGCTAGCGGTATAACTGAGCCTACGCCACATAGATCTGGCAGCACCAAGAATCCAACGTGTAAAATGTGGCTCTGCAAGTTCTCAGCATGCAACGCAATCTTTCGAAGTTTAAGGTCCTGCTCACTTATGGGTATGCCCATGGCTGCCTCGGTAGCTTTCAGCGATGCCAGCGTGTGACCTATGCTGCAGATGCCGCAGATGCGCGAAGTTATGTGGTGCAGTTCGTTCCATTGGCGACCCACAACCATGGCTTCAAAGAACCGTGGTGCTTCAGGGATGCTCCATTCACATTTTTCCACGATGCCTTTCTTTACGTTCACGTAGATGTTGCCGTGCCCTTCCACTCTTGTCACGTGGTGCACGTTAACTTCAAAGTTTGCTTCTTTATTTTTTGTATCTTTCATCGTTTGCCCTCCTGCCAACCGAAATATAATTTAAACTTGCCTATGGCGTCGTCAACCGTGAGGCCATAGTTTATTAGGACTTCTTTATGGCTGTTCTCGTTAGGATTATCCACTAAACCGCGGCATCCCCAACATATGGTTCCTTGGTTGACACAGCAGCTGTTGCAGCCTGCTCTGGTGACGGTTCCCACGCAGAACTGTCCGCGTTCAAACGCGCATATGTTCTCGTTTTTCTTGCATTCCACGCACACGGGGTACGTGGGTATGTCTGGTTTCTTTCCGAGCAGAAGCGACTTTACAACTTGGAGAAACTCGTCGTGGTCTATGGGGCATCCATACACGTAAGCATCCACAGGTATCACCGCATCTATCGGTCTTGCAGCGTAGGTGTCAAAGAGTTTGGCGTTTTCGCTGTACACCGTTTTGCGTACTTCTTCTAGGTTTTTGTAGTTTTTAAGAGCGTTAATTCCGCCGATGGTTGCGCAGGAGCCGATGGCAACCACGATTTTCGCGTTTTTCCTGATCTGCTTTAGCCTGTCTTCGTCTTGAAGCCTTGTGCATGAGCCTTCAATGAAAGCTATGTCATAGTCATCGCTGTGCTCTTTCATGACTTCGCGGAAACTTACAACCTCCACTTGACCAAGCAGCGTGAGAAGATCCTCTTCGAGGTTGGCGACCTGCAATTGGTCTCCTTCACAGCCTGCAAAGTCAAAGAAAGCAACTTTGGGTTTCATTATAATGCCTCCGGTATTCCTTTTATTCTTGCATAATTGAAAACTGGGCCATCTTTACACACGTAGATTTGGTTGATTTGGCAGTGTCCGCATTTCCCAACTCCGCACTTCATCCTGCGCTCTAGAGACACAATTATGTGGTCGTCTGGAACCTTTCTTCCCTTAAGGTCTGCAATGACGTACTTGTACATGACGGGTGGTCCGCAGACTATGGCGTAGATGTTTTCTGGGTCAAAGGAGACTTGGGGAATCAGGGTTGTGATGACTCCTATGTTGCCTCCCCATGCTTCGTTATCTGGGCACCAGTTGACTGTGGATTTAAAATCTACATCAGCTCTGCGAGATAGCGCCTGCATTTCTTCGCTGAACAGAAGTTCCCGCGGTTCTTTGCATCCATAAAGCAAAACAACGTGGCCGTAATCCTTCCTGTTATCAAGGACATAGTTGAATAGTGAACGGAGCGGTGCGATTCCCAGACCTCCTGCAACAAACAAAAGATCTTTGCCTTTCAGTGCATCAGCATCAAATCCGTTTCCAAATGGACCCCTAACGCCAACTTTGTCTCCAACTTTAAGTGTGTGCAACTTGTTTGTGACGTTTCCAACCTTTCGCACGCAAATCTCAAATGTGCCTTTCTTTGTGGGTGGTGAAGAAATAGAAATTGGTGCTTCGCCTATACCGAAAACAGAGATTTCAGCAAATTGGCCTGGTTTATGTCCCAGTTCAGAGTTATCCTCTAGCTTAATTTCGAATAGAGTCTCATTCGCCGTCATAACCACTTTTTTAACAATTGTCGCCAGCCTCGGAACGTAATCGATGTTGCCTTCACTTTGTATGTTAACTTCAGGAGTTTGAGCAGGAGATAGTTGCACACCCATGCTGCGGGTTTCGTGGTACATGTCGTTGAAGAGGTCAACTGGATTAGCTATGTTAGGCAGACAGTTCGAGCCGCATCTGCCGCATCCAACGCACGATATGAAGCCGAACCTGTCGAAAAGGTATTTGCCTTTTTTGAAGTATCTGTGTCTGTACCTTGTGGGTCTTGTGGGTCGGAAGTTTTCTCCCGAAGCAATCTTTGCAAAATCTTCAAGCAAGCAACCATCCCAAGTTCTTACTCGTTCAGCGCGTTCAAGTGCAAGGTCTGGGTTATCTTTAACGTCAAAGCAGTAGCACGTTGGGCAAACCAGAACGCAAGAGCCGCAGGCTAAGCATTTCTCGGCATGGTTCTCCCAGAAACCGCTTTCCCCATAAGTTTCCTTCAACAATTCAGGAATCATTTCGATGGGAAAGTCAAACTTCTGCTTGGACATGTTCACTATTTCACGTTTTTTCTGACCTACCAACTGGATGTCTCGCGCAAATGCACTTGTGATGTTCTTGGCGTATTTTGATAGTAATTCTCCGCCTTTCAGAGAGCCAACGCTTATGGCGTACCTGTTCCCCAGGTCGGTCAGCATCAGGTCGTAACCGTAGTCAACGGTGGCGCATCCCATGAAGGGCGAGAAGTTCCATTTTGACATTTTCTGAATGTTGATTCCGATGATTATGGTGGAGTTTCTTTTTTCGAAATAGTGTGGATCTGACTTTGTTTCCCTAAATATCTCGTCCATGTGGAATAAAGCCACTATGTCATAGGGGTGAACCCCAATTATTACAGTGGGTTTTGCCTCAGCATTCTTGGCGGAAGAACCATCCGCTATATTGTAGGTGAAAAGTGTTTCACGCTGCGGAAAGAAATACTTCTTGGGCGGAAGAAGAGTCACATCATAGTCCAGCCGCAGTTCACTTGCATCTTCTAATGGTCCAAAAGCGAACTTGTTGCCTTTTGATTTGACACCTATCACGTTCCAAGAGTCATCTCTTACCAGTGCGTTGACGAAATCAGAAAAGTCCTCTTTTGATAATATTTTCATCTTTGTTCCAACCTTGTGGTTTGACGTTGCAGATGTTTTATCTCAATAATAGGAATGTTCACATTTAATACTTTCTGAAAAACCCGATGTCATACTTAATTTGCGGAATTGAGCACTTCAGAAAACTGCCCCGAAAATGGAGTGAAAAGTCGCCATGATGACCGAACATTTATGTAGTGGAAATGGGCTTTTTGAATCTCTATGCGCGTATGGTGCATCACCATGTTGCCCAAAGTTGAAAAACAAACGGCGCATACCGTTCCAAGCCATTCATCAACAGCAACTTTCTTAAACTTGACCATCGAAGAGCATGGGATTAAGGCTAACAATTCACGGTTACTGTGTAAAAATGCGAGGGTTATTGTTTAATGACCGAAAACGCCCCGACAACAACAAGTAAAGAACCGATTAAAGCTTCCGAGTTTGACCCAAAATTCAAGTATGAACTTATAAAAATGCACGGCGGCGAAAAACTGCTAAAATGCTACCAGTGCGGAACCTGCACATCCGACTGCCCCGTTGCTAGGTACAGCGACGACTACAGGCCACGCACTATACTTCGCATGGCAACCCTTGGCTTGAAAGACCGCGTGCTCAAAAGTAACACCCTCTGGCTTTGTGCTGCCTGTTACACCTGTACGGACCGTTGCCCACAGGACGTGGAAGTTGCCAGCGTAATCCGCGTGCTCAGAAACTTAGCTGCTGAAAACGGATGTTTTCCGCAAGTTTTCAAGGATCAAGCCTCAAGCATCTTGGAGTCAGGTTACGCTTACAAAATTCCTGATTTACGAATCAAGAAACGGGAAACCACTGGTTTGCCGCCACTGCCAAAAGCCAATCCCGAAAGCATACGCAAAAGCCTCAAAGGCGTCAGCTTCCTG
The DNA here is from genome assembly GCA_964350175.1 of uncultured Candidatus Bathyarchaeia archaeon. Classification (GTDB taxonomy): domain Archaea; phylum Thermoproteota; class Bathyarchaeia; order Bathyarchaeales; family Bathycorpusculaceae; genus JADGNF01. Next base: position 5,591 of record CAYGJP010000032.1, read on the forward strand.
AAACACGTGGAAAACAAAGGTGAAAAGAATGAGCAACAATAAGTACCTGATTTTTCTAGGCTGTGCCGTTCCCTACCGCGTTTCCGCTTATGAGATTTCTGCACGCAAAGTTCTCGCCAAGTTAGGCGTTGAGCTAGTGGAGATGCCTGAATTCAACTGCTGCGGTTTACCCTTAGACCCAGTCAGCCATGAGGCTATGCTGATTCTTGCTGCCCGAAACTTGGCTATAGCCGAACAAACAGGCTTGAACATAATCACTCTTTGCCCTGGCTGCGCAGGCACCTTAAAGAAAGTCAGCAAAACCTTAAAGGAAGACAAAGTTTTACGCGAAAAAATTAACGGTCACCTGAAAGAGTCAGGTTTAGAGTTTAAGGGAACAACAACGACCAAACACATCATGCAAGTGCTCATGGAAGATGTAGGTATAGACAACATAAAGAAAGCGGTTGTCAAACCCCTCACAATGCTAAAAGTTGCAGAACACGTCGGCTGCCACCTTTTAAGACCTAAAGAGGTTATAGGATTCGATGACCCTGAAGACCCGCAGACTCTGAAAACTCTTATAGAAGCAACAGGCGCCACCTGTTTAGATTACATTGATGAGACCGAGTGCTGCGGCGCTCCCAGCGTAGGCGTGAGCGACAAGATTGCGTTGCAACTCGCCCGAGACAAGCTAAATCACGTAAAAATGGTGGACGCGCAAGCTTTAATAACAATCTGTGCGTTTTGCCACATAATGTTCGATACAAACGAGTTGCGTATTGAGAAAATGTTCAATGAAACCTATGGCATTCCAATTTTGCATTATCCACAGTTACTTGGTTTAGCCATGGGTTTGACGCCTGAAGAACTCGCCTTCAACGAACTCAGAGTAAACACTTCAAAATTATTAAAACAAGTGAATGAAGGTGCAAAATAAAATGAGCCAAAAGCTGAAAATAGCCTTTTACTGGGCTGCAAGTTGCGGCGGCTGCGAAATCGCCGTGCTAGATATCAACGAGAAAATCCTTGATGTAGTAAAAATTGCAGATATCGTGTTCTGGCCTGTAGCCATGGACGTGAAGTACAAGGATGTTGAGGCGATGCCTGACAAGCACATTGACATCACGTTCTTCAACGGGTCCATCCGAAACTCTGAGCAAGAACACATGGCGAAGCTTATGCGTAAAAAATCCAAGACCCTCGTCGCTTTCGGCTCATGCGCTCACGAAGGCTGCATACCTGGCTTAGCTAATCTTAACAACCGCAACGAAGTTTTCGAGCAGGTCTACGTGAAAGACAAGTCAAACGTAAACCCCAAAGCAGTGATGCCCAAAACCACAACCACAGTGAAAGAAGGCACCCTGAAAATTCCAGAGTTCTACGACACCGTAAAAACCCTCGACCAAACAGTCGACGTAGACTATTACCTGCCAGGTTGCCCACCACCAGTTAAGCTGGTCAGCAACGCAATAGACGCAATAGCACAAGGCAAACTACCGCCGAAAGGCTCCGTTCTTGCACCACTCAAAGCAGTATGCGACGAATGCAAACGCGTAAGAGAAAACAAGAAAATCACAAAGATATACCGAGTCCACGAAAAAACTCCTGAACCTGAACGCTGCCTTATGGAGCAAGGAATAATCTGCATGGGCTTTGCTACCCGCAGCGGATGCGGCGCCCAATGCCTCAACGTTGATATGCCCTGCACAGGATGTGGCGGAGCAACTCCAAACCAGTCTGAATTAGGCGCAGGCATGATAACCGCGTTAGCCTCAATACTCGGCATAGATAAAGAGCCCGGACAATACACTGAAGCGGACGTCGAGAAGTTGATGAACCAGATAAAAGACCCAGTGGGCACGTTCTACATGTACAGCTTGCCTGCTTCTATTCTTAAGCGAAAGGTGATGAAACAATGAAAGAAATAGTCATAGACCCAATTACGCGGCTTGAAGGCCACGGTAACGTATCCATATTCCTCAACGACAAAGGCGAAGTAGAAAACGCTTACCTAAAAATCCCCGAACTTCGAGGCTTCGAGAAATTCTGCATCGGACGACGCGCCGAACTCATGCCCATCCTTACTACGAGGATATGCGGAGTCTGCCCAGTTGCCCACCACTTCGCAGCAGTCAAAGCCTTAGATGCGGCATTCAATGTTGAGCCGCCGTCAGCCGCAAAGAAGCTCCGCGAGCTCATGTACGTCGGATACTACATTTACGACCACACATTACACTTCTACTACTTGGGCGGTCCAGACTTCATAGTTGGTCCAGACGCGCCAGCAGAAAAACGCAACATCTTAGGCGTCATCGAGAAAGCTGGCTTGGATGTAGCCAAAGAAGTCATCAAACACCGCGCCTACGGACAAAAAATCACTGAAATCCTCGGCGGCAAAGCTACCCACCCAGTCTGCGGATTGCCAGGTGGCATATCCAAACCGTTGAGCGAGGAGAGCAGGCAAGACATCGAAAAGATGGCAAAGTCCAGCGTTGAATTCGCCAAGTTAACCCTGAAAATCTTCCACGACCTCGTTTTAGGCAACAGCACTTACGTGGACATGATTAAGAGCGACGCCTACACCATGAAAACTTACTACATGGGCACCGTTGATGCCAAGAACAAAGTCAACTTCTACGACGGAAAAGTCCGCGTAGTTGACCCCTCAGGCAAAGAATTCCTCAAGTTCGAACCCAAAGACTACCTCACACACATCGGCGAACACGTCGAAGAATGGACCTACAGCAAATTCCCGTACCTCAAGAAAATCGGCTGGAAAGGCTTAGCCTACGGCGTTGACAGCGGAGTTTACCGCGTTGGCCCACTCGGGCGACTGAACGCTTCCGACGGCATGACAACACCCTTAGCTCAGGCAGAATACGACGTCATGTTCAAGACTCTGGGCAAACCCGTTCACGGTACCCTCGCATTCCACTGGGCACGCCTCATCGAATTGCTTTACGCTGCAGAAAGAGCAGTTCAACTAGCCAAAGACCCTGAAATCACAAGCACAAATATACGCAACAAACCAGGCGCACCAGGCGAAGGCATAGGCATCGTTGAAGCAGCCAGAGGCACACTCATCCACCACTACACACTGGACAAAGACGCCATGGTCAAAGACGTCAACATGATTGTAGCCACAACCAACAACTACCCAGCCATATGCATGAGCATCCGCGACGCAGCAAAAGGCTTAATCCACGGCGGCAAAGTTGACCAAGGCATACTCAACAAAGTCGAAATGGCTTTCAGAGCCTACGACCCCTGCTTTGGATGCGCCACACACTTTGCAGTTGGCCAGATGCCGTTGACCGTTGAGGTCTTTGACAGCAACAAGCAACGCATTCAGACACTGCAACGCTAAACCCAAACCCTAAACCTTTTCTTTTAATCCTTTTCTGTTTTCACTTTCAGTTGTGTGTACCCTTTGACTGATGCACAGTACGACTTTGAAAAAGAATTAACCGCGTGGCTAAACAAAGCGGAACGCGTGGTCATAGCTGGTATAGGTAACACTATACGTTTTGATGACTTCGTGGGCGTCAAAATCATACAAGACCTACAAGGCAAAGTCTCTTCAAAAGTACACCTGATTGAGTGCGAAACAGTGCCTGAAAGCTTCATGGACGAGATAATTGAAATAAAGCCTTCGCATGTGCTTTTGGTAGATGCGGCTGTGATGCAACTGAAACCTGGAGAAGTGCGTCTGTTTGATGCGGAGAAGGTTACGATTTTTCCAGCCATATCCACACATATGCTTCCTCTGCGGGTTTTCTGTGAGTACATCACAAAATTGACAGGAGCAAAAATCGCCCTGCTGCTCATCGAGCCCAAAAACGTGGATTTCGGCGAAGGCTTAACACCAGAGATTCAAAATTCCGCCGAAAAAATAACAAAATTCCTGCAAAAAATGTTTTCTTAGCACAAGTTCCATACGTTAGTTTTTCCAGTGTAAATCCATTAGGTTTATATCTTGTTCACCTGCCTTATAGTAAAATAACCCGTATGGAGGAAAGAAAAGTCATGTATTCATACGCTGGAAAAATATTGCGTGTTAACTTAACCAATGGACAAATAAGCACTGAGCCATTAACTGAGGAAATGGCTAAGCAATACATCGGGGGCATCGGCCTCGGAATAAAATTACTTATGGACAACTCAAAACCAGGCACTGACGCTTTTGATCCAGACAACCCACTCATCTACATGACTGGTCCGCTCAGCGGCACCATGGGTCCAACAGCTGGAAACGGATACGCCGTTGTATCCAAGTCACCTGCCACAGGCGGAGTAGGCGAAGCAAAAGCCCACGGTTTCTTTGGTCCCGACCTGAAAAGAGCAGGATACGACGCCATAATTATAACTGGTAAGGCACCAAAATTGTCCTACTTATGGATTGACGACGACAAAGTTCAGATCATGAATGCTGAGCACCTTAAAAACGCGACAATTGAGCACACTGATAAGACAATCCGACAGGAACTCGGCGACTTCTATATACGCGTTTCAGCCATAGGTGAGGCAGGAGAGAAACTTTGCCGTTTTGCAGCCATCATAAATGACGAGTTCCGCGCCATCGGACGCAGCGGCATGGGCGGCGTCATGGGTTCTAAGAACCTGAAAGCTGTTGCGGTTAGGGGAACTAAAGATGTTAATGTCGCTGATAAGCCTGGCTTTAGGGAATTTGTTAAACTTATTCATGAACGCATGAAAGGTCCAGCAACAAAGAAATACAAGACCCTTGGTACACCTGAGAACGTTTTGGTTTTGAACTCTCTTTCCGCTTTAGCCACAAGGAACTGGACTAACGCCACATTTGAAGGTGCCCACAAAGTCAGCGGCGAATACCTTAACGAGCATTATGTTAAGAAAATTGTTGGTTGCGCAACCTGCGGTATGCGTTGCGACCATATCTGTGTCGTTCCTGAAGGTCCCTACAAAGGCGCAACTTCACGCTTGGAGTTTGAGTGCCTCTGGAGTCTGGGTCCACTGTGCGGAGTTGACCGCTTAGACGCCATAATCGAAGCTATGCGCATCGTGAACGAGTACGGCATGGACGGCATATCCATCGGAGTAGTCGTCGCTTTCGCCATGGACTGCTACGAGCACGGCGTAATCACCAAAGAACAGACAGAGGGCATAGAACTTAATTTCGGAAACGCCGAAGCACTCATCGCAATTATCCACAAGATTGGCAAACGCGAAGGCTGGCTGGGCAATGCACTGGCTGAAGGTGTTGCGAAGGCTGCTGAAATAATCGGCGGCGACGCATACAAGTACGCGTGCCACATCAAAGGCTTAGAACTCCCCGGCTATGACCTGCGAACTTTGAAGACTGCTGCACTAGGCTTTAGTGTTTCGTTCCGTGGAGCTTGCCACCTTAGAAACGGTGCTTACTCGCCTGACGTTAAGGGCAAAGTGAACCGCTTCAAGATTGAGGCAGGACGCGGCAAAATGATTACTGACGAAAGCAAAATGTACAACATCATCGACTCGCTTATCGTGTGCAAGTTCTCAAGAGGCACCTACTACGACGGCTGGAAAGACTTAGCGAACTACTACACGTTAGCCACAGGCATACCCATGACCGTGGAAGAAATGACTCTAGCTGGAGACAGAATTGAAAACCTCGCCCGACTCTTCAACATACGCGAAGGCAAAGGCACAAGGAAAAACGACACACTCCCGTGGAAGATAAAGAATGTACCAGTGCCAGACGAGGGACCTGCCAAAGGCGTTTGCGTTAACGAAGAAGAATTCCAAATCGGCTTAGCGGACTATTATGCCTCAAGAGGATGGTCACCTGACGGTATTCCAACGGTGGAAAAACTTAAAGAGGTTGGTCTTGGCAACTTGGCTTACATAGCCGAAAAAGCCGAGCAAGGAGGAGCTTAAAATGGTGCGTCCACAAGACCGAAAATTCGTAACAGCCGACCCGGAGAAATGCATAGGCTGCGTAGTCTGCGAGTACGCCTGTTCCATGGTCAACGAAGACACGTTCAACCCAAATAAGTCCCGTATACGAGCTATGCGCTTGGGACCCCTGACTAATCTAGCCGTTACCTGTAGGCACTGTGAAGACCCCGCATGTGTAGCTGCTTGCCCCAGAGATGCCCTCTCACAAGAAGAGAACAGCGGCATAATCAGAGTTGACGAGAATGCCTGCAACGGTTGCGGATGGTGCATAGCAGCATGCCAGTTCGGAGCCATGAACATGCACCCCGAAAAGAAAATAGTGTTCACATGCAACAGCTGCACCGACCACGCCGAGGGCGAACCTCAATGTGTCAAATGGTGCCCTGAAGAAGCTTTGACGTTCGTTACGGCAGAGGTTCTTGCTCAGAAATCTCGGCAGAAAGCTGTGAGAAACCTGTTCCAATCGGCTGATGAAAAGGCTGCAAGCAAGTAAACTGCAACAGCGCTTTTGCCGCTTTTCTCTTTTCTTCTTTGTTTATTTTTTATCCGCCTGTCATTAACGGCATAAGAATTATCACATCGCCGTTTTTCAGCTTCGTATCTACGCCACCAAGTTGCCCCATTAAAACACCGTTAACCATAACCACAAACATAGGTTTGACTTCTTTTTTGTTTGGGTCATAAATTTCTGGGTTGAATGGCTTGCCAAATTCTGCTGCAAGTTTGTCTAGTAGCTCTGAGATTGAAGCGCCTTGGGTGAGCTCTTTTTCGTCTTGGAGCCTGTTCGTGTAGGTTTTCACCAAGCCTAAGTAGTTGATTTTCACCTTCAATTTTTATGCCTCTTCTACGTGTGGCGCTCTTGGTTGATAGTGAGGTGGGGCATCTCATATTTCTTTTCTCGGTTTTAGCCCACAATTTCCATCATTAAGCCCAAGAATCCCTGAGAAGTCAAACCATAACTTTCTCCAATGCTTACCCATTAAGTTAATATACTTTTCATCTGACTAATAGTTTCATAATCGTATGGAGGATACAGATTTGTACGGTTACGCAGGAAGAGTTCTTTACGTTAACTTGACTACAGGTAAGACTCGCGTTGAAAAACTCAACGAAGAATACGCAAAGAAATACGTCGGCGGCATAGGCTTAGGCATGAGGCTATGGCTTGCCAATTCAAAAGCAGGCGTTGAAGCTTTCAGCCCAGAAAACCCGCTGGTGATGGCGCTTGGTCCAATATCTGGAACGATGTTTCCAACAGCTGGAAACGGACACGCATTCATTTCTAAGTCACCCGCTACTGGCGGCGTAGGCGAATCAGTTGCCCACGGCACTTTTGGGGCAGAAATGAAACGCGCAGGATACGACGCAATCATAATCACAGGCAAATCTGAGAGGCCTGTTTACCTCTGGATTGATGACGATTCAGTGCAGCTATTAGATGCTGCAAGTTTGTGGGGTAAGTCTCCCTCAGAAACTGAAGACTCCATAAAAAGCGACCTTGGAGACTATTACATCCGTGTAGCTGCAATAGGCATGGCTGGCGAGAAACTTAGCCGAATCGGATGCATAATTAATGAGAAAACCCGTGCTGCTGGCCGAACTGGCATGGGTGCTGTTATGGGTTCCAAGAACCTTAAAGCCATTGCTGTCCGCGGAACACGTGACATCGTTCCAGCAAAGCCCGAAGAATTCATGGATATGGTTAAGGAGTTCCATGAACGCATGAAGGGACCAGCCACTCAGAAGTACCGCACGCTTGGAACAGTTGAGAACGTTTTGGTTCACAACTCACTGTTTTGCATGCCGACGCGCAACTATAACAATGCGCATTTTGAGAACGCTGACAAAATAAGCGGCGAAGTCATGAACGACAAATTCGTGACAAAAATCATCGGCTGCAGCTCCTGTGCCATGCGTTGCGAGCACGAAGTGGTGGTTCGCGAAGGACCCTACAAGGGAACTATGACTCGCATGGAATATGAAATGCTCTGGGCTATGGGACCTTACTGTGGCATAGACAAACTTGACGCCATAATAAAAGGCGTAGAACTCTGCAACTATTACGGCTTAGACGCCATAAGCGCAGGTGTGATTGTTGGCTTCGCCATGGACTGCTACGAAAAAGGCATTTTGACACGCGAAGAACTCGGCGGAGTTGACGCTCGTTTTGGTAACGCTGAAGCCCTCATACAGCTGCTTGAAAAGATGGGCAAACGCGAAGGCATAGGCGATGTGCTTGCTGAAGGCGTGAAGGTTGCAGGCGAAAAAATAGGCAAAGGCGCAGAGAAACTTGCCCAGCACATCAAAGGTTTGGAAGTTACAGGGTACGACCTGCGATGCCTCAAAACCGCAGCGTTGGGTTTTGCAGTCTCTTTCCGAGGTGCAGACCACAACAGACATGGTGCTTACGCTTTTGACGTGAAAGGCAAAGTTGACCGCTTGAAAGCTGAGAAGGGCAGAGGCAAGCTGGTCCGAGACATGGAAGATGTCTACGCGCTCATTGACTCATTTATAGTGTGCAAGTTCTCCAGAGGCACCTACTATAAGGAACTGCCAGATATGGCTAAACTCTACAGCCTCGTAACAGGATACGACATGACCGCTGAAGACGTGAAGAAGGCAGGCGAACGAATAAACACCGTTGCCCGACTCATCAACATTCGGGAAGGCTTAAGCCGAAAAGACGACACCCTGCCATGGAAAGTCATGAATCAACCCATACCTGACGATGGCCCAGTGAAAGGCGCCGTCGTAACGCAGGACGAACTGGATTTGCTGTTAGATGATTACTACGAGTCTCGCGGGTGGACGCTGGAAGGCGTGCCCACTACGGCGAAGCTCAAAGAACTCGGTATGGAAGACCTCTCAGACATCGTTGAGGCTAAGCGGGAGGCATAACAAAATGGTCAAGATTCACGAAAGAAAATTCGTTTCTTGCGACCCCGACAAATGCGTAGGCTGCCAAATCTGCGAGTACGCTTGCTCATGGACCAAAGAAAAAGCGTTCAACCCTATCAAATCACGCATACGCGTAGTCCGCCAAAACCAAGTCGTTAACATGGCTGTTGCCTGCAGACTCTGCGAAGAACCAGCATGCGTTGCCGCCTGCCCACGTGATGCTTTGACGCAGTCCGAAGAAACTGGAACCATCATGGTTGACAAAGACAAGTGCAATGGTTGCGGCTGGTGCATTGAAGCCTGCGACTACGGCGCGGTGATGCTGCATCCTGAAAGCAAAATCGTCTACGTTTGTGACCTGTGCAAAGACAAGGATGATGGTCCACAATGCATCAAATGGTGCCCTGAAGAAGCACTAACCTTGGTCACCAGCGACGTGTTGGCGCAGAAGGCAAGAATCAGCGCCATAAAGAAGCTCTTCCAAGAAAAGAAAGAGTAAACCCAGCAAGGGACTTTTTTCCCTATTCTTTTAGTTTTCAGCTTTTAGATGTTAACCGAGTTGTTTTTGGAAGAAACCGATAAAAGTTCTCTTAACCACTTATGTGTCAGGTGTACTGAGGAGGCGTTTGAGCTTTGAAGGTAACTGTCGACTACTTGGGGTACATCAAAGGTGTACTCGGAGTAAAGCAACCTGAAAACATCGAACTCAAAGACCATTCCTTAGTCCGCGACTTACTCGCTGTGCTCGCTGAAAAACATGGCACACCATTCAAA
>CAYGJP010000033.1:0-15036 GCA_964350175.1 uncultured Candidatus Bathyarchaeia archaeon
GTAGGCCTCAAAGCTGCAGAAGCAGCCGCAGATGCCATACGCGCCAAAGCACCCGACGTTATCATGCCTTTCCCAGGCGGAGTATGCCGTTCCGGCAGCAAAGCAGGTTCCCTCAAATACAAAATGAAAGCCTCAACCTACCACCAATACTGCCCCACACTGCGCACGCTGGTGCCTGATTCTGTGGTTCCAGAAAACGTCGGCAGCGTCTATGAAATTGTCATGAACGGCTTAACCCTTGACGCCGTCAAAAACGCCATGATGCACGGGGTAATTGCAGCCGCAAATGTGCCTGGCGTTGTGAAGATTTCTTCAGGCAACTACGGTGGAAAACTGGGTCCGTTCAAGGCTTTCCTCAAAGACGCCATAGGCGCAACATAACCTTTCCTTTTCCTTTTACGTAACTTTTATCTTATCAAACGTAGCGTAGTTTATAGTTAAACGGTTATACGTGAAAACAGTTGAGCACCGCAAAAAAAACCTCCCTTGAACTCTTCAGGCTACGGAAAACATTAACAGCGTTAGCTAACAAAGAGGGCAGCCACACCGAACTCATTACGATTTATGTTCCACCAGACAAACAAATCAGCGATGCCATAAACCTGCTGCGCAACGAATACGGAACCGCCAGCAACATCAAATCCAACGTTACACGCAAAAACGTACTAGACGCCATCGTCAAAGTCCAGCAAAAGCTCAAGCTTTTCAAGGACCCTGGAGAAAAGGGCATAGTAATTTTTGCTGGGGCTCTCCCGCAGGAAGGTGGTGCACCAGGCACCGAGAAAATGGAAACCTACGTTATTGTGCCACCTGAACCCATCAAGATTTTCCTTTACCGCTGTGACAGTCGTTTTCACACTGAGCACTTGCAGGAGATGCTGCGGGAAAAAGAAACTTATGGCATACTTCTGGTGGATGCTTCCGATGCCACCATAGCTACCTTGCAAGGCAAAAGGCTCAACATAGAGCGGCAAATGTATTCGGGTGTCACGGGAAAAACTCGTGCAGGTGGGCAGTCAGCCAGACGATATGAGCGTCTGCGGGACATGCAGCTTAACGAGTACTTCACCCGCGTGGGGGCACACGCTAACGAGATTTTCTTGCCCATTGACACTCTGAAAGGTATTATTCTTGCAGGTCCAGGACCCACCAAATATGATTTCCAAAAAGGTGACCACCTCCACTACCAGCTTAAAGGCAAGATTTTAGACGTTGTTGACACCGCGTATGTTGAAGAGCAAGGCGTCAAGGAAGTTGTGGAGAAAGCGCCTGAAATCATGAAGAAAGTCCGCTATATCGAAGAGAAGCAAATTATGCAAAAGTTCCTCTACGAAGTTGGGCATGACACTGGTTTTATTACTTATGGTGAGGCTGAGGTTCGGCATGCGTTGCAGGCGGGTGCCGTTCGTTTGCTGCTGTTGTCCGAGAGTTTGGATATCCAGCGGGTCTTGGTTAAATGCGGTGCTTGCGGCTATCAGGAACAGGAAACCGTGAAAGTTCCAAACATGGCTGCGTTTGAGCAGGGCTTAGCGGGGAAACCGTGCCCCAAATGTCAAGCGCCGTCGTTGGCTGTGGCTGAGAAAGTGGACATTGTGGATGATTTGGCGCAGCTTGCTGAGGCTTCGAACACTGAGGTTGAGATGATTTCCACTGAGACTGAAGAGGGGCAGATGTTGAAGAATGCGTTTGGCGGAATAGCTGCGATGTTGAGGTTCAAAACGCAGGGCTAACAAACTTTCAATAATTTTTCAACTTCGTTTTTCTTTGCTTCTCTCAGAAGTAAAACTTTTTGTTTAGAAGTGGCGCCCGAAATAATTTCGACTCTGCTATGCAAAAGTTTGGAGAGTTCTTTGATGATTTCTTTATTCACTTTGCCCTTAACTGGCTCTTCCGTGCACCGAACAACCACTTCGTCACCTTCGACGACTACTTCGAATTTTTGGCTGTTCGGCTTCACGAAAACCTCCAAGACCACGCCGTCTTTGGTTTCGCTCAGTTTCATGCCGTTGTGCACTCGGCTTCAGATTTGCTTTTGGCTTCCAGCGCCCAGCTGAACTTCTTGCGCAGCGTGGTGGGGTAGAACTTTTCTAGGTTGAATTTGACTTTTTTTGCCCACTTCACGTACGCTGTGGGGTCAATGTACGACTTCAGCGACGTGCCCAAATTGTACTCTCGGGTCATCTTGGTCAATTCTATGTCGAGCTTCGCCTTCTCAATTCGGGTTGTGAGCGCCTCGGTTTTTTTCCCTTCTGCCTTCTTCTGCACCAGTTGTGCTTCAAGCTCTTTGAGGTGGGCTTCTTTCTTGGCTAATCGCTCATCGAATGTGGGTGGAATCTTGCGTTTGTGGTTTGCCACTTCCGCCACTTTCAAGTTCGCCTTCTTCGCCGCGTACGTCTTCAAGTATTCTGGGTCGTCTTTTGTGACGCCGCTTTTCTCCAGCTCTTCCTTCACGGTTGTGGTGCATCGCCAAGTACGGAACACTTTAGCGGTTAATCCAGGCATTTTTGCGCTGAGAAACCGTGAAACTTTCTTGGAGTCTATGCCTTCGAAGAGGTATTCTTTGCTGTTTTTCGCAAAATACTCAATGTTCCTGATAACCGTGGGTGGGGCAGGGACATGTTTTATCCATCGCACGGAGTCTTTGCCTAAGAAGTCAAAGTGCACGATGTCGCCTTCGATTTTGATGTGTTCCGCTCGCAGTGTGATGGCGCCTACAGTGTCGGCTTCGTCTGGGTCTTTTTCGTCGCCAACCCTCATGTTCGGCTTAAGGATGAGCCAGCAGACGGTGGCGACTTTTCTTTGGTTTTCATCCTTCGCGTCCAGATTCTTCATGATGTGGTCTTCGATTTTTCCAATCTGCTTGCCCAAGTTTTCGGCTTTTTTGAACTTCTCTTTCTCACGGTTCTGCTTCAGAAACGCGGAGTCCGAGAACCAGACGTACTTGACTTTTCCCGTGAGTTTGTCTATCCACTTGGCAACGTACATCTTGTTAGGTTCCCAAATGACCTTCCAGCCCTCAGGCTTAGGAGCATCAGGTGACAAGTTGAGGGTTATGTCTTCTACGCTTGGTCCTTCCTTCCATTTGCCGCGCTGCGGATGGTCACCACGCCCAGCAAAAAGACACGAAGGCTCAGCCGTCCAGTTGGCTACTTCCAGCTTTTGCCCATCCACTTCTGCAAAACCATAATTTTCTTTTAGTTTTTCTCTCTGAATTTTCCGCTCGGCGGCAAGCTGCTTCTTCACTTCAGCAGCCATGTCTTGTTTCTTCTGTTTTTCCCGCTCAACATAGTCCGAAATTTCCGCGAAATCAATGTCCTTATGAATCACGGCGTCAGGATTGCCCACGTCATCTGCCGCGTAATTCTCAATTTTTTTAACATACTCTTCCGCGAAGGCTCCCAAGAAGCCCAAAGACGGATTCTCCAACTTTAGCTGCTCAAGGAACTCACGCATGAAATTCTTCATGAAAACGTTATCTGGCGGGGAAGCAGCCGACTGCCTTTTCCGAATCCAAGCCACTGCCATCTGCTCGCTTTTAGGGGTAAGCGTGAGGGTTTTTCCTTGGATTTCGATGTTAAATTTCTTGTGTTCGTATTGTGGAACGAATATTCCGTTGTGCTTTAGACTTTTCAAAACGTGTTTCATGCGTTTGGCATCTCATGTTGTTTTGGTGGTGAGTGGAAACTTTGCCGCTTTTCCATGCTTTTCTATGTTGGGATGTTTCTTGCTTAAAAACTTTCACATACGCTTTCTTGATTGGCTCAAAAAAGCGACTTCGAATTCTTCGCCGCCCTCGACTTCTTCAGCTTGGCGTAGACTTCTTCAACCATCTTCCGCTCCACATAGCCCTTGTGGGGGCGAAAACCACCCCCGAACCCTCCCGGAATGTGCATAAGTTCATGAACCAGAGTTCTCTCCTTGTCTTCAGGGGACATTTTGTCATAAATCTCCGAAACCACCTCGATGGTGTATGCTGGCGGCATGTTAAGCACACCCTGCCACAGCTTGCCCAACCCGTGAATCCGCGCGATGGTGCGTTTGGCTTTGCTGCCTCTGCTGCGCACACAGTAGACAAATTGGGGAACCACATGGAAAAACTCGCATTCTTGAGCCAGCTGGTCTACTTGCTTTTTGATTTCGGGAGCATCGTAATATTTTATGGGCATGTTCAGTCCTCAGGTTCGCTTATGTTTGGCGCTTCGAAGTTACCTTCTTGCTTTTCTCCATTTAACAGTTACTGAAACTCTTCTTTTAGCGTCTGGTGTTAGCGTTTCAGCAGTTTTTTAAGCTCCATCCAGAACGTTGCCGCAAACGCTACGCCAATTGCCAGCGCCCAGTCTGAAAGGCTCAGGCTAGTAATTTTCAGCAAATCATGCACACCTGACAGATTCGTGCCAACAACCAACGTCACTACAACTACTATCGCCCACAACAGCATCACCTTGTTTGACAGCAACCCGAGCTTTGTTAGCGGCTGCTTCTCAGACCTAAAGTTCAACGCCAAGAATATGTGCCCAATCATCCACGTTACGAAAGCCATGGTTTGCGCCTGCACTAAATTCTGCGTGGAATAGTATGTGACGAGGTAGCTTACGGAAACCGCTGCAAAGAGGCTCAACGCACCCACCAGAATGCTGAGTTGCATGCTTCGGTTCAGGAACTTCTCTTTTTGTTTCATCGGCGGCTTCTTCATGGTGCCTGCTTCTTGCGGTTCCGCCACGAAAGTCGCTGACGCGGCAAGATCCATAAACAGCTCCAACACGATTATTTGGATTGGCGCGAACGGCAACGGAACCCCCAACGCGATAGGCAACAGAAAACTGGCTATCAGCGCCATCTTGCACGCAAGGTAATACCGCACACCCTTCCGCAGGTTGGCAAAGATTTTACGTCCTTCCTTAACTGAAGTTTCTATGGTTGCAAAGTTGTCATCTGCCAAAATCATGTCCGCCGCTTCCTTCGCCACATCTGTTCCGCGTATGCCCATGGCAATTCCAATATGTGCTTCTTTCAACGCTGGAGCATCATTCACGCCGTCGCCTGTGACTGCGACGATTTCACCATTTTCTCTTAAAAGTCTCACGAGACGCAGTTTGTCTTCAGGTGTGGTTCGGGCAAAAACAAACGTGCCCCGCAACGCTTTTTGCAGTTCTTCGTTGCTCATTTTGACGATTTCGCTGCCAGTCAGCACCTTGGCGCTGTTGATGCCCACTTGCGCGGCGATGGCTCTGGCGGTTTCAGGGTGGTCACCCGTAACCATTATGACTTTGATTCCTGCCTCTTGACACAGTCGAATGGCGTCTTTGACTCCTTTTCTTGGCGGATCAACAAAGCCGACGACGCCCACGAAAACCAAGTTCTGCTCCAGACGGTATTTTGCCTCCATCTGAATTGGAAGTATTCTGCGGTAACTGAAAGCCAGCAACCGTTGACCTGCCTGAGCCATAGCTGAAACAGCCGCTGACACTTGGTTTCGCAACTCATCTGTTATTGGTGTTTCTTGTCCTTCAAGGAGCACCTTTTCAGAATTGGCAAGGACGTTTTCTGGGGCACCGCTAGACAAGACAATTGTTGAGTTGCCCAGTTGATACACGTATGAGGCGAGTTTGCGTTTGCTGTCAAAGCTAGACTCGTCTTTGAGCACCCACATCTCCTGCAGCTTCCCCACGTCTGCACCGTTTTCTTTGACAACCTCCAAGATTGCCTCCGCCATTGGATTGCTGAGCACAGCGCCAGAGGTCACGCCTTTAATGGCGTCGCTTGCAAGTAGGGCGGTTTTTAGGACTTCTTTTTCGTTCTGCCCAAACTCCTGCTTCTTCACAGTTCTGCCGTCGAAATAGAGGCTTTCAATGTGCATCTTGTTCTCGGTTATGGTTCCTGTTTTGTCGGTGGCGATTATGGTGGTGCTGCCCAAAGTTTCGGCTGCTCGCAGACGTTTAACCACAGCGTTTTTGCGGGAAAGAGAGTAAGCTCCAACACCCAGAACCATGGTGATTATGATGGGTAACTCTTCAGGTATGGTGGCGAAAGACAACGAAAGACCATACAGGATTGACTGTTCTAACGATAAACCTCTCAGGAAGCCAAGAACTGGCACAAGTATGCTGAAGAACAAGGCAATCCAAACCAGGGTCTTCGATAGTTGTTTCATGCCTAACTGCAGCGGAGTTTTCGGCTCTTTTGCAGCCTTGGTTATGCCTGCCACTCTGCCAAGTTCCGTGTTCACACCCGTGGCGGTGACTAGGGCTTTGGCGCGTCCTTTGGCGATGACGGTTCCAGCGTAAACCCTGTTCTTGCGGTCGGTGAATCGGGGCTCATCCAGCAAAATTGTGATGGCTTCTTTGGGCACTGGGAACGATTCACCCGTCAACGAAGACTCATCAACTTCCAACCCCACCGCATCCAGAAGCCCCACATCCGCAGGCACTCTTTCGCCTGGCTTAAGCAGAACAATGTCTCCCGGAACAATCTGTGTCGTCAAAACTTCCACAGGTTGCCCGTTTCGAAGTACCGTGGCGGTTGGCGACGCAAGCTTTTTCAGCGAATCTATGGAGCGTTTGGCTCGGTATTCGTTCCAAACTTCCACCAAAACGAGTATGCCAATTATGGCGATTATGGTTAAAGAGTCAGCCAGTGTGCCCCAGATGCTGTAGAGAACACCCACAGCGATGAGGAGCAGAATCATGGGTTCAGTGACTTCTTCACGCAGAATTCCAAAGAAGCGAATTTCACGTTCCTCCACCAGCTTGTTGGCTCCATGCTTAGCTAGGCGGTCTGCGGCTTGCTGGGTTGTGAGTCCTTTTTCTGGGTTTGTGCCTTGCTGCTGAAGAGCATCTTTTACCTCCTCGGAGTGCCACTGACTCATTCTTGTACACCTAACATTTCTGTTAATGATGTCGTGAGGTTTTAGAGTTTTGCTATATGGTTGCCGGTTTAGTAGGATTTTTTGAGTGGAAAACGTTGTTCAGTTGCCGAAAAACCTAGAAGTTCAACTGTGGCGCAGAAATGTTGCAATCTCGAAAGTTCTAAAAGACCTCTGAACAGGAAAATCTGTTCTCCTAAGAGAACAAAAGCATTTTACGCAAAACTTTATAACATCGCCTAACGTTTCTGCATGGTAAAAGGTGCAAAAAGATGAAATTCGGCACATACACATTCCTACCTGAAAAAGCTGAAGGCTTTGATTTTCACCTGTTTCGTGTCAAACCAGAAGTCGGCAGAAGAATGCCGCCTATGCAAGACATGTACAGCAACATCGCCATATTCGGCGACAACGTCACCGCACGCAACCATCCCGACTGGATCAGCCAATCACCACTCGGCCCAGCATGGAGAACCAACAACAACTTTAACGTCCGCTGGGACATCCTCTGTCACACTCAACCTGAACACCGCGAAGAACAACTAGACTACATCGAAGACGTTGCAAGGAATAGCCCAGGTGTCTGGCTCAACAGTATACACTTCGCAGAACACGGTCACTGCACATGCCCACGATGCAACGAGCTCTGGAAGAAAAGCGGTTTAAGCTGGCTAGAATGGCGCAGAAAAGAAGTCACCGAATACATGAAACAAGTAAGCGAACGAGTACGCGACCGTGCAAAGAAAAAATTCGTTATAGGCGTCCTCCCCGACCCAGTCACATCATACGAACGCTTCGGCATAAACTTTGACGACCTAGCCCCACTAACCGACGAATTCCTAGTAGTCATGTTCAGCAAAAACTATGCTACCCCATGGTACTGGGAAATGCTCACACGCGCATTCAAGAAGACCTTCAAAGAAGTACCCCTCAACATATCGCTTTACGTGTTCGGTCCAGGCGACGACGCAAAAGAAGTCGCTACAGCAAGCGAACTGCTAACAGTCTCTTCACGTATGGCACGCGCTGGCGTAGACAACCTTCTCTACTTAACTGAAGGTGCTAGTCAACTTCGGGACTTCCAGAAAGCAGCAGTCGAAAAAGTCGAACTTAGAGAGCGCCTCAGAACCTACGGCGGTCAACCAGTTCAAGAATTCCTTGATTTGGTTAAGAGCTGGGAAAAAATCGTTTAGTAAACCTTCAAGCGTAAGCATAAGAAACCCTAAAGCAGGCAGTACGTTTTCAAGCTGCCTTTTTATTTTATCCAACTAAATCCTGAGCGAGAAACTAAAATTTTCTACAATTGCTTCCCATTAGACTTCTGGGCTGAGTGGGCTCTCTGATCGTTAAACTACTGGAGGTAGTGGCAAAGTTTTTTGGCTCTCTTCGGAAATCTTTTGTTCGCCAGCCGCCCCAGTAAACTCAAAATGTTTGTGTCGCCGATTTACTCACTGAAAAAGGTGGGTGCGTCTTTGAATTGGGTGTTTTCTTGTTTCTGCCTTTGAATTTTCCTAAAGTGATAATTTTCTGTAAAATCCATCTTAAAACTTTTAATAAAACCCCTGTTAAAACTACTGATAAAACCACTGTAAATTACCCCTAAAATTACCCAAATTTTATATACGATGCTTTACATCAAAAAGGGTATGGAGAGAAATGAATGAAAAACCCAAATAAACTAACTATGACTGCGTTTGTGCTGATCCTGCTGTTAACTGTATCTGCGTTTTTTGCTGCCGCACCATCTGCTAACGCTGCCGTCATAATTAGAGATCCATACACTGTCTTTGCGTATGTTAGTGCTAATCCAAGCCCGATAGGTGTGGGTCAAACTGCGCTTGTTACTTACCGTGTTGACCAACCGGCTGCAGGCGCACTGGTTCGATCTGGACACTTCAACGGCACCTCAGTGACGATCACAAAACCTGATGGCACTACCGAACTTAAGCAGAACTTGGAAATGGACTCCACCAGTTCAGGCTGGTTTGCATATGTACCAACTCAGACGGGTACGTACTATTTCCAGATGCATTTTCCGCAGAACCAATACTGGATAAACACCACCGCTAATCAGAATCACTATACCTATCTAGCTGATGACAGCTCAAAAGTCCCCCTAGAGGTTCAAGCAAATCCGATACCTGGTTATGACCGATCTCCACCTTTGCCAACTGGCTATTGGACTCGGCCAATTAACGCTGAGAACAAAGGCTGGTGGGAAATTGCAGACAACTGGCTAATGCAGGGCTACCGCCAGACAGGCCGAAGTTTTGCTGGTAATCCCGCTTTTGCTCCGTACACTTCTGGTCCCCAGAGTGCACACGTACTTTGGACTGAGCCAATTGTGCCCGGCGGCATCGCAGGAGGTATGTATGGTGACCGTAGCTACTACACAGGCATTTCTTACGAGCAATACTTCGAAAAAATGTGTATTCAGGGAACAATCTTCTACACAAGAACAAGCCAAACTGGTTCGCAGACAATAGGCACTGAATTCATGGACCTTTACACTGGAGAAGTTAAAGAAAATATGTACATGGACGGCGTGGAAGTAGCCTTTGCCCAAATACTAAACATTGATACTCCTAACGAGCACGGACCACTCGCCTATCTATGGGTCACCAGTGGTAGTACCTGGTACATGTATGATTATCTGCCGAATCGTCCGCCAACTTTGCGCGTGACTTTAACGGGCATGAGCGGTCTTACTGGGTTCACAACGCAAGGTCCAAATGGTGAAATACTCAGCTACAACATAGGTGGAAACTCGTCTCATCGCTACTTGTACATGTTTAACTCAACTAGAGCTATCCTTGGTCTTCGATATTCCGGTATTGACGTTTGGACTCCTAGCGGCGAAATAAATGCTTCTCGTGCACTTAATGCAAGTCCCAACGGCGTGCTAACCTCAGATCTGGCGTATGCGATATCTGCTAGTAATTCGCCATATATGGGTATTGAATGGAACGTTACCCTACCCGATGTAGCTGGCGTATCACAAAACGAACGTTTGGTGAATGTTGAAGAAGGCTTGTTGCTTGCAACTGCCACTGACAGTAGTCGTTTTCCATATGTTTATTCTGACGTTGGCTACGACATAGGCGCAATCAAAAAAGACACTAACGGCTTGTATCCAAGCTCGATTCCACAGCTATTTGCCTACAACAGAACCATGATACATGACATCCATGACAGAACTACCGAAAACCTGCGCTCAGGAACTTACGTAAGATACGATGAAGGCGAAGAAGTTTACTACTGCTTTGACGCACGCACAGGATTACTGAAATGGCAAAGCACTCCTCTTAACAACGCATGGGCATTGTTTACCCGAATCTATATCATTGCTTACGGCAAGCTTGTTACCTCTGGCTTTGACGGTATCGTGCGATGCTGGGATATTAATGATGGCAAGATACTTTGGGAGTATAGTAAGGGCAGTGCTGGCTTTGAGAATGCTTACGGTACTTATCCTGAATATGCTGGTTTGACTATTGCTGATCGGACTGTTTACTGTACTGCTGATGAGCACTCCTCTGACGGTGTGTTGTGGAGAGGCTCACAACTATGGGCTATTGACATAGACACTGGCGAACTAAAGTTCAGCGTCAGCGGCATGTACCGCCATCCCATTGTTGTTGACGGCATTCTTGTTGCGTTGAACTCATATGACGGTCAAGCATATGCTTTCGGTAAAGGTCCAAGCAAAACCACAGTTGCAGCACCACAAATTGCAGTTCCAAAAGGCACAGCTGTTATGCTCACAGGCACAGTCACCGACCAAACAACCGCAACAAAAGATACTCCAGCAATCTCTGACGCAGACATGAGCGAATGGATGGAATACCTGCATATGCAAAAAGTCATTCCGCAAGACGCAAAAGGCGTTGAAGTGACTTTAACCGCAGTTGACCCTAACGGCAACTCGCAGACCATCGGTACTACAACGACTAACATAGCTGGCAGCTACGGTATAACGTGGACTCCCCCAGTTGAGGGACAGTACACTATTACCGCAACATTCGCAGGCTCCAACTCTTACGGCGGATCATACGACATGACTTACTTTGTCGTTGGTCCAGCAGCAGCGGTACCGCAGCCGACAGCAACAGCTGAGCCAACAGCCGCACCGACTTTAGCTCCAACTGCAGCTCCAACAGTGTCACCATCTGTTGTCCCAGAACCTGAAGCAGCACCCTCAACTGACATCTACATCATCGCAGCAGCCGCAGCAGTCATCATCATCGTATTCGCAGTCGCAGCAGTGTTCCTTCGCAAACGCAAGTAAACAACCAAAAAATCAAACCCTTTTTTCTTTTTTTCTTTTGTTGCATGGGCAAAAAATGGGCTGAGTGGGCTCTGGCGGTTTAACTACTAGAGGTAGTAGCTTAAAGGGTTTCATTATCTCCGAAAATCTTTCCGTCCGCCAGAGCCCCAGCAAACCTTCCCAAAAATTTTTATTGAAACCACGAAATGGACTGGAAAATTTTGAACCCTTACCATCTTGAATGCAAGTCTGCGCGAAACAGGTTTATAATCAATTAAAAACGTAAAATCAGGATCTGCGAAATGCAAACCCTTGGGGAAAAGCAAAAAATGGGCAAGGTTTTAGCCAAACTTTTTTGAATTAGCTTTGCTGGAGTGGAATTGCCCAGTAGCTGATGATGTCGCCTTTTATCCATTTGCCGCCTATGCTTCTGACTACCTCGTTGATGTCTTCCCATTCAGCCTTCAAGAACTGGATTGGCTTCACTATAAGGTAGTCTCCTTCAACTTTGAAACTTAGCAGTTTGCGTTGCTCTGGGCTGAATTCCTCTTCTATTTCACTTGTGTATCGGCTTGATTGAGTCTGCGTTTTACTTCCAGAATCAACTTCAGGTTTAGGAACTGCCGCAGGGTGGGGTTCAGGTTTGGCGTTTGCAGCAGGTTGAACTGTAGCTTTGGGGTTTGCCGAATAGGCTACATTGAATTCTGGAATTGGATGAGATTCAGCTACTTCTTCGAAGCTGTTGCTTCTCACAATGGCGTAGATTTGCTTGGAGAACAAGTCGTATTTTATGTCTAAAAATTCCGTGTCGTCTGGCAGGTTGGAAATGAAGGAATCTGTTTTTCCTTGTAGCGCTTTTGTTAGGAATTCGGGGGTTAGTTTTATCATTCTCATTTTCATGGTTTCCGCGCTCGGCATTCTTTTCTGTTGGCGTTAGATAACTTAAGAGTATTGTTTACTTACCTGTAAATCTGCAGCTGAATGGCAGCAACAGAATGCCGTGAAGAAATCCCGTCTGGGCGTAGTAAACGAAATGGGCTGAGTGCTGTGGAGACTGGGGATTTGAGCCTTTACCAAAGTGGGTGTGTCTTGCGCAGTTCCTTTTTTCTTAAGAGATTTTAATTATACTAAACATGCGCACTCAAATGTGTGCCCAGAAAATTGCAGAAAAGCACTTATTGGTTTTGCGCTTTATTTTATACTATGCCTCAGGACCCAACGATTTTTATCCTGTTCGAAATAGGTCTGTTAATCGTTGTTTCTTCCCTTGGCTCTGAGTTGTTCAAAAAACTGAGGCTGCCCGGTGTTATAGGCGCCATCTTGGTTGGTATCTTCATAGGTGGTCCAGGCGGGCTTGGTTTAGTCACTGACCTTACTGTTATCCATTTGCTTGCAGTGTTGGGTTCGGTTCTGATATTATTTACAACTGGTCTGGAGTTTGATGCTTCTGCTTTTTGGAAAGTAGGCAAAAAAGCCTTCCTCCTCACCACGGTTGGGGTGGCTCTTTCTGTGCTATTCGGCTATGGGCTTGGCATTGCACTGGGTTGGTCGTGGCAAGCTGCTTTCCTTCTGGGCGCAGTTTTGGCTCCCAGCGGAACAAGCGTGATAGCCACCATGCTTAGTTCTGAGGGTGCGGTGGAGACAAAATCAGGTTCTACTCTGCTCACTGCGGTTATACTTGATGACATACAGGGCATTTTGATACTCACGGTAGCGTTGGGGGTAATTTCAGAGGGAACGTTTTCAGCAACTAACCTGCTCAGAGTGGGTCTAATTGCGACTTTGTTTATTCTTTTGGCAATCTACGTTGGCAGCAGGGTCTTTCCCTTTATGATTAAGCGGTTTGAACGGTTTCTCTCTGATGAAGTTCTTTTTGCCGTACTTCTTGGCTTGGGATTAATTTTGGCTTTCATCTCCACCCAAGTTGGGTTGGCAGCAGTAACTGGAGCCTTCATAATGGGCGTAATTATTCCTTACAAGAAAGTAGGTGAGAAACTTGCCAATAGGTTGCTTATGATGAAAGAGATTTTTGCAGCAGTCTTTTTCACTAGCATTGGTTTGGTCATAAGTCCACTCGGAATTTTTGTTGCTCTTCCTGTTGGTTTGGTAATTCTTGGTGTGGCTATAGCTGCCCGAGTGCTTGGCGGTCTTGCAGGCGGAGGTTTGGCTGGTTTTCGCGGTAAACCCCTTTGGACGTTGACTATAGGGCTTGCGGTGCGCGCGGAGATGTCTTTTATAATTGCTTATGAAGGGGTTTCTATGGGAATTGTGGGCAGCGATTTCTTAACCTTGACAGCCATCGCGGTTATTGGGTCGATGATAGTGGTTTTGCCGCTCTTTTCAAAATTATTGAAATCCAACCCTCAACCTTGAAAGATCCATTCCGAAAGTGAGTGGGGGTTGTTTTGGTGGACTGGGGATTTGAACCCCTGACAATGTAGAGATGTCACCCGCAACTCCTTCTTTTTCAGAATTTATCGATTAGCACTCGCTATTAAAGCGCTTCCAAAAATTAGAAATACTGCTTGTGACTATTAGTTTTTGAGGGCGATTTTATGCCTAAAGCCCTTGTTTGCATAAACACTGACTTCTTTGTTGCTGAAGAGGTTTTGGAAGAGCTAAGGGCGTTTGAGGGCGTCGAGGAAGCCTTCAGAGTTCATGGAGTATACGATGTTATCGCCAAGATTCGCGCAGAGACCACTGAGAGTCTCTTGGACCTTGTAACTAGATACATAAAGAGGCTGCAAAACGTAAAAACTGCGCATACGATGCTAATCATTGAGTCTGAGAACTCGGAGAATAAACAGCAGGTGTTACTGGTTTAGAGTGCTAATGCAGGTCTTCAACTCTGTTTCTTGAGAGTTGTTTCTATGTGCGCTTGCCTAAATAGTCTTTCAATGATGGGTGCGTGTGCCTTGTAGAATAGGCATTGTAGTGGACTGGGGGGATTTGAACCCAAAAGAGATCGGCCCCTGTTACTGAGAATCATCCGCTGGTGAAAAAACTCTGGAAAAACAGTTTAGAGTCACCGCCTTTGCACCGCGAGTGCGTTGGACTGGGTTCCGACCGTCGACCTTCTGCACAATAGTCACTGGAACTGGGAAAATTAGAAAATTGTGGACAAAGAGAAAAAGTGGATTACAGCGCAACGCAAAGGAACTATTTTTTGCCTTTGGCGGCGTGTTTTGCTGGGAGTGAAACCTGTTTTTTCTCTTTTCTTTTCTGGTCTTTTTCGCGTTGCAGTTTCTTGTGATGTTCTAGGCCTTCGGCTTTCTTTGCTTTTTTAGACAATATTCATCATCCTTGGCCGAAAATAGAAAACAGGGACACTCAAAAACTTTACCTCTTAACCGAACCTATACCGCTGTCGTTATCTTTAATACCGCAACAGTTTATGCTAAACTGGGAAGGAAGAAAAACGCCGACCGTTAAAATCTGCTGTCCAAAATGTGGTTCGCCAGCGGTGGAGAAAAACAGAAATCAGGAGTTTCGCTGCAGTGCCTGTGGAGAAACCTTCTATTTTGTTACTCCTAAATGTGGTTCTGAACCTGATTTTGAAAAATACAAACTCTAACAATAAGATACAACTATCCTGTGACTGGGTTTAGTAAAACTGATGTTTTGGTGGACTGGGGGGGATTTGAACCCCCGACTTCTTGATTGCAAATCAAGCGTTCATACCAGACTGAACTACCAGCCCGCAACTGTTTTTCTGAATCTTTAACGGGTTCTTTGATATTTAGGTTTTGTCTGCTTTCCCCGTAAAAGTCTTGACCTCTGATAGGTACCCTATCGTTTTACCTACCCCTTCCCCCTCGGTTTTTTTGCTGTTTGACCTACCCCTCTATCGTTTCAGCATACAATTACTAATAGGCACCAAATATGACGGTTGACATGTCCAAGCAAC
>CAYGJP010000034.1:0-14630 GCA_964350175.1 uncultured Candidatus Bathyarchaeia archaeon
GTCTACGAGTATGTCTTTGGTTTTATCTGTCAAATCAGTTTTGCCTTGTGAAACGGTGATTATGGCTTCGATGAGGGTTTGGAGTTCGTACCCGTAGGGTATGCCGTAGATTCTCACGCCGTAGTCTTTTTTGCCGATAACTGCCACAGCAGGGATTTTGTCGATGCCGTACTGTTTTGCTTTGTCAGCGTCTGCCATAAAATCGTAGACTTCAGCGGTGACTTTGTCGGTTAGGGTTGCAATTTCCTGGACGAGTTGTCGGGTGTCGGAGCAGAATTTGCATTCGATTTCTTGGGTGAACATAACGAGTTTTACTGGGTCTTGGAGTTTTTCTTTGAACTCGTTTTTGATGGCTTCTTTTTTGTCGTCAGGTATCAAACTCATCTTACACAAGCTCCATAAATTTCAGCGTCCAGTTGCATTAAGCTGCTGGACAAATAGTCTCATTCACTAGCAATCTGTTTTCCTCGCATATTATCTTTATGACATTCACCAAAACCAAGTCTGTGTGCTGTTGCTCGGCACAGTCTATAGCCCCTTTATTTAATGACGGAGCGCAGAGAGAACTGGAGTTTGGCTACTTTTTTCTTTTGAGCACATCAACTACCGCTACACGATCACGTGTTTTCCGAAGAGAAGAAAGGGCACTAAGAATTTGGGCTTTTGATGAACCAAGACTTCCTTGGCAATTCCAAGAGGGGTTATAACCGCCCGTGGAGAAGTAAGGTGCAACAACGTTACTGGCAATGTGGCGTTGTAAGTTAATCTCGTTTGCGCTTTTACGCCAGTAGCCGAATTGTGCGGCGTTTTGTCCTCATTTCAAGAAGTGAAAAACAACTACGGAATCCCAGATCACGCGGGGAAAAAGCGGAGGTTTTACTTGATGAGGTTAAGTCGTGCACAAATAAGTAATATAGTAATCTCAAAGAATCAACTATCAAAGTAGAATCCGCTTTTTCGCAAGAAAGCGAACCTGAACAAGAGGGTTATGGCAAGGTTAAAAGGGAGCACAACTAAAGTTTAACTTAGAAGGCGATGAGTGTTTATGAGCAAAAGCGACATTACCATAAAGTATGAACCTTTCCGAGAAATCGTCATCATGGAGCAAACACGCTTCCCAACACCAGACGCCATGGCACGGTTCACCTCCGTAATCGCAGGCGGCAAACTCGCAGGCTTATACTGGGCTGAAGGCGTAGTTTTCCTGTATTTTCCCCTGCCCCCGTCGAACGCGGCAGTTGCGCGGATGCTTATAGAAGGCGGCAAAGTCTTCTGGACCTTCGTAGGCTACTCGCTCATGCCAAAATACGAACCAACCATAGAAACAAAAGAGAAGATGATAGTTCCAGTCATCGACATATCCGCCAATGCTATGCTGCGAAAAGTTGCCCAGTGGCTCAAAGAACAAAAATAGTGTCCCGTAGCATGTTGAACACCCTGACGCTTGACGGCAAAATCATTTCAGGCCAAGGCAACGGCAAAAAATACCTCGCGCTCCCATGGGTCAAGCAGCAAATGGAAGAAAAACTCGGCTTCACTTTATATTTGGGAACTTTGAACCTGAAGCTTTCAAGCGAAAGCGCAAAACGCAGAAAACTCCTCGAAACAACAGAAACGCTCAAGATTCGACCTGCTGAAGGCTACTGCGTCGGATTGCTTTTCAAAGCAGCCATCGGCGAAACAGAATGCGGCATAGTCATACCCCAAGTTGAGGGTTATCCGAAAAATCTTCTAGAAATCATTGCCCCAACAGACTTGCGTGAGTTTCTCCATCTAAGCGATGGGGACGCAGTCGCGGTTACGGTGTATTTTTAGGCACAGCTATGTTTTACGTGTATTCTGCAGGAAATCTTCAATGTACTGCTCCACACAGCCGTTCTTTTTCAAGTACGCACCATAAGCAACGAGGGCTCTCATGGACCGCGCAGCGTCTTCAGGCGAAGAGTAAGAGGGAACACCTAGCTTGTCGAATCTGCTGCGCGTGTACAGCGCCATTTCGGTTTCGCCTATGTCACACATAACTATGGGCTTGCGGTATTTTTTAGAAACTTCCACCACACCATCTATGTACTTTTCACGCAAACCAGGCATGTGATGCAGCCCCAGAAGAATTATGCCATGGATGTCTTTATCTTGGAACATAATGTCCGCGGCGACTACAAACATGTCATCCGTAACTGAACCCGTCAAGTCCACAGGGTTAGAGGTCGCAGCAATTTTAAGTATGGTTCCTTGCTCTTTGAGTTTCTGGAACTTTTGGCTGGTTTCTTCAGAAAAATGCTCCACCGTAAGCCCCTGAATTTCGCATTCGTCCACGGTCATGACTCCAGGTCCACCCGCATCCGTAAGTATGCCGATGTTCTTTCCCAAGGCAGGCGGCTGCATGGCTAAGACTTTGCCCACGTCGAAAAATTCCTCCATGTCTCGGGCTCTTATGACTCCTGCTTGCTCGAACGCTGCATCGTAGATTTTGTCTGAACCCGCAATGGCACCTGTGTGCGAGGCGGCTGCTCTTGCGCCCGCAGAGCTTTTGCCCGCTTTTATTACAACAACGGGTTTTTTCTGCGTCACTTTTCGGGTTATTTTGACGAATTCTCGCCCGTACTTTATGTCTTCCAGATAGGCGAGGATAACTTTGGTTTCTTTGTCATGTAGAAGATAGTGGATAATGTCTGATTCGTTCACGTCGCATTTGTTGCCGAAGCTGACGAATTTGCTGATGCCCATTTGGCGCCCAGTCAAGTAGTCCAAGGCTGCAACGCCGAAGGCTCCACTTTGCGTAATCATGGCTATGTTTCCAGGCAAGGGTCTGGGCGTAGCGACAACTTCGTCGCCTGTGGAGAGAACTTTAGTTTCTGGAAGAAACAAAGTGTCAACGCCTGTTTTTGAGTAGAAAACGCCCAAGCAGTTGGGTCCCAGAAGGCGGATTCCGCCCTGTTTGGCTATGTTCACTACTTGTTCTTCAAGTTCGGCGTTTCCAACCTCTCGGAAGCCAGAGCTGATTATTATGGCGCTTTTGACCTTTTTGGCGACGGCTTCTTGCATGATGTCGGGCACGATTTTTGCTGGAACAATAATCACTATAAGGTCGACTTGGTCAGGGATTTCAGTTATGGAAGGGTAGCATTTGAAGCCTAAAATGGAGTCTTCATTCGGGTTGACGGGGTAGAGTTCGCCTTTGAAAACTCGGCGCATCTTGTTGGCGGCAAAGTTTTTGAAGATGACATGCCCTGCTTTGTCAACTTTTTTGGTGGCGCCTATAACCGCGACGGAATGAGGATTAAAAAACACATCTAACTTCTTTATGTTTGCTTCCATAGTCTAACCCCTGCTTTTTCGGTTAGAATTAATCTGCTCTATTTTATGTTTTACTGTTTAAAAAACCAGTATAATAACGCTGTGTATTGATTCTAACGATTAGGTTGCGTTTGGGCTTCTCCGAAAACGCGTGCTCTTCGCACAATAACTACGGGTTTATGTTTGACTTGGGCAAGCATGCTCCAACTCACTTCTGTTATGGAAACATTGAACCTTGCAGCCATATCCCACACTGTGGCGCCTGACCCTGGACCTCTTGCCCTGTCGGCTATGTTGGCGATGGTTAAAGCTGCCTCAGCGTCCAGTTGGCTCCCAGCAACGGCGAGCGGAGTGGGTCGCCGTCGAAGGTTAAACAGTTTACCCATCAAGTAGGATATGACGCCGCCGTGGGAACGGATACCCTTCAGGGGTTGGGGTCTGGGCGTGAAATGGAAATTTTGAAAAGTGTAGGTTTTGTCTGTGTCCACAATTAACACCGTAACCTTCTTGTTTAGCTTGTTCTGGATTTGCTGGCGGATTTGCTCAGCGACAGCTTGTGCGTTGCTCAAAGGCAGGCTCATGTAAGAGTAGGGCAAGTTTGAGCCGTCGATGCCGCCTTCGGAGCCAAACATCAAAGCCTGCAACAACCCCGCATACTGCAAGGCGACTTGCTTGTGGCGGCTTCCCGCTTCAACTGGGTACTCTCTGAGTCTACGCAGAAGCCTTGGCCCGAAATGGCAAACCACACCCAGAAAATACCCCCACGCATAGTGCATCCAAAACGTCGCGAGGAACTTTGCGTTGGCGCTGGCGCTGAAGTCGTTTTCGTCGATGATGTTGTTGCGCGCGGTTGAAATTGCCTTCTCGGAAACCACCACGAAATCGCCGTCTTTAACCCTGTTCTCCACTGCGGCAACAATTTCGTTCAGGTAGTCGGTTTTGGGTTTCCAGTATTTTGTGGTTACCGCCAACGCATAGTATCTAGTCATTGACAGTATGTTCTGGTAAAGGAGCTTTTTTGTTTATCCTTCAAAAAGAAGTTCAGGCGGGGGATAAGGAGATTTTGTCTCCAGTTTTTGTTTGGAATTTGGCGGCTGCGCTGCCTTGGTTTAGGGCTAGTTCAAGGTAGTTGTGGCTTCCGATGAGTGCCACAGGCTCCTCAGGTTTGGCTTCTGCATAGGTTTTGGCAAGCTTCAGATGCAGTTTTGCGTTTGGCAGTTCTGCTTGTAAATTACCTTCTTGGATGTGTTTGATGTCTTTTGGGCGAATGTTTGTGATTATGTTTCCGAAACCATCCACATGCAGGACCTCGCCGACAATGGTTTCTTTGTTTCGTTTAACCTTGGTGAACGTAGCTTGGGTGAGATCGCTGATTTCTGGACCAAACTCGTCCATGGAGACGCCGTTTGCTATGTGGGCTGCGGCGGGCGCAAAAATGTCTCGCCCATGGAAGGTGCTGGAAACGTGAGGCAACATAAACCGTGGATTATCAATTTTGTACATGTGTTTTATGCCTTGCGCTTCAGCAGCTAAAATTAGCAAGCCGTTGTCGGGTCCAACGAAAACGCTGTGTTCTGTTTGCATTATTATGGGGCGTCTTTGGGTGCCGACGCCAGGGTCAACAACAGCTACATGCACCGTGCCCGCTGGAAAATAGGGTGCTGCCGAAGCAAGCATGTAAGCGCCCATCCGTATGCTGAATTTTTCCACATTGTGGGTAACGTCAACTATGACGGCGTTTGGGCAAATGCTAAGGATGGTGCCTTTCATTTCTGCGACGTACGGGTCAGCTAACCCAAAATCCGTGGTCAAAGTCACTATCTTAGCGGGTGGCAAGATTATTTCGCTTCTTTGTTTTGTTGGTCTGCTCTTTCAGCGTTTCTCAAATAGTTTTCTGTTAGGGTTTCTATGCGTTTCTTCTCACGCTTGTTACAGTTTCTGGTTCGCAGGTCAAGCGAAACCATCAAAATATACGGCACCGTTAAGTAGAGTACCGCCAAGGCGGAATTGTTAAGTAAATAAGAAAAACTGAACAACTGGTCAATGACAACTCCGAAGGAGTTTTTCAAAACATCTAATATTATGAACGCAGAAAACGTCAAAGATAAACAGACTAAAAACTGAACAAGAACACTGCGTTCTTTACCCAGAATTTTTGAAGGAATAACAGATGACAAAACGAAAACCCATGCAAAAGCATAAACGAAAATCACCATGTCTTTTCGGTCTAATAACCAGACACCTATTGAAGGCAGTAACGAGTTAACGCCTGTCACTACCGTAGTAACTGCTGCTTCAGTAAAAAGCTGATAGCTGACCATCAAAGTCCACGCGATTGAAAGGTACGCTGGAGCTACCCAAGCTGCCTTAACCAATCTAATCCCCAGTGTAAATTGTTTTAATAGCCGTATTAAGGTTTACGATATGGGTAAATTTCCGTTTTGGGAAATTAGTCATCAGGTTTAGCCACCATGCACAACGGGAATGAAAACTATCTCGTCGCCGTCCTTAACTTTTGTCTCTAACCCGCTTAGCACGCTGATTTCCCTGCCGTTAACAAGTATCAACGCGTTTGGCTTGGGCGGTTCAAGCTGCTCGTCAAGCAGACTTCTCCTGAGCGTGGGCACTTCTTTTGTGAGCTCGTTCACCAGATCCATTAATGAAACGCTTTTTTTGCAGTTCAGGGCAAGCGTTTCCGCGCCTGAAGCATGCCGCAGTGCACCGATGAACTTTAAAGTTAAAGCCATTTTTTGCGTTCCACTCACGTTATAGGACCACAATCACAGATATATCGTTAACATTTGTGCCAGTTTGCCCTGTAATAATCAAGTCGCCCAACTGTGAAAAGAAACGATAAGAATTGTTTTCAGCCAAAAACTTGTCAGCATCCAGCCCCAACTGCGCAGCCTGCTCCAAAGTGTCCCCGTCGACAATGGCGCCTGCAGCATCGGTGGGTCCATCCACGCCATCCGTGCTCAACGAAGCAAGAACACAAGCTCCAGCGCCTTTGAGTTTCAAGACGGCGGCTAAAGCTAATTCCTGATTTCTTCCACCCAAGCCTGCTCCCGTGACTGTGACCGTTGTTTCTCCGCCCACAACTATGCCCGCGGGTCTGGGAACAGGGTTACCAGAAGATTCAACTTCGCGAGCCACAGACGCAAGCACTGTTCCCACATGTTTCGCTTCGCCTTCCAAGGAGGCTGTTAGCAAAAGCACGTTTAGCCCTTCGGACTTCAAGTATTCAACTGCGGCGTTGCTGGCGGAACGGTTATTCCCAACAATTACGTTGTAAACTTTTTTGAAGGCTGGGTCGTTAGATTTCGGCGTTTCCTCAATTGTGCCCTTTATGCCCTCGGACAAAACTTTGCGAACAGAAGATGGCGCATTTGCCCATAAGCCGTATTTTTCCAAAACTTTCCGTGCGTCGGCAAATGTTGAAGGGTCAGGAACTGTTGGACCAGACGCGATGGAAGCCAATGGGTCACCCACAACATCCGAAAGAACCAAGTTGAGAACTGTTGCGGGGTAAGCTTCTTTGGCAAGCCACCCACCCTTGAAACCTGAAACATGCTTGCGAACCGTGTTTACTTCGGTTATTGTGGCACCACTTTTGAGCAGGGCATTTGTGAGTTGCCGTTTGTCTTCAAGGGAGATTGGGTCACGGGGCAAAGGCATGAGGCTGGAACCACCCCCAGAAATCAAACAAATAACCAAATCATCTTTCTCGGCGTGCTCCGCAATTTCAATTATCCGTTTGGTTCCTTCCACGCCCGCTTGGTCAGGAACAGGATGATTTGCCTCGTGAAGTTCAACGACGCGAGTCTCATGTTTGCTACCATAAGGTACGTTAACGCTTCCTGCGGTGATTTGTTTGCCCAAAATCTCTTCGAGCGCTTCAGCCATTGAGCCACTTGCTTTGCCGCCGCCAACCACATAGATATTCCTGAACTTTTCCAAGTCAAAAGAAAAATTGTTAATCTGTAAACGTGACTTTTCCAATACCAGCTTAGAGTGCAGTAACCGTTTTGGGTCAACAGCATTCAGGGCGGCTTCGAGGCTTTGGAGAGCTAACTTTCGGGCTTTTTGGGTGAGCTCGGTTTTGCCGTTCTCGACTAAAAGGTGCTTGTTTTTTATTTGGTTCATGGTGCGGACTCTTTAGCGCTGCTAAAATCAGTAAGGAGCTAAGAGCTAATAAAAGTCGCTGTGAAAAACAGATTCAACAGGAGAACTGTTAGCTTTCCAGTTTTTCCTCTGTGAGGGTTTCAACAAATTCGGAAGCCACTTGAACAAACGTGTCTGCCTGCTTCATCATGGCGTCACTGTTCACTTCTTCAAGCTGCGCAAGCTGCTGCACGGTTTCTTCGATTTCTATTAGAAAACGTAGGATGACGTCGTTCGCGGGTTTAGGTTTGCCTATTTCTTCGCGGACGAGGATTTCGATGAAGGCGGGTTCGCCTATGCTGTAGTAGATGGCGTTTCGGGCTTTTCGGATGGCTTCTATCATGAGGCTTGGCGCCATGTAAGGTATCTTTTGTGCTGCTTCCAGCTCAGCTTTTGCTTCACGAAGGTACCGTAGCGCCCATCCGCGCCTATACTCATCCATCATGAGGTCCGTTTCCGGTTCAGGTTTGTTTATTCTTCCGCGTCTTCTTCGAGAAGGTCCTCTTCAACTATGGTGCCGTGTTGATTTAGCGCAACGGTTCGTGTTATGTAGCCTGCTGTTTGGTTGCGTACTCTAGTTGTTGTGCCTTCTGTGAGTTCGTCCACCATGCGTTTGTTGTCGTCGAAGTTTGTGGAGAATTTGCTTGGGTAACGTTTTATGAGTTCTTTGGCTAGGCGTTTTATCTGTTCAGTCTTTACTTTTCCCAACTATGATTCCTCCATTTACATATGACTGTGATTTTGTTTGCTCTTTAACGCTCAGAAAGCGTAAAAGCATCTTTCAATAGAAGCGAGGCGTAATTTAAGGTTACGCCTCATAAACACCAATACGGTAGAAGGGCAAGGTTAGGCGGTGGGTGTTGTGAGTTTTATGTTGAAGAAGGTTTCAAAGTTTTTCGCAATTTGATCGGCGACTTCTTCGGCAGGCATTTTTTTGATGTCTGCTATTGCGCGTACAACTTCGCCTATGAAGGATGGTTTTGTCATTTGCCCGTTGAATGGCGCTTTTCGGAACAGCACAGGACCATCGGTTTCCGTTAGCAAGTTAGTTATGGGGGTTTGGGTGACGACTTCGCGAATCCCGTTTGAGTATACAACTGGTGGGCCTTCGGTGATGAAGTATCCGCAGTCCATGGCTTTGTGAAGTGCATTCATGGGGTGGCTGAACCAGTGTAGTAGCACGCGTTTTAGGTTGTATGATGGAAGCATGTCCACGATGAGTTCGGTTGTTCCCCGTGAATGTATAATGACGGGTAAGTCAAGTTTTTCTGCCGCGCGCAGCATCTTGTCGAAAACCATGAGCTGTTTTTCCCATATAGACTCATATTTGCAGTCTAAACCGATTTCGCCTATGGCAACTACAGATTTTTTCTGGCGCTGCTCGCTAATTAGGTTCAGGGTGTCTTCCAACTCGTTTGGTTTGAGCACGTTCACGTTCCACGGGTGAATGCCCAACGCCACGTAAACCAAGTCAGGATGCTTCTCCGACAGCCTTAACGCTTCAATGCTTGTTTCAAAGTCCATCGCGTTTGAAACCAACGCGGCGACGTTGGCGGTTTTGGCGTCTTCCACTAACTCATCGGTGTGTCCACTATATTCCCGGTCTGAAAGGTGAATGTGCGCATCTACCAACTTCATTTCAAAGACACCTGAATCGCCAATATACCCAACGGAGGGCTTTAAAATTTTCTTTTTCCCCTGCCAAAATAGGTTAGTCGGCGATTTAAAGAAATAGGCGACAATAAAGGTTAAATATTGCTTTAAAATGAAAAAGAAGCTAAAGAGGGTCTCTATGGCTGATTTGGAAATAGCAGTAGCGCCCATGCATAGGCTGTGCAAGAAAGCAGGTGCGGACAGAGTAAGTGAAGCAGCAGCGAAAGAACTAGCCAAGGCTTTGGAAGAAATTGGTGTTAAAATCGCCAAGGAAGCCTTAGACTTTGCGATGCACGCTGGAAGAAAAACCATCAAATCCGAAGACATAGAAATAGCAGCCAAAAAAGTCATGGGTAAATAACTATCTAGTCTCCCTTTCTCTCTTTTTTGTTAAGTACGCGAAAACTTTAGGTAAAATCATCAAAGCGAGCGCTCAGGGAGAGTTTTGAGCGGGATACATAGTCTTTTTTAGACAGTTACTAACCGTTATATTTCTATCAACAAGGGGCCGTTGCTGTGATGCGAAACCTTCTGCAGATAATCAAAGAACACAAAAGTTTGCTGATGAAGCTTTTGCCGTTAGTGTCTTTTGCGGTTCCTTTGTTGTGGCTGTATTTTTTGGATGCATCGTCGTTTGAGTTGATGTGGAAGGGCAGAACCTTCCAGCTGTTCTTCATCTGGCTTGTAGGCTTGGAATTGATTTTGAGCTGGGAAAATCTGCAGACAAACAAAATCAAGAAGCTACTTTCAGCTAGAAC
Source organism: uncultured Candidatus Bathyarchaeia archaeon (assembly GCA_964350175.1). Taxonomy (GTDB): domain Archaea; phylum Thermoproteota; class Bathyarchaeia; order Bathyarchaeales; family Bathycorpusculaceae; genus JADGNF01. The sequence continues at coordinate 9,870 of CAYGJP010000034.1, forward strand.
ATTTGCATTCATCGCCGCTATGGCGCTTCCTACAATCTACGTTGCCGCCTCCTTTTACGGGGGCTTGAACACAGCCATCACAAACTGGGCGACCCAGAGCCGTATCCAGTGGGCAAACTCGATACCTCTGTCAACGGAGTACCTTGCCTTCACCGTTCTGTTCTGCCTCATAGTTTACTCGGCATTTGGCTTCAAAGGCTTGAAAGATTACTCTGTGCCCGCATTCTTCCTCGCCATCGTTGGCTTACTATACACGGTTGACAACGTGTTCCCCTATGGACAGTTCACGCCGTTCCAGATTTTCGTCCCCACCACCACCGCTCTTGCAGCCGCCATCCTCAACCTCATGGGTTACCCCACCAGCATAGCCTACGGGCAAAACAGCTTAGCAGGCAACATGCCCTATCTAACCGCTGTGAACCCACACGCAATGGGCACCCCTTCAACAACCTTTGCCATCGCTTGGCCCTGCGCAGGCATCGAAAGCTTCCTCATATTCACCGTGGTTGCCCTGCTATTCCTCAAACGCATGAACTTCTCATGGAAGGCAAAGATAGGCTACTTTGTGTTCGGCGCAGCCATCACATACCTCATCAACGCCCTACGAATAGTTAGCATTTTCCTAATTGGGATGAACCAAGGAGCAAACTCGTTAGAAGTTGACTTGTTCCACTTCTACTATGGTCCATTGTACGCGGTTACGTGGATAGTGGCGTACCCCCTCATCATTATGTTGAGCCAAAATTTGTGGCGCAGAACCAAAAAGCCAAAACCAAAAGAAACTATTGAAGCTCAACCTGTTTAGCTAAGCCCTGCTTCACCAGAATCTTCGCGTTCTCAAGGGGCACCGAAGCCACATCCTCAACCATAAACGGACCGTAACTTTTCATGTCTGCACCTATGATGGAGGGCACCGCTTTCAAAAATCGCAACGTCACCCGCTTGTGCACCACGGTTTCCACTTCAACTTTGGCTGCTTGACCCAGCAGAAGACCCTGCGTGAACCTGCCATACGCGTCAGTTGAAGGCACCACGCCGTTGTACAGTTGGGTTTCTTCAGCCGCCAAAAACTCCACAGGCACCTTCTGCCCATCAACCATTCTTTTGATGATTTTTCTGTACCGCGCCTGCAGCAACTCTTGAACCATGCGTTGCACATTCACCATTTCATGCTCCAGCAGGGTGGCTTTCACGGTTTTCTTGTCGACCAGTTGAATCTCTTCTTTGAGTTTCTTAAGGTAGTCGGCAACCCGCGCGTAAAAGTCAGACGGTAAACTGCCCAGCTCAGCGTATTCAATTTCCATTCGCCACTCGGCGTACAGTTCATCATACATTTTTACGTCACCAAATCCGCTCTGCCCTTGCAGATAAGCAGCACAGCCGCAGCCGTCGGCAACTCCACCGTCTTATTCTTGAAGGGACCAAACGTCCTCCCGCCTAACCTGAACTCAGGTGCATCCGAGACGAGAACTTTCGCTGAACCCTCTTTAAAAGCTACTGCTTCTGTGAACACGTCAACCTCGTCCAGCTGCGACACGGGAAACTCCACCTTCAACAACCCCGTCTTGCCGTGCAGTGTGCCTTCTGCCCTGATTAAACGGTGAATGTCAGTAGTGACTACGGTGTCAATTTTCGCTGACTCCAAATCCCTCACGTGCCCAGCTATTTTCAGCCAAGTTTCAACGCCAACACCTTTCACGTTACTCCAACGGTTCTCTTCTATGCATTCCTTCAGGATTCTGTCTTTACTCTGAAGTATAACATCAGTTCTCCCTTTGATACCGATTTCCTTCAACTCGTCCTTGGTTGCGTTAAGGATGAATTTGCGCATACCATTCTTTAGGCGTCTGTTCCAGCCGTAATCATTCAAACTGAAAACCTTCACGCCCCTCTTCTGTTTTGACGTTTCTTTTTTCCCTTTTCGAAACATTGCCAAACCTGTGCCTGAAACGTAGTCAACAATTTCTCTGCGCCCCATAGCATCCAAGCTCCGAATTGCCTCGTGTTCAACGTGAACATGAAAACCTCGGTGACCAGAAAAAAACGTGTGAATCTCATGTGCTGCAAAACCAAAATCGTTCTCCAGCATATCCACAAGTTTCCGCGCCTCAGCCCTAGTCGTGTCTATGCAAACGTCACAGGGCCAACTTTTAACTTCAAACTTCACCCAGCCGCAAATTGGGCAGGTTTCAGGCGTGATGCCTTTGCCGTTAAAGCCGCCGCTGAACTGGCACTCAGGATTGGTGCATCTCCACTCATCATGGATTTTGTTGCAGCTAGTCGGGATGTGGTCAGCGTCAATGTCGAAAACCAAGTCTGCGCCAGACCAGCCTTTCTTGTCCATGTCTGCCTCAGGATTCTCGTAGTAAGCACAAGAATAGTAAACGTCTGAAGGAATACGCTCTTTCAGAAACGCGCTCAGGGTTTTGGGGTTGACAAAGCCTTTGTGCCGCGCCATAACCCTCTCCTTAAACAGTAGGAAGGCAAATTCTCGCTGAGCAAACCCCACAGGAGTCGGAACCGCAAGGGAGGGGGTAGTGTAGAATTCATAAAATTTTTCGTACACAAAGTCTCTAGAAGACACCACAGCCCGCCTCTGCGCTAAATCATTGTAAGTGTGAATGTTACTTTGCGGATTTAACAGTTAAGCATTTTGAGTCAGCAGACACAAAGACCAACACAGCGCACTGTTAAATGCCCAGTAGCCTACGGATGCTGTCCAGCAGCTGCATTGGGTTATAAGAGAGTCCACCAAACGAAAGCACCAGCGTCATAAACACCACCCATATCACCGAAACTTCTAATGCACGCTTTTCCTTTGGAAAGAGCAGATACACAAAGAAAAACGGCAGATACCATGACTGAAAATATGGCATAGTGAAACAGGGCAACAACGAGAACACCATAAACAACGAAACAATCCTGCTTCGGTTCAGCAAATAAACTGCACAAACCAACGTCACCCCAAGCGTCAACAACACAGCGAAAGCCTGCAGCATCCACGATATTTGTGCATGTGGACTAAACGCGTTTACACCATTCATTGTGAACTCAGGCTTTGCCCCAGCGAAAAATGGAAAACTCAAATAAGCAGTGAACAGGTTAACCGCGGCCAGACCAACAGCAGCTAAAACCCCCTTGTTTCTTATTAAAATTGAAGGCTTGTTTTGCTGCAACAACCTAACTATGCTAACCAATACCAGAGGAAGCAGGAAAATGCCTGCTTGGTACTTGAAAGTTAACGAAATCGCCCCAAACAGCAAAAACAAGTCAAAGCGCTTCTCCAAGAACATCGCTACAGCCGCTAAAGTGAAGAGGAACGCAACCGTGTCAAACATGCCGTTTGCAGAGTAAATAACAAGCACAATGTACAGCAGATACACGGCCACAGTTTTCAACACTAAACCGGTGTCTTTTTTCAATGGTCGTTTGAGAAAATCAAAATTGATGTTGTGAGTCCAGAACCGCTTGAGAAAATAGTACATGCAAACATGTGAGACCACCAGAAAAAGTGCAATCTCCAACTTGAAAACAAGTGTTTGGGCAATGCCGTTCTCCAGCAGCCAGCCGAAGGGCAAAAACAGGAAAACGCTGCCCAGTGGATAAAGATGCGGCATCTCAGCCCATGTCACAAACTTGAAAAAGGAAAAGTCGTTGCTTGACAGCTTACCCAGTGGGGTGTCAAAAATGGAGAAGCCCACCTTTGTGAATAACTGTGCCGAATATGGGTTTCTGGCGTGGTCAGTGTACCAGTTCTCAAAAGTTGCAAACTGGTAAGTGTTCGCAGCCAAAAGCACAAACCAAAACACCAGCGACACCACAAGAATAGCTTGTAGTCGTCGTCGGTCTTTTTGGCTCAGAAAAGACATGGCGGAAGTGGAGTTTGGGGGTGAAACCGTGTTACCCCCATGGTTAAGCATCAAAATAGCCACAATTACTCCAGCGCTTGAGAAAAACAGTACCTTCGCAGGGGTAGCTATCCAAGAAAAGGGGTAAACTACTGCTGCTTTCTGAACGGAAACCTGAAACTGGATATTAGTGGTGGTTGTTGTGTTTGCCGCGAAGATTGCTTCGTAGTAGTCAGCTCCAGTCGTAAAATTGTAGCTGATGCCCGTGTTTGTACTGTTGATGTAGTGTGGTCCACCGTAAGTCAGCAGTGTAAAATTGAAAGTGCCAGACCCGTTGCTGCTGATTGATATTGAAATGTTTTCTCCGCCATGAAAAGAACCTAAACCTTGCCTGTACGTCTCGTTTGGCGTCAACGTGAAAGAGTCATCAATGATGAAGCTGCTTTGCGTGCCAGTGGCATCTACAGGAAAAAAACTCGCAGTTGCAAAAATTATGCTCAGTATGAGCAGCAGTAAAGCCCCATACAGAAACAGCTTACCCATATTCGAACCGTTTAAATCGCATAGTTTTCCCACCTGAAGCTTCAACGCCTTAGACTTCAATGGGTTCGCCCAAGTGCCATTGTTTTAAAAATGTATGAAAGATAATTCTGGATTTCCACTAAAGACAGCTTTGATTTTCCGCGTTTCCTGTTAACAAACAATATGGGGGTTTCTTCGATTTTGAAGCCTTTTGTGTGGGCTTGGTTTATGGTTTCGATTTGTATGTCATAGGTATGGCTATGCAAGTAGTTTATGATGTTTTTTAGAAAACTTGCCGAGTAGCAGCGGAAACCACTTGTACAATCATGTGGCTGTAAACCCAACAAAGAACGAGCAAGCATATTGGCTCCTTGACTGATTACCTTTCGAG
>CAYGJP010000035.1:0-14536 GCA_964350175.1 uncultured Candidatus Bathyarchaeia archaeon
GTTAGCACAGAAAACATATTCATTTTCGATTTTTGCTCCGCAATCTGGACAATAATTCCAAGGCGCACGCGAAAGCATCATTTTGTTTTGTATGGTTTGAGGGAACCACGGCGTCGTTTTTTCTTGAATTATTTGACAGATTTGATTAGCAACAGCTTGAGAGCTATAGAGAACCTCATCATTACTAAACCGATACACTTGAATTTGTTTTCGCGCTAATACGTCACCTCTGTATCTGTCATACGTTTCTCTACCATAGTGCACGGAACCATCAACTTCTATGCCTAGCCGCAATGTTGGACAGTAAAAATCCAAAATATACCCAAATTTCACAGACTGCCTGTAAAAAATATGCTGTGGATAATTAGGAACCACTTGGCGGTAGAGAAGCTCATACATTTTTTCTTCTGCGCGTGTTGGATTGCTCCGCATTTCACGAGCTTTCTCGAGTTTGAACTGGTTACCTCGGCGACGACGCATGCCAACCAGACTTCTTATTCCTTCAACAATGTCGGCAACAAGGTTATTACCTTTTGGAAAATCAAACAGCGCCGCGGGGAACTACGCCGAAAAATTGACGGTTTCTCGCTCCGCTCGACCCGCTCAGAGGTCTCCCACCCTAAAATGGCGCCCCCTCCACTCACGCCACAGGTCCACTTTTTTCCTCTGGACACCAACTATTTGTGAAAAGTTGTTTGATGGGAAAGGGTTTCATTCTTTGGTTATGGTTCAGTGGTTTATTAGTGTCGGGGCTGTTATATTATTGAGGTTTTAGAGCACAATTTTTGGGGAGTTGATTTGAGAAGTTGAATAATGGTATGTTGACTTACAGAAGAAAGTATAATGAAACATTGATGGTTTCTTTTAAGTGTAGACTGTGCAAGGCATATTTGTCCACTCCTGATGAGTTGAGAGTGCACAGTATGGTAGCGCATAAGGGGCACATGCTCATCGCAATAAAAAACTGAATAGTTTTTTTTCAACTGGTTTTTCGGACAAGACAAAGAGGAGAAAAACCTCTTTCCTTATGAACAGGAAGCCACATATTTCGCCAACCCTAAATCTTCAAGGAAACTGATGGGCAATGGATTCAAACAAAAAATCGTTTATGGGAAAAGCCCTGTTCGTTGTCGCCGTTTCTTATTTGCTGTACAACATCTATCAGGCAGTTGTTACAACGATTTTTGTTTCCCATTTCGCGCAGATAGTCACTCAATTGCCCAACTTCATACAAAGCTCCCACCCAGCCCTACAAATACCACTGTTTCTTTTGCAAGAGATTGCAGGTTCCATCGGAATCTACCTTCGCCTAGCTGGCGGAATCTTTGCAGTGTATTCGGCTGTTCTGTTCATAAAAAAAGACCAAAGATACTTGGACAAGTTTGGCAAGGTGCTGCTTTTTGAATCGTTATATTTTGCTCTTCTGATTCCATCGGGCATAAACCACGTTGTCGGCTCAACCATAACATCTAGCGCATTTGTGAATATTTACACGGGGGCGTCATTTCTGCTACAAGCCGCGCTGATTTTTCCGCCGCTGTTCATCCTAAGCCGAAAACTAAAACAACCCCAAAACATCCCTGCAATTCTAAAGTGGGCAGGCATCGCTGCGCCGTTGTACGTGTTTGGTTTGTGGGTTAAGCATGGGTTGATGTGGGTGTATGCGCTCTCGCCGTTGGGAACAGGGCAGTCAGGCTTAGTTGACGCGGTTGGTTCGACTGATTCGTTGCTGACGCTGCTGGTTGCCGCCATAGTTGCCACAGCTGCATTGTTAGCTTTTAGGCAGAAAAAGAAACTCAACACGCGCCTAGCGGGAACTGCCATAATTTTGGTTGGAGCTTACTTTGTCATCTACGCTGTAGTTTCGGTTTGGGTGCCAATTTACCTCGCGTTCTTGCCGTTAACGGAAGTTTGGATGATAACCCTACCAATCCTAGGCACCGCAATATTGCTTAACCAAAGTCTAGCATCGAGTGATTAAGAAGAAACTAAGAAAGCAAAGGTGTCTAATTTTTCTTCTATAACTAAGTGCGTTCGCTATTTTGAGTCAAGAAACTTTGAGACAATAAATCTTTACAAACAATCTTTTATTTAAAACACATCAAGTAATAATTATGCGAAGCAGCGTTGCCTTGGTTTTTATTCTCATCCTGACAGCGTCAAGCATAATGATGGTTAAACCTGCATGGGCTCAAAACAAGCCATCTGTTCCAGAATTCACCCTACAGTTTGAAGCTCACCCATATTATGTTCCACCAACTTTTGGAATAAACCAATACACAGGAAAGAACATAACAATCCAAGAAGGTTTCCATGTAGAAAACAAAACCGTAATTGTCACAATTAAAAACCAACCTTTTGCCTCCAATTACCATTTGTTCTATAATATTCGCTACAAGGGTCATTTTGGAAGCAGTTGGACTGAGCTTTACTCATATTCGCGGTATTCTTCAGGCAATCTTCTGTATGCATCAGATTCTCAATATACAGCGGTATCAATTCCGCCAGCTTATCCTGCTGGTGCTCAAGTAGATTTTCAAGTAGAGGCAATGCTATGGCATTATACTCAAGTTTATAGTCCATCGATAAGTGGTTCTGGAAACTATGAGGAACGTTTTACTATTTATGAAACAAGCAGTTGGAGCAACACGCAAACCATAACCATACCTGAGAACACTCCTTCGCCTTCGGCAACTGAAGAACCAACACCCTCAACAACACCACAAAACACACCAACAATCACCACAACAATAACCCCGACGCCAACTCCAACACCGACACAAGAACAAACAGCAGCGCCTACGCCTAATCCAACACAACAACCAACTGACCTCTTAGAAACAGCCATTCCCATGAAATATGTTCTTGTTATAATAGCGGTCATAGTCATTGCGTTAGTTGCTGGAATAGGAATAGGGTTTATGGTTAAAAGCAGAAAAAACAGCAAGTCTCAAACATAGAATTAAGGTAATGATTCCAAAGTTTTCTAAAAATTAATTGATGATTAGTTCTTGGAATGCTTGTGAAGTGACAATTAGGGGTGCTCGTTTGGAGTTTTAAGGTCTCTGTAGGCAAAGTAAACTATTACCAAACTCCAGACTAGGGTGGCTGCGATTGCAGGGCTTGGAAAGAACACGTAAGTCCCAAAAACTCGCTGCGTTACGGTGATGGCGATTGCCAGAGGGGGCGCCCATTTTTGCCTTTTGCGCAGCCCAAACAGCGCTACTGTAAACAACGCGGCAGCTACGGCGGCTTCTGTGCCCACGATTGCGAACCCCAGCCGATAAATGGTCCATTGAATCTCGGGAAACGCTGCCCAAATGGCTACTGCTAGGATGTCAAAAACTATGCTTAATGCAATTAAGCGGGTGAGGGTCTTATGCGGATTGGCACCGAAAAACTTTGGCGTTTTTTTCTGAGATATTTCAGACATTTTGTGATTCCCAAACCCGATTTCTATTACCGATTCTTTCTTTTAACTCTTGCACGAAAATAATTAACGAACGCCGTGGTAAAAATGCAGAAACCTGTAAAGGCTGATTCTTTTAAGGCTGTGTTTTATAGTCCCCAACTTTCTGCAGCGGTTTGGTGGGGCGTTTTGTCTTTGTTTTTTTCTGTTTTCTTGGCGGTGCCCTTGAACCTATTGATTTTGACAGTTGTTCCTTTGATGGAGACCCAGTGAGTGCTGTTGAAGTTACGGTGGTAAACAAACTTGGTCACTACTCGCTGCAATTCCTGCGCAGACAGATTTTCTGAATTCACTGTCAGCTCGTTCCCAACTGGGGCAACGGAAACTTTGAGGTTTGACTGCAGAAAGCTGGACAGGTGTTCTTTTTCGTTCTGCAAATCTCCTAAGTCTATTTTAAGTTTTATTTGGCGACTGTTTTTGTGTCCAAAGAGCAAAGGTTCTCCCCCTGTAAGAGTAGGCTGTTCTAATATTAAAAAAATGTGATTAAATTTTAATTTCAAAGCCTATGACGGCGTAAACAACCTCTTCAACTTAGCCTACCAGATGCTCAAATGGAAAGTACACATAGCCCTGCTAAAAGCCGAACTGGAACCCTACCTCGGCTATATCCATAGCGTCCAATTTGGAAAGCCCTCCTTAGTCTGTGACTTCCAAGAACTATACCGCTACCTAATAGACGACTTCGTGCTAAAAGAAGCGATGCACCTAACCAAAAAAGACTTGGCGTTAAAAGACGCAGACTTTTCAGTAAACCGAAAAGGAAAAAGAGAGTACCTCAAAAAGGAAAAGAACGAAGAGTTTCTCAAGAAGCTCAACAAGCTCTTCACAAATAAAGTTGATATTCCCCGAATTAAGCATGGGGACAAACAGGAAATAGAGACCCTAATCAGCGAGGAAGCTTTTCTGTTTGCTAAATATCTAAGAGGAGAGAGACCTACTTGGGTTCCAAGAGTTGCGGAATTAAAATAGGTGGTCGCTATGCTGAAGGCTCGAAAATCACTCTATGCACATTTTATATAATTCCTAAACCAATAAGAATTGCATGCTTACCCCCGACCAAGAGAAAGAATACAATGACTTGAAAGAGGAAGTAAAAGATTATTCGAGATATATAAATTGGCATAACACAGTGGACAAATACGGGGGATTTATAGCTCTTTTATTCTTACCTTTTTTAGTTTTAGTCTACTTTTTCCCTAATACATCGATTGGCGAGTATTATCTTGTATCATTTCTTTCTGCAGCTCTAATTATTGTCATCATCGACAATATCTTTGAGTATTTATCTCGGCGCAATTCTCCACCAGCTGATAGACTAATTTTATTTTTTGTCTATTCTGCAATAATTAATATTGACAATTACTTTAACCCCAAGAAAGCTCACATATCTCGAAGAAAAAAAGAATTTAGAAAAAAAGCAGCATCAAATGGTTTTGCATTTCTATCTTTGGTAAAAAATAAATGGGTTGTTGGAAAGTTCGGTCTTGCAGAAGCAGTCTTTGGAAAAACCCTTACCGAGTTCAAGGAACTTCTCTCCAAACGTTTGATTCCTACTATTAAGGAAGGCGACGCCGATACTCTGTTGAAAAAAGCCAACGACATACTTTGGCAGTTTTCTGTTTTCTTATCGCGTCCATCTATAGATTCGCTAAAGCGCATAAATGATAACATGAGCACCAATTTGTCTGAAGTTACTGACAACAAAGGTAAAAACATAGCTGGCTTTTCGAATTTTCTAAAAAGCCATGTTTTATTAACGCATATATTGAGCATGTTAGGGATTTTAGGTTCGGCTTTTCTTGTGTATTTTACAGGAATAAATTTTCTCGGAATATCCCCCGACAGTGCATACAATACTTCTATGCAATTCTTTGCTGTACTATTTGTTGGCTACCTAACAATTACAATAACAATCATAATAAAGCGGAAAGATAAATGACACATATACTCGTTTTCGGCTATACCTACCCTTTTATTGATTGCTGCTTGTGAGTTAGCCGTATACTCGATTTAGACTATACCCTATATTGAGCATTTGCAAACTGTAGAAGCTCTTTTAAGTATTTGAAAATAGGGCGTGCGTCGACTTAATTGGCTATATTAGATTTTTTACTTTTTCAAAGACGTCTTGAGCGTATATCGTTTTTCCACAATGGCTACATTGAGTGGCATTTCCACTTTTTGGGAATTCTGCTGAAGCACCACACTCAGGACACTTCAATACCTGCATAACCAAGCCACCTTTCTCCATTATGGTTTTTAAAAAAGAAAAGTCAAGCATGATGTGAACTTTTTCTTTTTTCTTTTCCGCTTCAATTTCGTCCCTTCTTATCCTAATGGCGGTGTCCATGGTAGGCTTAATTAATTCAAGGAAGGCAAACTGCAAATTTAGGTTTTTTTCGCTCTGATTATCCACTATTGATACGTTCTTTGGTAGTTGCCAATTTCCGCTATCACCAGTTTCTCCAGAGATTCCTTTGATGTTTTCAAGCAGAATTTCATACGAAACTTGGTAAGAAATTATGGGCTTCCAAACCCCTGTTTGGCGCACATTTAGCCAGATAAGTCTTCGGCTCGTGAGCAGAAGAGCCCCTGACTGCATCTCTTGTGAAACGACGGAATTTCCCTGCACTGTCTTTATGACTCGCATTATGCTACTTCCTTTCCAAGCGTTCAGGATAGTTTCATTTTTCTCTGTGACAACGCAGCTCAGAAGTGCCGAGTCTACGTTTCTTGATAAGTATGCCCAGTCGATGTTCTTTTCAAGATTTAGCTTCAACCAGAAATCAACCTCAAATGGTAAACCCAACGAGGCAAAAAGAGGCATACCTGTCCTTGCCACTCGATGAAGGGCAACTCCATTTTTCGGGAGTTCGTGCAATATAAGATTGGAAAGTTGCTGATTGACCAAATTCATTTTCCACTTAGCTTGGCAAGAATAACACTTAGCATACTTACCCGTAATTCCTGAATATTCGTATCCTGAACCTGAGCCACACACAGGGCATTTGGGAAATACAGTTTGCATCGACAAGCTAATCAAACGGTCTAATTTGTAAGAGTCAGCTTATATGACTTGTTTATTATTTCTAAGTATTATTGAGTGCGAACAATGTCGATTGGCTTTGTCGTATACTCGATTCCGACTATACCTATACTATATTGAGTATTTTCTATTATAGAGGGTTATTATGGGTATGAATATGCCCTATGGTTTGAATCCTGTATACGCCTGAGATGTGCTCTTTTCTTGGTTCAGGCAGTGTGTTGGTTGGTTGGTTGGATTAAATTTTAATCCCCACACACTTTTGCTTACGCAGTGCGAATACACTATAAGCCGCGAAGCACGTATTGACTGGAAATGCAGCAGCCTAATCAGCAGAGGAACCAAATCAAGCAGGGCATTCGCGTAGGAATCGTTTTGAAGCAGGACCAGCGGAGCGGTAAATTAACCGAGGGCATCGTTAAGGATATTCTCACCAGCAGCTCAACTCATCCCCACGGAATCAAGGTGCGGCTTACAGACGGCAAAGTCGGCAGAGTACAAACAATAATATAGCCGCTTGGCTGAGCTGCTCTTTTGAATAATATAATGATTGTTCCGTAACGTCTTCAGTCGATTGGCTTCATACAAAAACTTGGTTTAATAAATGAACAATGACGAAAACATGTGTTTATTAAACTCGGCGTAAGCAAGATTTTAGGGATTTTATGAATAGCGAAGAAAAGAAGAGTAAAGCCAAACCCACGAAAAGCAAGATTCCTGAGGAAGCAGACAAAACAATTATCAGCGAGAAAAAGCGACACAAAGGCAAGATGGATAAGGCAGAAAACAAAGCCCGAGCATCCGCGGGCAAAGCTAGAAGCAAAAACCAAGGGCATGAAGCCGTTTCCGACCAGAAGTCGCATGAATATCACTAATTGTAAGCATACGCTGAACCGTCAATGCGGCTTGCCGTAGGATTATCCTTAGGCTGTCACGATTTTTCTATGGACTGAAAACAATTTCGCCGTGACATGTAGGGCATGAAAATATAGCTCGATATTCTAAGATGTTTGAAGGTAAATGAATTAGGCCGCTGATCTTATTGTTGTAATCGGCATCTCTTGTTTCGCCAAGCAATGATAGACAAACTCTGCATGACATCTCAAGATGTTTCCTTACCATTTTGACACGCGTGCTGCCAAATCGCTCTCCAATGTCTGCCATTTCGTCATAACTACACTTTTCCTTCTCACGAACTGTTTGACATGCATTGCCCAAGTCTAAAACGGTGCGCAGGGACTAAATTTTAGTTGAAGCGGCACTACTGCTTTTCGCGCGAAGCTGAGGCAACAGTTTCATTTTCCGCAGAAACACCAAAACAGCCAAAACCATAACAATGCCGCTGAGTGAAACTGTAATTGAGTTGACGTTGATTCCAATCGGCGATAAACCTATGAACAGTCCCGAAACGCCGGCTATGCTAAAACTCAGCGCAACAGACAGAACCATTTTTTCGATAAGGTCCAACTTTCCTTCTTGGAACAGTAAACTGACAAAACAGTAACCCGGAACAATTGCAACAAACGTGAACCCAAAAAAGTACGTCAAAAACGACAACGCTGACCCACTAGGAATGAGGTAAACGCAAAGCAACGTCACAACTGTATAAACCACAATTACTCCAAACCACTTAGCGGGGTTCACCTTATTCTATCTCGCAAACCGTTTAAGACAAGTTACAAAAAATAAAAGAGGGAGGAATTTAAAGGAACATCTTGAATATCGGATATTCTTCGCTCAGCGGTCTAACGTCCAAGTCAGCGCCTGCAGACTCAATGTATGCATCAACAACTGCACAAGCTGGGAAGACCCATTCTGCCTGTTCAGCAGGACCAATCATCAGCCAGTTTGCACCCATAGTCTGCATGATAGCATTAGTAGCAGTTACACAGCCCTTACGGAACTCTTTTGCAACATGCGCCTTGACCCAACCCATAGTTGTGACAACGTTTCCGCTGCCCAAGCCCACTGGATGACCATACTTCTCTTTCATGATCGGTATAGTTCTCACAGCAGTGCCCATGTCTGGAGCAAACGCTGGGATGGAGGTGTCAATCAATGGTTTAGTGATTCCGCCTTTATCGGCTAATGCTAAAGCTTCTTCAATGACTGTCATTCTGCCTTCTAAAGTGGTGTCCTTTGGATTGTCAGCGAGCACTATGGACATTTTGATCCCGCTTTCTTTGAGCTTCGCTAGTTCAACGTCAGTGACGCCTTTGTAGACCGAATTGTACAAGCATCTGTCTGCAAGACCCATGTTCTTCGCCATGTCAGCTGCTGCCATGCGTGCTTTAGGACTCATTGCGTCCAACATCATTGGAGCATCAGTGTGCTTAGCAACGAAATCAATGTATTTCCCAAAGGCTTCGTCGGTTGTTCCAACTATGTCTAAAGCGAATGGAACACCGGTTAGGTCGCTTTGAGTGTGCATCGTGTTAATTATGGTCTCAGCTGCTTTAGCGTCAAAAATTCCTTTATTTGCGTCTTGAACCATCTTCTGGCCTAGCCAGAAAATTGAACCAATAAGAAAAGTCGGGGTTTCTCCTGGTTGACCGCCAACTTTCACTTTCCCAATTTCGTATATCTTCTGTTCAGTGTTGAATCGTTTCATGAGGGCTCATCCGGTTGTAGAGTTTATTTGCCTAGAGCTTTCTTTGCGATTTCAGGAGCTTCTTCTTTATTCTTGCCGAAGAGTGCACCGATTGCGTCAGCGTCTTCCTTCTTAACTGCAGCGCCGCCCATGATTATCTTGACATTTGACAATCCAGCAGCTTTCAGTGCTTCAACCAACTTTGGAAGCTGGTTCTTTGCTGGAACAGTGTTCACTGAGAGGGCCAAGAGGTTTGCGTTGTTCTCTTTGATTTTCTGTACAAAGACGTCGATTGGTGCGCTTTTGCCTGCATCGATTGTTTTGAAGCCTGCTCTTTTCAGCGCTTTGCGGACTGCTTCTTTTGCGGTGTCGTGCATGTCTGGTTCAATGTTACCGATGACGACTGTGCCGATTGGATTCGTTGGTTCTGGTGGTTCCTTTTCCATCATAGATTTTAGCCATGACATTTTCAAACACACCTTTTAAGATGTTTTTTATACCCTCGGTTTTTATATTTGAATAGCTATTTAAACTTTGACTTCACTAATCAGTCTCCTATAAGACAGGTTATGCGTTGGCTGAGGAAGGCATTTGATGTTCAAAACGTCTAGAAGTTATGTGTTGTTGCTTCTTGTTTTCGTTTTTTCGTTTGTGTTTCGTGTTGTTTTGATGCTTAGGGAGGGTTTTCCGCCTGGTGCAGACATTGGGCTGCATAACAGTATTGTGTATTCGATTACGCAGGGGGGCAACACGGATTTCCTTTATAACTACTTCCATATGGGCGGGGGGGCTTCGCTGACTTTTCCAGGTTACCACATTTTTGTTTCGTATGTTGTTTTGCTGACTGGGATTCCGGATTATGTGGCGCATTCGCTTGTGGTTTCGCTTTTCTCCTCGCTCATCGTGTTAGTGGTTTTCCTAATTACCCGCAAAGCGTGGAACGAATCGTCTGCGTTGATAATTGCTTTCCTAGTGGCGGTTTCACGGTTCGACGTGGAAATGCTGATGTGGGGCGGCTACCCGAACGTGATAGCTTTGATGCTGATTCCTTTAGCGTTCTACTTGTTCTTGGCAAAAGACAAGTTTGCCCTGCTGCCTTTCCTTGTGGTTGCTTCGTTTGTTTCAGGAGCCATATTCCTGACGCATTCGCTTAGCGCAGTCATGTACGGGGTCTTCGTTTTAGCCATGGTGTTCTTTGGAGTAATCTTTGGCAACAAAATGGGTGTTCAAAGAATCAGCTTTCTGAGTTGGCTTTTGCCGCTGGTTTTGGGAGCGATTCTGGTTTCTCCGTTTCTGATCGAAGTTGCGCCTGCATACTTGGGCGCCAACGGGGACACTTTTACAGGTGGCGTTACAGGCATTATGGAAGCGGTTTTGTCAACGAAGGTTCTGCCGCTGGACCTTGTGGTGCCCCTGTTTGGGTGTTTTGTCCTTTTCTTTTTGTTTTCAAAGCAGTACAAAGGAAAGTTCTTCACGGTTCCGGTTCTTCTTTTTGTTGTGTGGACGTTGATTCCTGCATTGCTTACGCAGGGGTATTTGGTGGGGTTCTACACTGATTACAACAGGTTCCTGTACTATGTCATCATACCCGTAATAACGTTGATTGGGTTGGGAATTGACCATGGTTCAACGTTTTTTGCAAACGTTTTGAATTGGCTTGTTTCCATGGCGAAGGATTTGCCAAAGGTTAGAATAAACAATAACAAAACTTTGCGCCGCGTGTTGCCGCATCTTACTCGGAAAAACTTTCTGGCAACGTTTGTGCTAGTCTTTGTTATGTATGCGTTTTTGGCTGTGCCCATATTTGTCACTCCTGCCAAGGGTGTTGAGGTGCAAAGTTTCTACCAGGTTATGAACAAACCGGGGTATGAGGCTATGCAGTGGGCGCAGAAGAACACTCCTGCAGACGCTGTTTTTGTTACTGACGCGCTCTATGGGTGGTGGTTTTCAGGTTTTGCGCAGCGACCAACTATAAGCGCGGTTGACCCACAGTATTTGACGCTCTCTCGCGAATTTGAACCTGCCAAGGCTGCAAATAATCTTCTGGACACCAACTACATTATAGATAATGGTTTGATTCAGATAAGGGAAGATGGCGGATATGTGGGAAGGCATAACCCGATATTTTTGGCTAAACTCAACAACTCGTATTTTCCGTATCCGTTTTTCCACTTTAACAACGAAGAAATAAGAATGGTACTCAGAGACAGCAACAACGTTCAAAGATTCTACTACCTTGCAGACCTTCCAGTTACAGATATGCATCTTGAGAACGGCACTGATTACGCGACTATTGTCGTGACAAGGGCAAATGCGCTTTTCAATTTTACCCAGAAAGCCACCGTTTATAGGGGCATACAATTTGTCAACATGACGGAAACCATTGAAAGCACTAACCCAGACGTGTCTTTTGACCAAGCGCGCTTTATTTTGCACACAAAAGGCATTTTTGTTCCGGGCGAAAACGAGACTGTTGTGGGTCTGATTGATGTAAACATGAAGGTGGCGGGTCAACTAATCTTCACCAAGGGGCAGCCAGAAGTCGAAGTGCTCACCCAAGAGAACCCCAGCTGCTTAGAACTATCTTACATGCTGGGTGGCGAGTCTAAGGTTGAATTGAAGTTTTCGGTTGGTGTGTACCAGTTCAAGCCTGACTCGAAGCTGACTAAGGAAGCGCCTGAAGAAAAATGGACTGCGTATTACCAAGGACTATTAGCTAAAAACACAAAAACGTTCATGCAGCCAGTTGAGGATTTGCCACTGGACATTTTCAATTACCGCCAAGCAATAGTTAACCAAAATGTTTCCTACATTGCGGTGCGCGATTCTGAGGCAATTCCGAGATTCGCCAAGGATTCCTCGTTTAGCCTTGTATTTATTAACAATGAGGTAGCCATATTCCAAGTGCACAAGAACTTGAGATAGGGGAGAAAACCTCATCTTGGCGGGTTTCATCAAAACCGAGAGAAACTTGGAAATAGTGTTTGCAACAGTCTTCTCGGCGCTTGTCTTCGTTTTGTTCTTTTTTATTTTAGGTGCTAACGGGTTGATTTTGGGGAATGACCCCGCGGTTCATTTGCAGAGAGCCCAGATATTTTTGAATGCAGGAGAAATTCCGTTAAGCGGCATCGCGGTTTATCCTCCGCTATACCACGTTGTGCTTGACACGTTCATCGCGTTCACAGGCGCCACAAACGTCGGTGAATCTCTGGTTTTGATGAAAGCAGTAACAGCCCTGATTGACTGGATGCTGGTTTTCTCTGTTTACTTGGTTGCCGCTAAGTTTTTCAGCAAAAAAACAGGCGTAGTCGCCGCCATGTTGCTGATGCTTTGTTTTCCGCTTTACGAGATTAACTCTTGGGGCAGCTATCCCAGTATACTGTCTTTGGCGTTTATGGTGCTGGTGTTTTTGTACTTGGCTTTGCCGCTGAAAAATTTGGGGTACACAATGGTAGCGTTTGTGTTGGCTTTTTCTATGGTTATGGCGCATCCCTTCGCGACGTTCATCTCGGTTTTCATTTTGCCACCCTTCATCTTGGTTATGCTTGCAAGGTCAAAAGGTCACCATCGCAAAACTTTGATAGCGGTGCTGTTGGGTGGGGGAATAGCGTTTTTTGTCTATTATCTGCAGCCTATTTTGCCTTACCTGAGCGAAATAGTCTCTATTGTTTTCTTTCAGCTAAAGACAATGCTGTATCAAGTGCCATATGTAACTTTTAACGCGTATATGACAAATTTTGGTTTCCTCTTCTTTTTTGCCTTTTCAGGTTTGGTCATAGCGTTCGTTAAACTGAAAAAGGCTAAGTCGCTGAGTTTCTTTTTGCTCTTGGCGTTGGCTTTTCTGGTGCCCCTAGCTCTTTCACAGGCTTACCTTATCGGCATGTACTTAGAATACGCAAGGTTCGTGTATTACCTGATGCCTTTTCTGGCGGTTCTGGCAGCAGTCTCTTTTGTCTTCATAGTTGACGCCTTTTTTGCATCATACTTTAACAACAAGAAGAACTGGCAAAAACTATTTTTAAAAGTGGTTTCTGTGGTTATCGTTTGTGCTTTAGTGGCAGTCATGGTGGTGCGTTTCCAGACTGTCACAGGCAGAATAGGGGAAGCCACAGAGTTTTATTCTGTTTCTGATATGAGCGCCTATCAAGCGGGTAATTGGATTAAACAGAATTCTCCAGATGCTTACGCCAAGGTTGTTGTGACGGAGAGCCCTGGGCAGTGGTTTGGGGTTTACTCGGGCAGAGAGGTTATAGCAGAAACTGACCCAGTTGTGCAATGGAATGAAAAAGCGGAGTGTGTTTTGGATTTGTCTTATGATTTGGAGCACCCGTTGACTATGGTGAGGGCTTACGAGGCGAAAGGCAACATTTCCGATGAGAGTTATGTTTCGACGAATATGGTTTGGCGACGTGTGGCGTATTTCCCTGAGGATAACGCATTTGTTTCGTATCGAGACCAGAATGATTCGCTGCATTCTTTTGCGTTGTCAAGTTTGAACCGCACAATAGCTTTTGATATGCTGAACTTTCCAAAGAAGCTCACAATTCAGTATTCGGCTGAAGCTTTTGCGTTAACCAAGACAATTCTTGTTCATAACGACACGTACCCTGTGACCGTGACTTGGCAGTTAACGGCGTTAAAGAGTGACCTTTCTTTTGCGAGTCTGTATGTGAGTGAGTACTTTGACCCGAAATTCTCGTTTGACCAAGCCTACGTTCCAGACGTTTTGAACTGGGAGAATCCGTGGAGTAAACCTTCCAAGGTGCAGCCAAACCAGTGGGCTATAACGGATTTCTTCAAGGAGAACCTCACAGCAGACAACCATGTTAGCGTTTACGATTCCACGAATGAGGTTTGTTTTGGTTTGCGGTTTGTGGATTTGCCTGATTTTGGGAACCTTGGCGCCTTGGGGAATGGCAACTTAGATGCGGTTAGGTTCCAGTACAACTTTTTCAAGTTGGACGCTAACTACACCATAACAGCCACATACCAGATTCTTGCTTTCGCCCAAAACAGCTACCCACAACTGCAAAACTACAAGGACATGAACACGCTGTTTGATTTTAGGGCAGAGCAGCAATTTGAGGTGAAATGCAGAAACTTTGCCTCGATAATCAGGGATGCGTATATTGGTTTTCTGGTTTACAGCAAGGAGCGGTTTGACAGCAACATTCTCAGTTCGGGGTGGGTGGAGCTAGTTTACTCAAACGACAAGTATGTGGTGTTGAAAATCAAGGTTGACCATCCGTATGTGGCTGTTTTAGAGTAACTCTGCTGCTCGTGGCAAACTGGCATGCTTCTGGTAGGGTGGCTATGTTTTGGGTCTACCCCTATCCCTTACCCGTTTTTCCAAAGAATCCAACCTGACACAGAAAATGACCTCTGATAGGACCCTATCGTTTTACCTACCCCCTCCCCCCTCGGTTTTTTG
>CAYGJP010000036.1:0-14509 GCA_964350175.1 uncultured Candidatus Bathyarchaeia archaeon
ATTGCTGAATTTGACCTCGTCAACCGTTATCTGGACGGGTTCAAAGTAGCAAAACAAACTGCCAAAGTTTGGCTAAAATTTTTTGAAGTAAACGTCGAGAAAAAATCAAAAGATAAACGATTTTCTAATTCTAAATTTGGCGACAAAAAATTTGTTCGCTAAATCGGGATTGCTTACCGTGAGCAAAATGGCCACTCGCCCTTTTCCTTATGATGTTTCACGCATTCTTCGCAATTGCCATGATGAACACACTTTTTCTCGGGACAAGGACAATTCGGAGCTGCCATAAAGAAGTTACGCTAACAGCCCTATAATTCTTTAGCGCCATGCGTTTAATGACGAGAAAACTGTCCTGTTTGAATCCAAGTAATTACACCACGGGGATTTGGAATGAATAAACTTCATTTGTTTAATTCGCCATTCAATTCAAGCAGGTTAAAGAGAACTGCTAATAAAATTTTCGCAACGACAGCACAGCTCACTTTGCACAAAATCAATCTGGGCAGCCCCACCACTGCATTCTTGTGTCATAAAGTAATTGGGTCATTCTTTGTGATTTTGTAATAAAAAAATGGGGCAGGTTTGTCCCCTTGGTAAACCGCTGGATGGTTTTTTTAGCTTCGCAGTTCTTTGATGCGTTCATTTACTGCTTCGATTTCTTTCTTAAGTTCCTGAGCGTAGTTTTCCAGATGTTTAATTTTTTCTTCTTTTGTTAGGAAGTGTCTTCCGTGAGGCTGACAGTTGCAGCTTATGGAAGGTTCGCATCCGCATTCTTCATGCATTTTGACAAATCACCTCCAGTTTTTCTGCAATGCAACTATTCAAAGTAAAGCATTTAAACTATCAAGTTTATAGTAATATAGTAACTATGCTCAAAGGAAGTGAAGATATGCCTGACGAGTGCAATCACCCTTGTTTCTGCCCCATCGAAGGCGTCATAGACGTCATAAGCAAAAAATGGGCGCTCTTAATAATCCACGTTTTATGCTATCGGGGAACACTTCGGTTTAACGACATAATGAAAGAGTTAAGCGGCATCAGCCCAAAAACCCTCTCCGACACCCTAAAAGACCTACAGGCCGAAAATTTAATCACAAGACAATCTTTTGCCGAGATACCTCCACGAGTTGAATATTCACTGACAAACGACGGTGTGGAGCTTGGAAGCGCAGTAATTCCTCTGATAAAGTGGGCTGCGATGAGGAAAACCGATAACAAAAAATGTGCTTCAGCATGTCAAGGCACTCCCGCACACCGAACAACAAAGCCACAAAACAAAAAAAGATAGAGGCTTGTTTTGTTTACATCTGGCTAAAGCATTTGCATTATCGCGAACTGGTTTCCTTCAGGATCCAAAGCCATAGCCCACCAGCCTACACCAGGAACCTCCATCTTGGGAACCACCACTTTACCGCCTAAGTCTTCAATCTTCTTCATGTACTCGTCTACTGATTCAACAGCCACATAGTTCACTGGTTTATGCTGGGGATTTTGCCGCTTCATCATTCCGCCGTTGACGCCATTGCGCAGAAGCATCCCTTTTTCATCCACAGGCACAGTCTGGATTCCCCAGTACTCGACAGGACCAGGCATCCTTATGATTTCCCAGCCAAACAGCTTAGAATAAAAAGCGCTCAGCTTCGCCACATCATCTGCAGGAATCTCAAAATGCACAACCGTATGGTCAACCATACAATTCACCAATATGTGCCTATAACTGCTTATTCTTTTAAGATTTTGCTTATTTCAGCCAAGCAATCCGAAAAATCAGCCTTACTTTGCCGCAGAACCCTCTTAGAAAGCTCCAAAATTGGCGTGTAACCTTTCTTGACCAGTTCCGATTGCATGTTTTTGAGAGCGCCAGCCTTCGTTATAGCATACGTGCAAAAAACGATGGCTTTCTTGCCTGCGCCTTCGGGTAAATTCTGCAAGAAAGCGGACACTTCAGGTGCAGGTCTACCGCCCATGAGAGGCGTGCCGACAGCCAGCAAATCAAAGTCCCCAGCAACAAAACCCTCAGGCTTGGCGATGTCAAATATGGGCGCATTTAGATGACCTGCGATTGCTTCCGCCATGCGTTTGGTGTTGCCCGTGCGGGAGATGTATAATACACAAGCTTTCATAACCCAAAATGAGGCGTTTCACGTTAAATAACCTTCGTTCCAGCCACAACTTAGGCTGCCACAAAAACAGTAAATATCAGATACACAACCATGAGCGCGTTAAACAAGAACAACGAAACAATATTTAACCCGCTAAAAAACGGTACAGACCTCTTCCGAAGAGCCCCCACAAAACCCGCAACCCCAGCCAGCAGCGGCATCAGAGAAAACATGAAAACCAACCAAAAATCAACAACCACAAACAACCCCAACAAAGCACAAACAAGAAACGCCAAGCTAGCCACGCAAGTCGCAGCTAAAACAACCACAAAAACCCCAGCCTCGCCTTTGCGAACCACAAAATTCCGCTTTCCACCCTTCAAGTCTATTTCGCGGTCAGGAGCACCAAAACTAAGGCTCAGCATCAACCCGTACAACACGAAGGGAACCACAAAACAGACAAACAACCAATCAAACTGACCACGCACAGCCAAATAACCCACACCAGGAATTGCCAAACCTGCCACAACAGCCACAACAACCTCCCCAAGCCCCCTAGAAATCAAACGCACAGGCGGGGCAGAGTAGAACCAGCCCAGAAAATTCGCTCCGACAGCGATGACCAGCAGTTCAACTGGGGCACCAAAGAAAAACACCAAACAAGCGGCCACAGCATCCGAGAGAAACAGCAACGAAACCGAAACAGAACGCGCCAAAGAACGCAGATTTGGGTAACTAACCAAAATGCGGCTGCCAGAAAAAACCTTTCGCCGCTCACCATACTGGTCAACTTCCACGTCGAAATAGTCATTGCTGTAGTGTGTTGAGAGGTCGCCTAAGAACACTACAAGATACACCAAACCAACATGCATAAAATCAAAACTGCCGCCCCCAACACTTGCCAAGAGGGCTCCAAGCAGAAACGCCAAAGCACCCCCTGCAACAATGTGAAAACGAATCATCCGAAGAATCACAGGGACGCCCATAGCCATCTCTCTCAACTGCCCTAAATATTATGCAAATAGCTTATTTATTTAAACAGATAATTAAGGCTAAAACGAGTCGATAATCATGGAAAACACCTTCAAAGCCTACTTAGACCTTACCCGTCTGCACTTCTTCTTCGTCTGGCCCACCCTCTTCTGCGCTGGACTGTTCTTGGCTCTCCAAAACTACGGAAGCTTCTCATGGACGCTGGTTATCCAAGCCGTGCTGATTGGGCTGCTGGGCTTTGAAGCGGGACTCGTCCTAAACGACATCGTAGACAGCGACATTGACAAAAAAGAAACACAAACCGACAAACTAACCAAGTACTGGCGCGTATTCGGAAAACGCCCCATCTCCCAAGGTCTAATCAGTCGCAAAAAAGCCACCATCCTCTTCGCTCTGCTTGTAGCCGTAACCACAACAATCATCTTTACGCTGCCATTCCCAAACGCACTCTACGTCGTAGGCATAATGGCGGTCTGCTACTGCCTAGAAGTCTTCTATCAAATCAAAAAACGCAGCCAAACCCAGCCCATAGCCCAACTAATCGGGCGCATAGACTTCACACTCTTCCCAGTTGCGGGTTACCTGTGCATCGGTAGCCCAGACATCAACGTACTGCTGTTTGCCCTGGTTATCCAAGCCGTGCTGATTGGGCTGCTGGGCTTTGAAGCGGGACTCGTCCTAAACGACATCGTAGACAGCGACATTGACAAAAAAGAAACACAAACCGACAAACTAACCAAGTACTGGCGCGTATTCGGAAAACGCCCCATCTCCCAAGGTCTAATCAGTCGCAAAAAAGCCACCATCCTCTTCGCTCTGCTTGTAGCCGTAACCACAACAATCATCTTTACGCTGCCATTCCCAAACGCACTCTACGTCGTAGGCATAATGGCGGTCTGCTACTGCCTAGAAGTCTTCTATCAAATCAAAAAACGCAGCCAAACCCAGCCCATAGCCCAACTAATCGGGCGCATAGACTTCACACTCTTCCCAGTTGCGGGTTACCTGTGCATCGGTAGCCCAGACATCAACGTACTGCTGTTTGCCCTCTTCTTCTATCCGCTGGCACAGGCACATCTGGGAGTCAACGATTTGATTGATGAGGTAAATGACGAAGCAAAACAAATGAAAACCATACCCATCCTGTACGGCATGAAGAAAACCGCCTACTGGATACTCACCTTCACCGCTATCCACATGGTAACCGCGCTGATTTTCCTCACAACTCTGGGAACCGTAGCAATAGCAGGCTTTGCAGCAGGATTCGTGCTGCTAACCATCGCAAACTACCGCATACAAAAAGAAAAAACCGCAGACACAGGCATGAAAGTCCTACCTATGTTCCACGTAACCATGCTGATTTATGCAATCTCAATCATACTGCAATACTTCATATAAAACAGACTTGAGGACCTGTTTTGGGATTACTAACATCTAAACACTTTTAGCCAAAACGCCCGCCAAAATCGCTACTCAAATATTGACCGCCAAGATATCAGTATACTTAGTAGCTTGCACAACAGGTGGCAAACCTTGACCGTTAAAACTCTGCTTTGCGGATGCGTCTATGAAGAAAACGAATGGATGCTTGTACGAATAAAGGAATGCGAAAAGCACCACAAACAACGAACCAAAAAAAGAGAATACAGGCCAAAAGCGGAATGCAACAGAAACGACACGAAAGGCGAATAACGCTTTAGCCCAAATTGACCCACGAAGAAGACCTATTCTTCATCTTCGCAGTCGTCACAATCGCAATCGTCGCAATCCTCTTCTTCTTCAAATCCAAACTTGTGTACAATCATCTGCAAAACCTAAACCTAAAGTAACGCAACAACCTAATAACCTTGACCTATTCACCACCAGCAAACTGCTTTCCTGCAGACAACAACAAATTCTCCATGCCCACTCCAGCAAAACGTAAGCATGCCTTTATAAGCATGGACGCAACCTACTATGAACGTGCAGAAACAGCTTTTTGCACACAGAAATATAACAGGAGTTGAAACAGCGAAATGTACAATAACAAAGAGATGCACAAGGCAACCTGTGCTGACTGCGGAAAAGAATGTGATGTTCCTTTCAAGCCAGACGGCACCAGGCCAGTATACTGCCGAGAATGCTACTCAAAACGAAGACCACCACGCAGATACTAAGCTCTCAAGCTAATATCTAACTTCGTTTTAACAACTTTTTTCTTTTTTAATTTTCTTGCCTAATCAAATACGCCATAACAAATTCTTTTAAAAAGCCAAAAAGCATGTGAAAAGCAGATTACTTGAAGCTAACCTAATATAGGAAGCACCACATTATACTGTGTTCTGCCGAGATAGATTAAGAAGAGTCAATCTTCTGCATGTAGACTTTGTTTTCTCAAGGTCGCCTTGACAGACAAATGGAGCAAAAGGGAACTTGAGGAAAAAAAATACGTTAGGTGACCAACTCGCATTTCTTTCAGTAAAATACAGCTGTTATGTCGCAGAACTTTTCCAAGCCTTACTTTCAGCGAGAAACCGCGGAAAAGCCGGCTGCGCCGAACTCTCAATCGAATATCGCGGCACAATAAAAAAAGAAGCCATCTTTTTAATAACAAAAGACAACGCCGTAATAGTGCAGTTCCGAGTTGCCGAAGAACGTCTCCTAGAAAAAGACATCCGCTTTGAAAACTGGATGCAAACCGACAAGGTACGCAAGCAGGTAGCCAAAAAAAATACAGCTCACCAGTCCAGCCTAATTGAAGGTTTACGGATTGGAATGAAAAAAGTCAACTTGGAAGCCAAGGTTCTGGAGACCCCAGAACCCACAGTAGTTCATACACATTTTGGAGCTAACGCCAGGGTAGTCAATGCCTTGATAGGGGACTCATCTGGAAAAATCAAACTATGCCTCTGGAACGAACTAGCAAATACTGTTACTGTGGGGGACACCATACAGATAAAAAATGCATCCGTAGCTGCTTTCAGAGGAGAACGACAACTGCGCATCGGAAAATCCGGAGCCCTCAACGTACTACAAAACAGCGCCGCCAAAATAGAACAAAACAAGGGCATCTCCAAAAACGTGATCTGCACGTAGTTTGCTTTCGCTCATTTTCTTCTTTTAGAAACTAACCTGAGGATACTCCTTGACTGCTCGCACCTTAAAGATCATTGTATAAATGCACAGCTCCCGCGAACTATTTACAGATTGACTTTGCGTGAAAGTAAAAAAGTAAGCCTTTGTCAGCGCCCTAACTTTCTGCTCATCTGCAGCGTACTTCAAGTGCAGTAACTCATGTATCAACGCAGCGCGTGCTCTGTTTCCAGCGTACATCATAAGAGTTTTCTTGTCAAACTTTTGCGTGAAAACCCTGCAAAACTTCCTTGACTTAGGGTAAATACGGATTTTGCCTCTGCTGACATCGCAGTTTCCAGCAAGACCCTTGCCGTTTTTCCTTCGCAACGGAAAAACCTTAACATACACGCGCCTAACCGTCTGCTCTTCAATGTTTTCTCTTTTCAGCATCCAACAAAGAAACTGCTGAAACGAAGGCACTGCTAAAACTCTAACCACAAAAAAAGAGTACTTCATGTAGAAGCCAACGTGCTTCGGAGAGAAAACCCCAACTTTCTCAGAGTCAACATTTATCTTCATTTTACTTGAAAGCGAACTTGCCTTCGCTATGGGGAGCATCTGAAAGTTTGACAAGATCAGGTCATTCTTTTCACGTAATTTCCATTAAGAAAACCATGTTTTTGCTCGTTTTAGATTGGGGACGCGCTGTTGAACCAAGCGACGAATCAGGGCGATTTGCCATGCTGTGGCTCGCAGAACATTGGATTCCGGCTGTTTTCTGGTCTGTTGAAATCCACACTACACGACCAATTCGGCTGCACTGCGGACATTTCGTTTCGTCGCCTAGCTTGATGTCTTGCTTTCCCCTTTCTTTTTGTTATTTACGAAGATTTTCTTGGTTGTTTTCTTTCTCATCGTACAATTAACGCGCACGGAGGACTTGCATCTTCTACAGTTTTTCACTAAACCCGCTCTTAGCATACACAATATAGTTTACCTCTGTTGGACATATTTTGAAAAGAATCAGTTACCAATAGGCTTAAGCCCAGCGTATAAAAGAGACTCTTCACTCTCAGATGAGATGCCGCACTTATAAACGCATTTGCCAAAAAACCACATTCAGAGTTTTCATAAAATTTCTTACGGCGCGCAACGACTAACTCATTTTAAAAAAATAGTTTACCTATTCTTTAAAAACGCACATGAATCAGCGCTTTCGCTGGTGCTACACTAATATAGTCGGCGTCATACTTTGTAACAATTGTTAGAATTCTTTAGAGGAAGAGTCGGATCGACCAAACGTGCGCTTTACTTTTTCTCCAGATTATTCTGATTTACAAAATGTCGGCACATGAAAATGTAGCCACATATGGTGTCGAAAAATGGGTAGAAGAAAAGTCACAAATGAAGGAAAACTTGATCAGATGATTCTGCCATCCAAAAATGACGTGTTAGGCATAGCGATAAAGATGTTGGGCGCCGACAGAATTATGGTAAAGTGCCAAGATGGCAAAGAACGGTTATGCAGAATTCGAGGCAAACTGAAACGACGCGTATGGATCAGAGACGGAGACATCGTTTTGGTTTCGCCGTGGGATTTTCAGTCAGATACACGCGGCGACATTTTTTGGCGGTATAGACAAAACCAAGCTACTTGGCTACGAGAACGCAACTACCTTACAATATAAGAGGCAAAAGAGGGAGCCTCTAAGATGTTTGTTCTAAAATGTTCAGAATGCGGAAACACATTCAAGGTTGACCATGCTAAAGATGGCGAGTTAGTTGCCTGTCCTGTGTGTGAGGCCGAGTATAAAGTACTGCTTAAAGATGGAAAAGTCAAGTTAGAAGAATTCGTCTACGAAAACGAAGACTTTGGTGAATTGACAAAATAGTTGCATCGAACGCCTACATAGTAGGAGGGTATATTAACAGAAATGCACTTATATGTAGGCAGAATGAATTGAAAGTTTTTGGACCACCAAGGGTCTGATGGCTTTTGAGACAGAATTTTTTCGTCTCCACATTCTGAAGTTGATTAAAATGAGTGTTGAAGATAAAGCGGAACTTATAATCGCTATAAGAAACTACAAATGCGAAAAAAGAAAAAAATGCGCCAATGGAATTGATTTTACAGCCTCAGACACTGCGTCGGACGAGAAAATACTCTTGCGTTCTATAGAGCCGCAAGCAAAAGCGGGATTTGTAGGCGTGGATGACGTAAAGAAGATGCTGAAAGTTATGAAGAGCGAAAAATGCGGCCGTGGAGTTCTCATAAGCAAACGATTCACAGTTGCCGCAGTCGAGGAAATGGCGCAGGATAACATCCAGCAAGTTTCCGACGAATACATGCCACCGTTCAAACCCGAAAAACTCTACCTCACGATAAATAAATACGTAAAAAACCTCTGCAGAACGAAATGCGGCAATGTTCCTGTAAAGGAATCCGATTGCAAAAGCTACACAGACGAAAACTCTTGCAGGGTCAGGGCAATCAGCCGCAATGCTTCATTCCATTTTGAAAAAGGCTGGATGAACCTTCTAAAAGACGACCTTAAACAACTGTTGACGCTAAATAAATTAGCGTAGCAGGGTTTCTTTGGGCTAATTAACAGTTAGCAGTGATTTGTAGTTTTCATTAAAGTATGGAACGCTTTGCATAATTAATTTGAGCTTAAAAAGGTTGAATAGAAAAGTTGGGATGTTAGTTCTGATTTGCCAATTCAACAAGTGAACCTATGGCTTGGCCTGGAACGCCATGAGCGAATCTGACGCGAAGCATGCCTTTTCTGCCGTGTAATGCGACGATTTTTCCAGCCAATTCGCTTTTCCCTTGTTTCCACAAAACTTTTTGACCTATGAGTTTGCTGGATAGAGAAACTGAATCAAACTGCTCGAATTGGATAAGGCATTCTCTTGACGTCTGTGCCTTTGGACCTGTTCTGTAGTTTGTTATTCTTCCGTTAACTTTAGTCAAAACATTCACCGGTTTCAGCGCCCTTTCTTAAGGCGAGTCTGGCTTTTAAAGCTGCCCTAGCAAATTGCCGTTGTCTGCAACAGATACGAACAGCCTACATCTAAAGGAAGTAAAAGGCAGGGCATCTGAACTGTGGAGTGGCAACTCATACTTTATTAGCAAAATCCACTGTAACCTTTCCCAGTGTACCCAGCATGCCCAAGGACCACGCAACAACTGCAAAAAAAGAGACAAACCAAAATGACGGGCAAGTGCGGCTGCGCAAGTGGGAAGAATTCAAACAGCAAGTCATCGAGAAGAAACCAGGCAGCATTGTCTTCATTTTAGAGCAGAACGGCTTCACCCAAGACAAAGAAATCACCATCCTTCGGCTTATAATGCTGCATGACAAAAGATATTACATATTAATTGACGCACCAAAAGGCGACGTTCTCAGAGAAACAGGAATTCCACTGCACAAAGACAAACGGGGCACACGCTTTTTGGACGAGAATGAAGTCAAAAAATACCTAAAAGCCCAGTTTGGAGGAGAAAAACTTGAAATCTACTCCTTCTGGACCGCCTAAGCTTTAGCATGCTTTTTTCTTGGGAAGTATTTTCTAGTGCGTAGTCCAAGCCAGACAAGCGAAAGCATCAGAGGCACTTCCATAAGGGGACCAATCACGGTCGCCAAAGCTGCACCCGAACCGATACCGTAAAGTGTTGTGGCAACGGCTATTGCGACTTCGAAGTGACTACTGCTGCCTATGATGGTTGTGTCGATGGCGGTTTCGTACTTCCAACCTAAGAAATACCCAAGTGTGTACGTCCAACCGATCATAATCGCATAATGAATCAGGTTAGGCAAAGCCAGATAACCCACCAGCAACGGGTCATTAAGAATTGTTTGCCCAGCGAACGAGAACAAAACCACCAACGTAACCAGCAACGCGACTATGGAGATTTTGCCCACAGCTGGGTTATACTTGTCTTTGAACCACGCTTCACCTTTTCTGGTTATTATGACTCGGCGTGACAAAGCACCCGCACCCACGGGCAGCGCAATGAAAACCAGAACGCTGAGAGCGATTAAATCCCACGGCACAGGAATACTGCTCACACCCAAGTAAAACGCCGCCAAAGGCGCATACAAAACCAGCATAATCAACGCGTTGACGGCGGTGTTGATTAAGCCCTGCGCCATGTCGCCCTTCGCCAGAAACATCCACCACATAACCATGGCGGTACAAGGCGACAAACCCAGTAATATGACGCCTGCGATGTATTGGGGGTTGCCTGCCAGAAAAGTGTTCGCAAGTACCGTCATCAAAATTGGCGCAATCACCCAGTTGGCAAATATGGTAACCAGCAAAGGCTTGGGATTCTGGGCTGCCTTTTTTACGTCGCTGAACCGTATCCCAACCACCGTCGGGTACATCATAAAAAACAACAAAACGCCAATGGGAATCGAGAGCTGCGCAAACTTGAGCGAATCCATGAACTGCCCGAACTCAGGCAAAAACCTGCCCAGCAACAAACCCGCAACAATACAGAGAGCTATCCAGAGCGTCAGGTACTTCTCCCAGAGCCCCAGCGAAAGTTCTTTTTTGACGTGTTCTGGTGTTTGTTTTTCATGCTCGGACGGCATGGTTTTTTCCTCAGTTAACAGATCATTTGTTCCATGATTTTCTTGGTAATGGCACTTGCCAGTTCAGGTGTTATGGTGTCGATAATCTGGTATATTCTAGCATCAGTGACTGAATAAAGTCGTTTAGTGCCATCTTTCCGATCCACAACTATCCCACAGTCTTTGAGGATTTTCAGATGCCGCGAAACAACAGGCTGAATAAGATTCAGATGTGGCACAATCTCGCACACACATTTTTCGCCCTCACGAATAAACTCCAGTATCTCAAGCCTGACAGGGTCTGAGAGAGCGTAAAAAACCTTGGCTTTGAGTCTGTGTGAGTTATCTTGTTTTGGAGCCATACCCCAACGGGTATCATAGCAATATTTAAATATTTACATCTTCTGTTCTGGTTAACCATAACAGAGATGGAAACATGTCTGGCTGTCTGAGAGGACTAAAACCCAAAGACATCATCTATGGTGTTCTTCTAATCTCACTTGTATGTTCATTTTGCACTGTATCGGGAGCTTTTGCTAGTTCCGCCTCTGAGGACTGGCCAATGTTCCATCATGACCTAACCCACACGGGTTATTCAGCAAGCACTGATCCACCAATTTCCGCAAATAAACTTTGGAATTATACAACTGGTACTGTGGTGTGGGCTTCGCCTGCAGTTGCCAACGGTTACGTTTACATACCCTCTGATGACCGCAATGTATATTGCCTCAACGCTACAACCGGCGCTAAAGTATGGAGTTATACAACCCGAAGCGCCTTAGGTTCTTCCGCTGCGGTTGCAGGTGGTTACGTGTACGTTGGGTCTTATGATAGGAATGTTTATTGTCTTGACGCTTCTACGGGCGCTAAAGTGTGGAATTTCACAACTGGAGCTACTGTGCAGTCTTCGCCTGCCGTTGCTGACGGCTACGTCTACGTGGGATCTTGGGATAACAACGTGTATTGTCTGGATGCGTTAACAGGCGCTAAGATATGGAATTACACGACAGGCAGTCTTGTGGAGTCTTCTCCTGCAGTGGCCAACGGTTATGTCTACGTAGGTTCTGTTGATAGCAACGTGTATTGTTTTGATGCTTTAACAGGCGCTAAAGTATGGAACTTTACAACTGGGAATGTGGTGCAGTCTTCCCCCACGGTGGTTGGTGATTACGTCTACATCGGATCTGAAGACAACAGCGTCTATTGCCTTAACGCGACAACTGGAACCAAAATATGGAGCTACGCCACTCAAGGTTGGATTGACTCGTCTCCCGCGGTAGCTAACGGCTATGTCTACGTAGGGTCCTGGGACGGGGACAACAATGTTTATTGCCTTGATGCTTTAACTGGCGAGAAAATATGGAATTACACAGCCCAAGAGGGCGTGAATTCTTCTCCTGCGGTTGCGGGTGGTTATGTGTACGTGGGTTCTTGGGATGGTAACCTGTATTGTCTTGATGCTTTGACAGGGGCTAAAGTGTGGAGCTACCAAACGCAGTCCCATGTAAATTCTTCACCAGCAATTGTCGGCGGTCAGGTTTACGTGGGTTCTTGGGACCATAACGTGTATGCTTTTGGAACCCCATCCGCCACAAATACATCTCCGCCTTCAACATCGCCTTCGCCAAGTCCTTCTTCGTCGCCTTCAGACCAAACAACACCTTCGCCAACACCTCAACCAACCCTGTCCGCACCAACAGAGATTATTTACGCGGTAGCTGCCGTAATTGCCGTCGTGGTTATCGTTGCTGTAGCGCTCATGCAAAGGAGGCAAAAAAAGAATGCCTGAAGAAACATATCACGGAATTCCTCGAAGCAAGATACCATGGGGTCCAACAATAGACTACGAAAAATGTGTTGCTTGTGGAAAATGCGTAGAATACTGTAAACTCGGAGTTTACGAATTTGAAGAGAAAGACGGAAAAAAGAGACCTGTTGTAAAAAACCCCAACTCCTGCGTTATGTTTTGTACAGGCTGCGACGGAGTTTGCCCTGCCGGCGCCATCAAACACCCTTTGAAAAAAGAGACCCGCGATTTGATTCAAAAATTGCGGAAAGCTAAAGCTTAAATGTTGACTAATCATGTCTGAATTTAATGGTCCATGGTTTCCGACAATTTTCTCTGATAAATGCGACGGCTGCGCCAAATCTGGAAAACCACGCTGCAAAGTATGCGGCAAGCAATACTGGACAAACAGCGAAAAAGACGTGTGCTTTGACTGTGAAAGTTAAAAATGACGAATTGCTAAATAATTATGGAGATAGGAGTCTTGAAGGGAATACTGTTTGTTTGTGTTGAGAACGCGGGCAGAAGCCAAATGGCAGAAGCCTTCGTCAACCACTACGGAAAAGGAAAACTAACCGCCCAAAGCGCAGGCATTAAGCTTGCCGAAAAAGTAAACCCCGTGGCAGTGGAAGCTATGAAGGAAAAAGGCATCGACATATCCAAAAACAAACCCAAAATGCTCACGCAGAAAATGGCAGGCGAAGCCGACCTGATTATCACCATGGGCTGTGGGGCTGCAGAAGTTTGTCCCGGTCCATTCTTTAGGACCACGGTGGATTGGGCGCTTGAAGACCCAAAAGGCAAACCCATCGAGAAAGTTAGAGAAATCCGAGACGAAATTGAACGAAGAGTCAAAGAGCTAATAGCGGAAAAGGAATCAGCTTAAAGATAGTGGAGATTTTATTTTGGGAATATTTGTGGGATTGAAAGTGAACGCGAAACCTGAAGTTTTTGAGACAGAAACAGAACCAACGAAAGAAACGCACCCTCAATACGATATTATTTATGGTCCGTTCGCCTCGGCGGATGCCGCCCAGAAATACGTGGATGCAATGGGCGGGTTAGCCTGCGGGGAAGGCTAAAGGCTATTCAAAAAACATTATAGACCTGATTTTTTGTTTATTGCCATTCCGTACCACATGAAAACTTTTGCTATTATGGCTATTATTACTCCAGTGGCTATGCGGGTCAACACGGTAAGCAAAAAGCCATCAACCCCAGTCACCACGTTCATGGATGAAAGATGGAAAACTCCGAAAAGCAACAGCCCGCCCACAGTGGTCGCGACTACACTTGAAATAAGTAGCCGTTTGAAGTCTTCGGAGCGCTGGTTCAAAGCTCCAGCCATGTAACCTATCAACATAGCACTGAGAACGTAGCCCAAAATAGTTGGACCCAAACTCATCAAAAGCCCTGGAGCAAACATGCCAAACTTGACAGACCACCAAATGGCGTAGATGCTACCCAGCAGAAAACCTGAAGCGCCGCCTGCCCACCGGTTCCAAACCAACCCCAGCAACAGCGGAACAGCAACAAGGATGACCATTTCTTCGATTTCACTTACGATGCCTGTGATGATTCCGTAAGAGCCCCTCTCAAAAATTGAACCCACCTGAGAAAGCCCAATTATTACCAGAACCACGATGACGGGAACTACGATGCCATATAATATGTCGCTTAGCTTCCAGGTTTTCCAGCTTAAAGCCATAACGATGCCCTCTAAACGCTTGACGGCAGTCTATGAATGTTTAGCGCTTATTAGCTTTTGGATGCCCAAAATTCACTAGAACAAGTTTGCGAAAATCATCTACAAAGGAGTGAGGTTATGTTGGCGGTGGGGGTCTTGTGCCCAAAGTAACGCCTACATCTACGGTGGTGCTGTTTCGGATGACCGTTACCACAACTAAATCGCCAGGCAACGTGTTTCCTTCAAGATAACTGCCCAAGTCATCACTGTTTTTGATGGTGGTTCCATTCAAAGCAATTATGATGTC
>CAYGJP010000037.1:0-14461 GCA_964350175.1 uncultured Candidatus Bathyarchaeia archaeon
GCGCTATAGATAACCGAATTGTCCACGAAGTTATAGCCAAAGCCAGCGACCTTTGTAACGCGGAGAAAATTTTCGTCTGCAGCGACTCCGCCGAAGACATCGCGCACGTTCGACAGCAAGCAATCGTCACTGGCGAAGAAAGAGCCATCTTAACCCTTTCAGGACACACCGTCCACTTCGACGGCATGAATGACCAAGGACGCGACAGAGCCGCAACAAAATACCTTGTGCCCCGGGGCATAACCCTCAGTAAAGCCCTCAACCAAATCGACCGACAGGAAGGCTTGGCTGAAGTAAAAGGCTTACTCAGGGACTCCATGAAAGGTCGCACAATGATTGTCCGTTTCATATCCCTAGGACCCCCAGATTCCATATTCACCATCTTGGGGTTACAATGTACCGATTCTTGGTATGTTGCCCACTCTGAAGACCTCCTTTACCGGTCTGGTTACGACCAGTTTGTCAAAGCAGGCCCAAAAAGCGACTTTCTACGCGTTTTGCACTCAGCAGGAAAACTAAGCGAAGAAATGGTCAGTGTAGAATACGACAAGAAACGCATCTACATTGACAACATGGATAACACCATTTACAGCGTCAACACTCAGTACGCTGGGAACTCTGTAGGTTTCAAGAAACTTGCTTTCCGCCTGTCCATCCGCAAAGCTAGCACGGAAGGTTGGCTTTCCGAACACATGCTCCTTATGGGCGTGTATGGTCCAAACAAACGAAAAACATACTTCGCTGGTGCGTTCCCAAGTGCCTGCGGCAAGACTTCCACCGCTATGCTTCCAGGAGAAACCATACTTGGAGACGACATCGCATACATCCGCGACATTGATTCCGTTGCCCGCGCAGTAAACGTCGAAGCAGGCATTTTCGGAATTATCCAAGATGTTAACCCAAAAGACGACCAGTTAATCCACAAAGTTCTCACCAACTCTGGAGAGATAATTTTCTCTAATATTTTAGTCAAAGATGGCAAACCCTACTGGCTAGGCATGGGCAAGGAACTCCCCAAGGAAGGAATTAGCTTTTCTGGCGCTTGGTACGAAGGCAAAAAAGACGAGGCAGGCAACGATATTCCCCCCGCTCACAAAAACGCGCGTTACGCCGTAGCCCTCAATGCGCTGGAAAACTGTGACCCTGAACTGAATAACCCACAGGGTGTAGAGTTGAGCGGCATAATGTATGGTGGACGCGACGCCAAAGCGTACGTGCCTGTTCAGCAGAGCTTCGATTGGTGCCACGGCATCATCGCTTATGGAGCATCATTGGAAACGGAAACAACCTTTGCGACTCTGGGAAAAGAAGGTGTGCCTGAGATAAACATGATGAGCATTCAAGACTTCATCTCTATTCCGCTGGGTCAGAACGTTCGCAACAACTTAGAGTTTGGCAAAAAGCTCAAGAAGGCACCTACTATCTTTGGTGTCAACTACTTCTTGCGGGACAAGGAAAGCGGCAAATACTTGAACTCTCCACAGGACAAGCATGTGTGGGTAAAATGGATGGAACTGCGTGTGCACAACGAAGTCGACGCAATGAAGTCTCCTACAGGTTACCTGCCAAAATACGAGGACCTGCGTAAACTCTTCAAACAAGTACTAGGCAAAGACTACGCAAAAGAAGACTACATCAAGCAATTCACCATCCGCGTGCCTGAAAACTTGGCAAAAATTGAACGCGTACAGCGATTCTACCAGGAAAACGTCTCCGACACACCACTAGAGCTCTTCGGTATACTGTTCCTGCAACGCGAGCGCCTGTTTAAAGCCCAAGCCAGCTTCGGTGACTACATCTCGCCTGAGAAATTTGAAGGCTAAATGCAATGTTTAGCAACTCTGCGCATGGCAACAATAAAAACAACGAAGCAGCCGCGCAGAGTTCTATGCGTTTTTCCCTTATTTTTACGGGTCAAATCTTAAATCTATCTAACTCACTGATTAGAGATTCATAATTGTTAATTAGATTAAGGGGTTAAACTCATGCCAAGCAGCAAAAAAGCGAAGAAAGGTGAAAAAGCTATGTTGAAGAAAGACTTCAAGAAAAGCCTCCAAAGCAGCATCTACACCATAAACCTTACCCAGATTGAAGGCGACGGTTCTTTTGCGTGCCCCAACTGTGGAACCATGATATCCCCTGAAGACGAAACCGAAGAAGTCTACACTATCGTCGACACCAAAGTCGTCAATGATGAACTACTGGAACTCGTCATATCATGCGGCACATGCCGAACCATCGTGCGGGTTACTGGTTTTCAGCAAACTGTTGGTTTAGCTGGCGAGTAGTTAGCCCCGCAAAGTTTTCTAAACGCGCCCTTTCTTGTTTTCTAAGGGATAACTTTGATGTTCTAAAAGTTAGTACAGCGGGTGTTCTTCAAGCAGAACAAGGCTGTTCCGTAAGCGGAATAATCACGGCAGCCTTCTGAGCGAGTATTGTGCGTTTTTCTCTTTATTTGTTAAGCAAACGGGTTTGTAGCAGTCATATTTGGAGCTTATTAATGATTCATTGCAGGAACGATAGAGGGGTAGGTCAGGGCGTGTTTTTGCTGGAAAACGGGGGGTGCCCTCTCGTATTGGCAAATTTCAAGTCATTAAATGTTGAAAAATCTGAAAAAGGGTGGGGGGAGGGGGTAGGTCAAAACGATAGGGTCCTATCAGAGGTCAAAAAACGTGTCATGCTGGATTCTATATAAAGAGGGGCTATAGACTGCTCCAAGCAACAGAGAGCGTCAAATCCTGCAAAATGTTGCATAGATAAACTTTAATTCGGTAGCCAACCTAGGTAAACTCAACGTGCTTTATAATTAAACTTGAATAAGGTGAATTGCTAAATGGTTAACGAGTTACCTCCAGAAAAACTGCGAAGAACCTGTGACCCAAACATATTGAAGTGCAAAACCACCAAGGAAATTACCCCACTACAAGAGATAATTGGGCAGGAAAGAGCCGTTCGAGCTTTAAAGTTCGGTTTAAGCATCAAAGATAAAGGATTCAACATTTACGTTGCAGGTTACCCTGGAACGGGCAGAACCACTGCAGTGTCGAATTTTCTGGAAGAAATTGCCAAAACCCAGCCTGTTCCGCCTGACTGGTGTTACGTGAACAATTTTGTTGATGAGTACACGCCTAAAGCCATCAAGCTTCCAGCGGGCAAGGCGAAAGAGTTCCAAAAGGACATGAAAACCTTCATCGAAGACGCTAAACGTGCGTTGCGGAAAGCTTTCGAAAGCGAAGAGTACGCGACACGCAAGGAAAAAGCCATCAAAGTTGTGGAAACCCAAAGAAAACCGCTCATCGACCAGCTTAACGCTGAAGCAAAAAAAGAAGGTTTTGTTATCCAAAGCACCCAAATTGGTTTGCTCTTTATTCCCATGATCAAAGGTAAACCAGTCAGCGAAGATGAACTTTTGAGGTTGCCGCAGAAAAATCAACTCGAAATCCAAGAAAAGCGTGTACATCTTGAAGGGCATCTGCGAACGGCTATGCGCCAATTCATGGATTTGGACAGGAAAGCCCGCGAAGAACTTGAGAAACTGAACCGTGACATCGCAATGTACGCCATCGGAAACCTTGCCGCCGAACTCACGGAGAAATACAAAGGTTTCCCAGATGTAGCCACTTACCTCAAAAACGTGGAAAACGACATCCTCACCAACGTAACCCAATTCATTAAAAATCCTGAAGAAAAACAGCAAACACCTTTCCCATTACCTTGGGTACGTGAGCCATCATTCAAACAGTACGAGGTAACTGTGGTTGTGGACAACTCGGAAGTGAAAGGTGCACCAGTTGTCATGGCAACTAACCCAACATACCCAAACCTGTTTGGCAGAGTGGAAAAAGAAGCTCAGTTTGGAGCTTTAATAACGGATTTCACCATGATTCGTGGCGGATTTCTGCATAAGGCAAACGGTGGTTACCTCATCATTCCTGTGGAAGAGTTGCTGCGAAACCCATTTGCTTATGAAGGCTTAAAGCGCGCATTGCGCAGTGAACACATCAACATCGAAGAAGTGGAAGAGCGTTACGGATTCTTAGGCACAAAAAGTCTCAAGCCAGAGCCGATTCCGCTCAACGTCAAAGTCATAATCATAGGTGACCCATATCTCTATCAGCAATTGTACAGGCTGGACAAGGAGTTTAACGAGCTTTTCAAGGTTAAAGCGGACTTTGACACCCGTATGCCACGGACAGATGAGCGTATGCAGCAGTACGCGGCTTTTGTTTGTACGCTTTGTCAGAATGAGAAGTTGAAGCATCTTAACGGTTCAGGTCTTGCTAAGCTTATCGAGTATAGTTCGCGTTTAGCTGATGACCAAACTAAGCTGTCGACGCGGTTTTCAGAAGTTGCAGATGTCGCCAGAGAAGCGAATTTTTACGCTGTACAAGAAAATTCTGAATACATCAGCGGCGAGCATGTGAAGAAAGCCATCGAGGAGAAGATTTACCGTTCCAAGATGATTCAAGAGAAGATTCAGGAAATGATAAAACGCAACTTTTTGCTCATCGACACCGAATCGGAGCAGACAGGTCAAGTGAATGGGCTTTCTGTGGCTGGCTTAGGTGACTTTGCTTTCGGCATGACTTCAAGAGTAACTGTCAGCGTTGGTTTAGGCAGAGAAGGCGTGGTGGACATTGAACGCGAAGCCAAGATGGGGGGACCAATCCACACTAAAGGTGTTTTGATTCTGAGTGGCTACTTGAATGAGAAGTACGCCAAAGACAAACCGTTGAGCCTTAGTGCACGGTTAGTGTTTGAGCAGAACTATGAAGGCGTGGAAGGCGACAGCGCAAGCAGCACCGAGTTGTATGCGATTTTGTCGAATCTTTCAGGGTTGCCGATTAAGCAGAGCTTTGCAGTGACTGGTTCCGTGAACCAGAAGGGTGAAGTGCAAGCCATAGGTGGAGTGAACGAGAAGATTGAGGGCTTCTTTGAAGTTTGCAAGCTTAAAGGCTTAACGGGCAAGCAGGGCGTGATGATTCCTGAGAGCAACGTGCAGAACCTGATGTTGAAAGAGGAAATTGTGGATGCGGTAAAAGCTGGGAAATTCCATGTTTACTCGGTGAAAACCATCGATGAAGGCATCGAAGTTTTGACAGGCGTGAAAGCTGGTGTGAAAGACAAAAAAGGCAAATACGAAAAAGACACCGTGAACGACCTAGTGGACAAACGCTTTAGGGAGATGGCGAAGAAACTCTCCGAGTATGCTGCGTTCAGAGCGGAAGGGGAAAAGAGAAGCCACGACTAACCCCAAACCGCAGTAACCCGAGTCAATCCTCTTTGGTCAGGTCCTCGCGAGTACATCTCAACATTCTAGCTGAAATACAGCATCAATGAATAAATCTGAGCGACAACAAAATAAAAGGTGACGCAAAGTGAAGCCTCAACTACGAAAACAACGCTTAATCCTGTTTGCATGCTTGCTTTTCATAGTTGGTTTCTTGGTTGTTGCGGTGTTCAGAAGCAGCTTTGACACCGTAAATGCAAACGTAAATTCTTGGGCAGCCTCCATTAACAATAGCTTCTTTACTCCTGTAGCTGAGGGAATCGCCTTTGTTTTCGACTTTAACGCTCTGCTTGTAATCTCGCTGGTAGTAGCAGTTATCCTCTTCATTTACCATTACCGCAGGGGTAGCGTGCTGCTTTTAGGTGCAATGGCTACGGATGCCTTCCTGGTTGCAGGTTTCAAAGAGTTTGTTCAGTCACCCCGACCAGTAAACATGCTGATTCCTGAAACGGGTTACTCTTTCCCCAGCGGGCACGTCACAGGAAGCGTAGTCTTCTTCGGCGTATTAACGTACTTGGCATGGAAACACTGGGAATCTAAAAAAGTGAAAACAGCAACAGGCGGATTTTACGTTGCGATGGTTGTTCTTGTGGGTTTTGACAGGATATACCTTAACGTTCACTGGTTCAGTGACGTTGTTGGCGGGGTTTTGCTGGGCGCGTTCGTGTTAACCTTTGCGATGTTGGTGTTTCGTTACTTGGAAGCAACAGGAAAAGTTTCACGGTCACACGCCTATCTATCGGGCATCCAAAAAACACATAAACCCAAACAGCAACCTAGAATAGTCAGTTAATGTTTTTCGAGGTTCTTGATCATGGCAAAATACCGATGTACCGTCTGCAACTACGTATACGACGAAGAAAAGGCAGGAAAAAGATTCGCAGACCTACCCAACGAGTGGGTTTGCCCCGTCTGCGGAGTCCCCAAAACCGCCTTTGTGCTGCTCACAGAAAAAAGTGAAGAACCAAAAAAAGGCAGAACCGTCTCAGAAGTTTTAGTTGATCAAATCGCTGAGTGGGGCGTAACTTACGTTTTCGGGGTCCCAGGCACCTCAACGCTGGGTGTAGTTGACGCGGTAAGGAAAAACAGCAACATGAGGTACATCCAAGTGAGGCACGAACAGGTTGCCGCGTTCATGGCTTCAGCCTACGGCAAACTCACGGGTCACGTTGCTGCTGTCTTGGGGGTTTCAGGACCAGGAGCCACCAACCTTGCCACGGGTCTCTACGACGCAAGCTTGGACCACTCACCAGTGCTCGCTTTGACAGGATTGGTTGCTCGGCAGCTTATCGGGCCTGGGTCCATTCAGGAAATTGACCAGTACAGCTTCTTTGAACCCATCTGTGTCTACAACAAGATTCTCATGTCTGAAGACCAAACCACCATGCTGGCAACGCTTTCCCTAAAGCATGCACTGCTTGACCGTGGGGTCAGCCACATAGGTATCCCTAATGATGTGCAGAAGCTGCCCTACGACGCGCCAATTCAGCCGCTTGAAGGAAGAATGCCAAACCTTGCGTTCGGCGCAGAAGACAAACTTATCGAGAAAGCGGCACACGTCATAGGTCAGGCGGAAAGACCAGTGATAATCGCGGGTTTTGGCGCCACAGGACAAGGAACCAAGCTGCTTAAGTTAGCCGAAAAAATATCAGCTCCGATAGTGACCACTTTCAGGGCGAAAGGCGTCATCGACGAGGACAATGCGCTGAGCGCGGGCAGCCACGGAGGCATGGGTTCGACTGCTTCTGCAGAGCTTGTCCGCAAAGCTGACTTACTCGTAGTAATCGGGTCCTCGTTTAGCGAGATGACCCACCTTCCTGAAAAGAAAATCGTGCAAATAGACATCAACATGAAGATGATTGCCAAAACCTACCCTGTCGAGGTGGGTTTGCTTGGCAACAGCGCTGTGCTCATCCCAAAGCTAACCGAGAAAGTGCAGCAAAAACAAAACATGGCTTACCTGAATGAAATTGCGCGGCTAAAACAAGAATGGAGCCAGCAACTCCAGCGAGAAGCAGACGCAACTTTGAAGCCCATCCGACCCCCCTACATAATGAAGGTTCTGAATGAAAAAATTGCATCCGACGCCGTCATTTCTTTGGACGTGGGTGAGAACTGTTGGTGGTTTGGAAGAAACTTTTCGATGAAGAAAACACAGAAAATGGTAATGAGCGGCCAACTAGCATCAATGGGATTTGGCTTGCCTGGAGCTATGGCAGCAGCCCTCGCGTACCCCGACAGGCAAATCGTGTGCATCACAGGCGATGGCGGCTTCACGATGGTTATAGGTGACTTTTTGACAGCCTTGAAGTACCAGTTGCCCGTCAAAGTTTTCGTCATGAACAACAAGCGTTTGGGTATGATTATGCAGGAGCAGAAAGTTGAAGGCTACCCGAGCGCGCAGACCGATTTGTACGACTTTAGCTTTGCCGATTTCGCTGAACACGCAGGAGGAGTTGGGATTAAAGTGACCGAGCCAAGCCAGCTTGAAGCAGCAGTTGACAGGGCACTGGCGTCCAAAAAAGCCACAATAGTTGACATTGATACTGACCCACGACGTTTCATATAGGAAACCTGAACACTAACCAGCTGAATAATTATGTACTGAACGGTACACACAACGGTTAATCTGTGCTGTTTCCGTAAACATTAAAAGCTGTTCAGAGAATATCGTGAACGCTGGCTAGGACACATGAGGACCCTAAATAAGAAACAAGTACTCGTAGGCATTTTGGCTATTACAGTTTTAGCATCACTAATGCTGGCGCCCAGCGCAAAAGCAATGAACATCACTTACAGTAACACTTTTTTCACATACCTCACAATCACGGGACCAGACCAGACCAGACCTGGAAACACAGAAACATACACTATCTCAGGCTCGTTAGGAAGTAACATGTCAGGGTCCGTGCGCCTCAGACTTTGGTTGTACACCAATACGCAAACTCTCAGAATTCTCATTGACACCGATGTGTTGGCAACGGGCAACTACCTTGCAGGGTCATTCTTCATTAAATCTTACCCAATCATAATTCCAAGCGACGCTGACAACAACAAGTATGTCTACGCCCAAATAGACGCGGGCACTAGTCGTTTAACTAATTTAACGGTAACCCTTGTTCAGAACCCAACTTACTCGGAACTCCAAACACAAGTCAGCCAACTACAGACCCAAGTGAACAACCTTACCACTCAACTGAGCACTCTGCAAAATCAACTGAATACCCTGCAAACAAACAACACGAACCTGCAGAACCAAGTGGGCAACCTAACCATCGAAAAAGCAGCGTTGCAGCTTCAGGTGAACAATTTGCAGGGCAACAACTCGGCGCTTCAAGCTCAACTGAGCATCTTAAACGGAACCAGCACCGAACTGCAATCACAATTAGCCACTCTGCAGACAGAAAAAACCGCTCTGCAAGCACAAGTTAACAGTCTGCAAACTGAAAAAAGCAGCCTGCAAGCCCAAGTGAATGACCTGCAAGCCAACAATACGGAACTTGGGTCTCAGGTAGTCGGTTTGCAATCGGATAAAGCGTCGCTGCAAATTCTAGTTAACAACTTGGATGGAAACAATACCGAGCTTCTAAACCAAACAAACAATTTACAAGCGCAAGTCAACAATCTACAGTTAAACTGCACCAACCTGCAAGCCATAGTGGACACGTTTAGCCTACAAATTGCCAGTTTAAAGCTGCAAGCCAGCGAGTTGGAGTCGCAGAACAGCACCAACACCATCCTGATGTACCTCGCAACTGGGGTGGCAGCTGCGTTCATAGCTGTAACAGGCTACTTCCTCTTCATGGTGCTAAGGAAAAAGAAAACCTCTGAAGAGACGCCACTTTACTAGTCCCCGAAAATTTCCGCATTCGGTTTCTTGGGAGTTTGAGTTGCGTTTTTAACAGCAGTGACTATTTTGGACGTGCTTAAACCTCGCCTTAAAAATTCGTTTGCAGCTTAGCGCAGTTTATACTTTTTTGTTGTTGCGCAGTGCAGCTACAAGTTAAACAAAGAGCCGGGCAACGTGAAAAACCACTGTAATTGCACGGTGGAGACCTGAGCTAATATAAATGAAGCCGATATGAGTTTTCGCTGTTTAATGCAAAAGCAGCCATGCGGAACAAGCTGAATTTACGGCACACACGCAAATACTGGGCAAGTACAAACGCAGAAAAGACGCAAACACCATCATTTTTTTTAGCTAAACGTTTTTCACCCAAAAACCATTCTATAAACTACAATAGGAGACGCCATTATGGAGCAAGTAGAAAAAATCAAAACTGCCACCAAAGCATTAACCGAACTTAGCGAACACAAAAAAGAAGCAGCTAACACCCTAAAGGGCACAGGGCAGCAGGCTGCGGCTACAAGGAAGCTGTGGCGCGAAGGCAACAAATCCAGACTTATACAAATCGGAATGGCTCTAATTGTTTTTCCAGAACCAACTGCCGTTAGTGACATCTTAGGAACAGGCTTAATAGCAGCAGGAACCATCCAGAAGGGAATTCAGAGCCGCTCCATATTCATGGAAGACATCGGGAAAACT
This sequence comes from uncultured Candidatus Bathyarchaeia archaeon, assembly GCA_964350175.1. Taxonomy (GTDB): domain Archaea; phylum Thermoproteota; class Bathyarchaeia; order Bathyarchaeales; family Bathycorpusculaceae; genus JADGNF01. The sequence goes on from CAYGJP010000037.1 coordinate 9,837, forward strand.
TTTCAGAGCACCCTAAAAGAAGTAATCAACACCAAATACAACCTGCAACTTTAACTGGTTTTTCTTTCTTGCAGGGTTTTTCTTGCTTTCTCTTTAAGTTTGTCTGTATACATTTTTTGGATAATCGCGTCCCAGTTGGTTTGATGCGTTGACTCGTAGTATGGAAACTCTTCTTTTGAGAACCTGACAAGCTGATCAGAGTCATAGAGGATTTTGAAGGCTTCGCTGGGGCTGTCGGGTCGGTCATGATGAGTTTTTATGATTTCACACACTTTGTTGATGAAGTCGTCGGAGTAGCCTAATTTGCGAAGAAGGTTTTCGGCTATTTTTGGTCCTTTCTCGTACTGGTCTTTTATGGTGCTGCCGCCTATGTCGTGGAGAATTATGGAGGCAACTGTTAAATCCGAAACTTTTGGCGGGATTATAAACTCTGTTTGGGCTATGCTGAGGACTCTTTCGGTGTGGCTTGCTCCAAAATCGTTCTTGTCCAAATAAGGTTTGGCTAACATAAACAGTTTTTCGTGTACTTGGCTAAAAGTTGGCAACTCGTTCACCTATTGCCATTTATTATGGAGCACGCGCAGATATGTTTTCTGACTAAGCGGGCATTTGTCCACTAAACCCAAAATCTGTTCAACAATAGACAAGTCCCAAATGATGGCGGAAAACAAAGCAACCGTGAAGGCTCTGTTAAGAAATAGTGGCGTGCCCGACGGGAGTTGAACCCGCGACCTACGGATTAAGAGTCCGCTGCTCTATCCTGAGAAGTGTAAGCTGGTTTATTAGTGGCGTTGCCCTATGTACTAAAGCTTGCAAGAGCGGTTTTTGCAAAGTTCAATATAAGGAGTTGATATGCCGAATGTTTGTTTACGAGGAAAAATACAAGGTAGTGTGCTCTGAGTGTAACCTGGAATTTCAGATTTCAGCGAAACATGATGCAAGCAAACTAATCTACTGCCAAGAATGTTACTGTAAAAGAATACAACTTGGAGAGTTTTAGCCTATGATAGAAACCGGTTCAAACCCGTTCCCATAGCTTTTTTGGCTATCACTATGGACTCTTCTCTGTCAATAAGAAAGTGTGCTATTTCTTCAGAGCGCCCCATAGATTGAAATTGTCGCGGCACAAGGTCGTATGCTTATCATTAAATGTTGATTCTACTCTATGATTTGTGCGTTTGCTGCCATGTTGGTTATTTTGGTGATCTTTATTTTTACGTGGTCTCCAGGTTTTGCGTCGGCGACATAAATTATGAAGCCTTGATTTTTAGCTATGCCCTCCCCTTTGGGGCTCAATTCCGTAATTTCTACTTCTAATTCTTCGCCCAACTCGACTGGGCAGCGCTTAAAGCCCTTGCCATGACCGCGTTTTCCCTCGTAACTACCGCCCTGTCTTCGTGAGTAACCCATACGTAAAACACCTCGTCTATACTTAGCTACCATAAGAATAGAGGACTTAGGGCTTAAATCTTTTGCATGTGCTTCTAATTCTATGCTAATGGCTCGCACTCAGCACGTATGCGCATAAGACAATATGTTTATAAGCGCGTAAGCACATAGTAGTTTATGTGGATAAGTGAATTGGAGCGAATGAAAAATGACAACAAAAACAATAACAAAATTGGGCGTTTGGCAGTTCGCTTATTGGAAAGATGCTTGACACGTGGGAATCGTGCATAAAACTCTAATAAAAACAGGTGATTGAATATGGGTCGAATAAGCGTGGATCTCCCAGATGAGTTGGAAAAGCAGTTCAGATTGAAGACTGTAGAAAGATTTGGCGGGAAAAAAGGCGACCTATCCCGCGCTGCCGAAGAAGCAGTAAAGACATGGATTGCCAAAAAAGAGTAAGCCCACGTCCCCCATTACCTCCTAATAACTCCATTTTAAGTATCCTTTCGCAGAAAGGCGTTAGGGGAAAGCCAGCTAGCCCTCGACACTTTGCAGGATGAGGCCGCGTGAGGGGCTAATAGCTGAGGTCCTCCCGGTTCAGAATGTGACGTAGAAAAAGTTTCTGAATCTCGCCATGATAACTGAAAGCAGCATATTACGAAAGCTCATGTCAAATAATCAGGTTTTTGAGGGGGGTGAAACATTGGTTGATAGAAACAGAAAGGTAGAGCTTGCATTCATCGATAAAGAGGGCAAGTTTTACCCGTTAGACGCGGTTGACAGCGCAGAGTTAGCAAAGGGGCTGGAAAAAATCTCCAGAGAAATTGCGACAAGACTGCAGTTGCAGAAAGAACAGAGATAGCGTATATTAGAATTCTGCGAGGAAAAAAATGAACAAAGAAAAGCAAGCGATGAATGCTGAAGAAAAACAAACGATGCTGAATGCGAAATTAGCGGGTCAAATGTTCGCGGGAAAAAGTTTTTTTGAAAATATAAAGTATGCTTTGCGGGTGGTGCGGAGAACTCGTTACATAGACAACGTGATTCTTAAACGGCAGTACATAGAAAGCAGAGAGTTGTATCACCAAAAAATGAACAGCGCTTTTGTAAGTCGAACAGGCAACACTTCAGTTGAAGCTTTTGATAACCTGTTTAGTGCTGTGGACTTCAATGATACTTCGACGCTTTGGGAAAGAAAAGCAAGTCTGGCTAAGAGCATTAACGATAACAAAATTGATGTGATGGGTGCGCTCATAGGAACATTTTCATCTTACATTGGCTCTGTTGGAGTTCTTGTGCCTATCATAGTCACAATTAACAATGACGGGGTAGCAGCGTTCTCTAACTATCTTATTTTTGGGTTTTTTGGGATTCTTGTGTTTGGGTTCTATGAAGGATACTTTAGCCAAAGTAGACTTAAAAGATTAGTTAAAGAACACAAGGATTACACGAGTGAATTTGATGAAATTACGGGTTTGCTTGAAAGAAAAGAGAATTTACGAGTTCGATAATAGTTTCCGGTTGGGCTTCTTCACGAACTGTTTTGAGACTGTTTCAGGGTTAGAAGCTATCGAGTTGGGTTAATCCTTTCTTTCGGGGAGATTCCCGGAGAGCAAACCCACTACAAGACCACATAAGTTCAATGTTAGCTAGTTTTTCATAGTATATCATAAAGATTAGAACGCACAAGCACAACCCAGAGAACTAATCAAGATAATTCAGAGCAACTACAGATGTAATTCCGCGCAATCATGCTTTGGATGGAGCATCATAGGTGTAGTCCCTAAAATAACTCCTAGATAAGTAGTAACCAGCTGCAATCATCAGAAGGACGACGGCTATGACAAAAGCTACTGCATACCACGACATAAAATTCACCTGATACAATACTGCTTAACTAATTGATTAAGCAATGCCTGTGTTTTCTGCTTTTTAGTTTCCAAAAACATAATAGCAGACGAAAAGAACTAATTAGAATGACGCCGAGCGATTCTAAATGAGTGAAAAACAACTGGAACATGTTGCAGATGAGAAAATAGTTGAGATGCAAGAAGAAAGCGAAAGAGACGATGAAATAATCTATACGCTTTTTGTCGATGGAAAAATTGTGTCTTGGGCCAAGACTTTACTCTACAGTTATTTAGAAGAAATACACACTGCACGCAAGAAAAAACGTAAAGGGTTTGGCAGAAAACTGCTTGTCTACATGGAGAAAAACGCTAAGGCCCATTGTGCAACTACAATGAGGACCAGCGATATCGACCCCTACGATGACGAAGCAATTAGTTTCTTTAAGAGTATGCGTTACGAACTTAAACCAATCCTGAATGGAGCAAAAGGGTCTTTTGAGGGAACAAAAATAATTTAGAAAACACCTCGCACTACTTTGCTATTTTGGAAACTAAGAACACCCCCATTATGCGTCATTATCTAAACTTTTCTGCTAAAAACAAAATAGCCGCTGTTTTCTAGTGGTTTATATCGCGCATTCAACATATTTCTTTTGAGAGTCAAATTAGCAATGAGACTTGAAGAAAGCATTGAGCTATTGAAATAATCATTACTCAGCGTGTTTGAAATCTAAATCTTTGTTTTACACGACGTAAAATGGTGGTGAGAAGAAATGAGCAAATCAGCGATATCTATTCCTGAAAAGTGGGAACAGTTCCTGAAACAGTTAGCAGACAATCACCAAGTTGACCTAAATAGGGTCATCTCTGAATTGTGCGCGTGGGCATTTTCCAATACAAAAACCACAAAACAGTTTGAAGCCTGGTTAGATGATGCATTTCCCCCAAAAGGCGAAGCTGAAGACAAAGCAAGAGCAGCAGGTGCCCGAGAAAGAGCCAGCGAAGAAGAGGCAGAAGAAGAGTCCGAAGAAGAAGCCCACGAAGACAGAGACTACAGTGAAGACAGAGAACGGATGCCCTAAGAGGGGAGTCTAAAATAACGCATTATTCAGTAAACAACTTCTCTTTTGGAAAAGAAAAAACCCTCAAAGCTGAGGTAAAAAAATGAGTGAGAAAAAAGTATGAAGATTAATGAGCAGAAAACAAGCAAGACTTTTTCTCTAAACATGAATTGGATATGGCGGGCCCGACGGGAATTGAACCCGCGACCTACGGATTAAGAGTCCGCCGCTCCAGCCTGACTGAGCTACGGGCCCACCTGTGCTCTGTCGAGAAGGAATTTTCATCAACAGATATAGAGCTTTCGCTAACGCTCAGTAAACC
>CAYGJP010000038.1:0-14135 GCA_964350175.1 uncultured Candidatus Bathyarchaeia archaeon
TGACTACAGAGACGGCGACAAATTCGCTATTAAATAGGGAGTTACCCAGTTCATTTTTTGACTTTCGGAATTAATGCTTCAAGAGTGTTGTTATTGTTGCACTTTGCAATGACGAACAGCATGTTTTCAAGCTGTAATCCATCTGTTCTAATTTTCAGCTTGCGGCAAACATCTCTACACGTTTCGCCACCGCCTTTTTCCTTATGGCACTCTTCTCTGCAAACTATGATTCCGTCTGTGCTCGGATGGAAAGTTACTTGCTGTTCTCGACATCGGCACTGCACCAAGATTCTGATATTATCTTCCTCATCGTAGACATCGACCAATGGTTCCTCAATTCTGGGTTGTACACTGCAGCCCATTTCAGAATGGGTCATCAAAGGCTTATAACGGTAAGCTCCTTCGAAAACTGCATTCTCTGCTTGCTCATTATCTATCTTGTTGCCTTTTTGAAGTTCGGCGGCTGGTGTTTTCTTCACTACAACTTTGCAGAAATTGTCTATGCTTTGCAGTGCGTCAAAGTTTTTCATGATAAAACCCTATGTATTTATTATATATACGAGTATATATATTTAAGTTTTCTCTGAGCGCCAATTTCTCAACCAACCGCTTTTCCCTTCGCCGAATGAAAGTATCGTCAGAAAACGCTGTCGTACCTATTTGATGTAAACAGGCTTTTTGAACGCCCATTAATATGTGGCGCTCGCCAACAGGAGGTTCCTCGCGATCTCACTAGGGGGTAAGTGAACATTCAGGGGAATGCCAGATTACTGCAGAAAATAAAGACTTGAGAAGGCCTTGATCACCCATATTTTGCATGGTATTTTGAGACGAATGCGCTTGTGCTGAAGTAAACGTTGAGTTACAACAACTCTTAAAAGCGAATCTAAACCTATAAAGTTGAGAGTCGATACGAATTGACAGAGGGCCAATTCAAAAAAATTGGAATTTTCAAATGCGGCAATATCGGAACATCACCTTACCTTGAACTCCTGCTTGACGAATTAGCTGACCGGAAAGACATCAAAGTCCGGACGGTAACCACTGGCTCCAAGATGTCTCTTGGGGATGTGGAGGATGCGCTTCCCAAAATGTTGGAGTTCAACTCTGACCTTTTCGTGGTAATCTCTCCTAACACTGCTTTACCGGGTCCAGCTAAAGCCAGGGAAACGTTTGCAAGCATTGGAAAACCGGCAATCGTAATAACCGACGCTCCTGGGAAACGTGTAAAGGCGGATCTCGAAAAACAAGGGTTAGGCTACATAATAATTACCGGCGACCCGCTCATCGGGGCAAGAAAAGAGTTCTTAGACCCGACAGAGATGGCGGTTTTCAACTCAAACATAAGCAAAGTCCTCGCCATCACGGGAGTTTACAGGATTGTCCACACAGAAATCGACAAAGCCATTTATGCAATAGAGGCAGGACAAGCGCCGGCTTTGCCGAGACTGGTAATAGACATAACTGTCATTCGCGACAATTCGGTTCTGAACAATCCTTATGCAAGAGCCAAAGCGATGGCGGCTTATGGAATGGCGGAAAAACTGGCTGAAATTAACGCTCTGGCATGCTTCGTAGAGAAAGAAAGCGAAAAATACATTCCCCTAGTCGCAAGCGCGCATGAAATAGCTCAAGCAGCCGCTCGTCTCGCAGAGGAAGCGCTTGAGATCGAAAAAGCCAATGACAGCGTCGTGAGGAAACCTCATGCAAAAGATGGTCGACTGAAGAATAAATCAAATCTGTTGCTTCAGCCAGTTTTTGATGAGGAACCGAAGGCGCAAGATAGCAGCGGAAGCTAATACCTATTTTTCCATTTTGTATATACCGTACATATTTGTAAGTATGGTATTTCGACTAAGTATATATTTTCCAGCGTTCTTACTATTCAAACGAGGAGTAAGAAAATGGAAACACTCGAATTAAAACCTCTATCAAAGAAGAGACTTGACATCCTAATTATTGAAAAAGAGTATAACGAACCATTCCAACTAACAGAACCGACCCCCAATCCGTTGAACCTACTTTTGAAACCATCAATAGGTTTTTACAAGTTCCTAGAAGCCGTTGTTGCCAAGGTCCATGTTGACTTTGTCACTGAAGAGCTAGGTATGCGTTCCCAAAAAGATTTTTATGAAAACAACGTTTCAGCAGAGGTCTTCCGAAAAAGCAACATTCCCTTCTTCCCAGTAGACATCGATGAAAATGCCAAAAACTATCTCACGATCGCCTTCGGCAAGAAAGTAGAACTAAGAAACGGCGTGCTGAAGACACTGGACACACTCTCCAAACAGGGAACCCCAGACGCGTCCATGGAAAAAGAATACCTAATCGCATATGGCCAAGGCTTACAGTCAGAGATCGAAGAACAGGAAACAGAAGTAAGCTTCTCAATCAGAGAAAGCTGGATGGCAATGGGCATATTGAACCACGCGAAAGAAATCGAAGGAAAAGAAGAAGTTACCTCCCTCCACATATGCAGCCCGAACCACGTCGCTGGAATCAAGCAACTGCTAGAATCGTTGAATGTCAAAGTCGAGGTTGCCAAGCTCTCAAAGAAAGTCATCTCGGCGACTGCAGAAGTTCCCTCCGTTCCTGAAGTAGAAAACTGGCTGCAATCAATTCAGGTTCAGGTAAAACCAGTCATCGGGAAAGGCGGCGAAAACCCTCCATACCTGCTGTTCTACTTAGACACAGACCCGAAAGCCAGCCCCTTCGACATTTGCATGGCTTACGACGCTGGGTACAACGCGGTCATTCCATACGAAAACATGACAGCTGAAGACAGTAAAACAGTAGCACTAGATGCCCTGCTTTCCAGAGGACCAAAAGGCGCCAAGAACACCGTTTTCATGATCGGAGGAAAAAATGCTGATAAAGCCGAAGAAGTTTTTGAAGCCATAAAGAGCTCGATGTTCCCACCGTTCAAAGGAAACATAATCATAGACCCCGCTGGAGCATACACGACAGCCGCTGCCATGGTTGCCAAGGCCGAGAACGCACTCGTGGCGAATAAGCTTGGAGAGTTGAAAGACAAAACCTGCGCAATCATGGGAACAGGTGCAGTTGGACAAATTGCAGCCGTACTGCTAGCGAAGATGGGCTGCGACGTCATGATTGCCAGCCTTAACCCGAATCGCGCCGACGGAAAAGAACACGCCGAAGGCATCGCGAAAGGCATAGCCAAAGACCACGGAGTTCAAGTGCAAGGCATATTCGCCCCCACATCCGCTTCAAAAATCGAAATCCTGAAGAAAGCTGACGTAATCATGTGCGCAGGAGTCAGAAGCGTCCGAATAATCGACAAAGAGATGCTAAACCAAGTCAAGAACATGAAAGTTCTACTTGACATAAACGCTGTCCCGCCGTTAGGAGTTGAGGGAATCGATCTGAAGGATGACATGAGAGAAATGTTGCCCGGCATCTTTGTGATCGGAGCTCTCGCCGTGGGCGAACTAAAACACAAACTGGAGAAAGAAATCTTGCGAGAAGCACGGGGCGCCGGAAAAGACGTGTACAACTTTAACGTAGCATTGCCGATGGCTAGAAAACTGCTAGAAAAAAGTCTGTTACCCGCTAAGCTTGCGATGACTCTGAATTACCAATCGACAAAGAAGCCTACGTAGTTATCTTGAACGCGCGGTTTACCGCAATCTCCGCAATATTTGCTGCATAGTCAGCAATTCTTTTTATATCTTCCCGTATAGAGCAAATTGCGCAGATTAGTTCAGGATTTTTTTTACCCATAAACGACTTCGTAGCTATTTCTTGATCCAAATTTTCAATTCTTTGTCTGCGCTTCATTATTTCAACAGAAAAAGGAACATCGCCTGAGAAGAAAGCATTGACCGCTTTAACGTAGATGTCGACAACCTCGGTTCCTTCAGAAACCATAAGCTCTAGTAAATCATCTGGAATTTTCTGTTTAGTCCCGTCAATCATTATTATGTGCCTTGCTATGTCCGCAGTGAAATCGGCGGCGTGCTCAATCCGGTAAACAAGAGTTTGGAAGTCCATACAGTCTAAAGCATCGATTCGAAGTTCATTCGCCAAAGCTGGATCTTGGGCCGCAATGCGGAGCATTCTGAGGATGAAAAAAGCGAAGTGATCTACATCGTCATCCAAGGAAAAAACAGCCTTCGCTAAAGATACGTCATTATTTTTCAAAGAGGTAAAAATGTCTTCGCACATGGAATGGGAAATCAGATGCATTCTTTGTATGGCTTGTTCAAGTGACGCTTTTGACTCATCCGTCAAAGTTTGAAGGTAGACACCTTTAGAGTCGGACTCCATGATTCTCATGTAAAGCCTTCCAGCGATGTTGCGAATGGCTTTTCTCTGTGGGATCGAAAAGATTTTTTCAGAGATGAGCGTAACGCCGGAATACCCGTTTAGAAAGGCACCAATTATTTTTTGCGATATCAGAGTCTCATCTTCACCTTGACCGATGCGGAGTGTTATCTCTTTGGGTACTGGTTTCTTCTGTGCGCTTGGATAAACAACCAAGGAACGATCTCTCTGGATTGCGAAAGAGACAACGTCTCCTTTATTTAATTCGTTCAGCTGCATCCAATTCTTCGGAAGAGAGATAACCATGGAAGATCGGCCTAACGACATAATTCTTCGTTCCATACTGTTCCCACAATCACCATTTACAGTCTTAATTCACTAATACATCCAATGTTTAATATATACTATATTAACCGCCTTGCTAATGAGGGAAAGCGTTTGCAGGAGGCAACAGCCGCAGCCTTTGGGTGCATAATGAAAAAATTTCGAAGCCGCGCACCCAATCTTCTGTTGAAAAAAGGAAAAGGCTCTTGTTTTTCAAGCTGACCTTTAAACTACATTTTTGCAGGAGTCGCAATTACTGCCTTCTTTTTCCTGGTGAGTTTACTCAGCAGACTCAACGAGAACGCTCCTTCTTCTATAGGTTTGGTTTTTATGAATCCTGCTTTTTCTGCGCTTGAGAAAAGCTCTTCACCCTTTTCTGTGCGGATTATAGTGAATGTCCAGCCGTCTAATCCTAAACCGCCCACGGAGATATCTGCCAGTTCAGAGCTGAAGTCATCGCAGACGCCGCAGCTTTTTCGCGCGTACTGTTTAACATCGGCAAGAGGAATTGCTGTAACCCCTGAGTCGGTGGCAACCAACATTTTTCCCTTAATGTTCATTTTCCTGATGTCACCTAACTTGATGCCCAACTTCCCGCCAATATGTTCCTCCATTAAGCCTTCGTACATAAAGCATTCTGAGCACATGAGTCCAATCAAAAATTTCACAGGAGCAGTGAATTTCTTTAAACCTGCCATCTGCATGTTTCTGACGGCGTGGATCTGACAGGGTGTCCCCACAAAAGCTGTGCTAGCCTTTTTCTGTTTGAGGGCTTCCGTTAAACCGAGTATGTTCGGTGCACAGAAATATTTCGTGCCTGCGGCGTCTAAGAGCTCTTGGGCAGTTGTGGCTAATTTGGGAATAGGCGAAAAGGGCTTTTCTGGATCTGCCCCAGCTACAAGTGCACTATCGATTAATCCTTTCTCTAAGGCATACAGTAAGAGCGCAGTGGCGACACCGCCGTCTTGTTTAACCTTTGCCACGCTGTCGTCTGTTGCTTGGGCTATAGCAAGTCTAAGATGGACTCCGAACTCTTCATCTGCTCTTCGCTCTCGACCGAAAACAAATTTCTCCGCCTTTGCCAACTCCCACTCGTACCTAGGGCACGCCTGGACGCATATTCCGCAGATTTTGCACTCTTTTATCAAGCTTGGTTTTCCTTGGGTATATTCTAAACAACCGAAGGGACAGACCACGACACATGCGCCGCATCCGGCACATTTTCCTGAGTCAATGACCTTGGCTGCTAAGGATTCTTCAAAGCTGATTTTGTTGGAGCTCATACCTCTAACTTGACTAAATTAATATATAAAGTATATACCAAGTTGAAGTAAACGTCAATTTAGCGTGAGCTACAGAGCTTCGCAGACAGACCACCCGAAAAGCGTGCCCAGTGTGCAAGCTTTGGGGGCGCCAATCAAATTGCAAAACGCCGATTGCCAACTACTTGTATAAGCTTCGAATCCTCTCGCTGGCTTCCTTTATCCGCTCTTTGGGCTGTGTGAAAGTTATTCTTGCGTAGCCTTCTCCATGCTTCCCAAAGCCAATGCCAGGCGTCACAGCAACGCCGACGCTGAGCAGTTTAGCTGCAAACTTCACGCTGTCACCTTTGCAGTTCACCCAAACATAAAACGTCGCCTTAGGCTTTTCACAGGGAAAACCAACGTCGCCCAAACATTCAACCAACGTGTCTCGGCGCTCCGATAAAATCTGGTTGTTCTTTTTGAGGAACTCTGGCGGCTCAGAACTCTTGTAAGTTGCCAACGCTTTAGCAGCCACTTTCTGAATATACACGGGTGGTCCTGAATCAACCTGCGACTTAATCTTAGTTAAGCCGCTGACGAGCTGCTTGTTTCCAACAGCAAACGCAATGCGGTCGCCAGTCATGTTGAAAGTCTTGGAAAGTGAACTGAACTCGATGGCAACATCCATGGCGCCGTCCACCTCCAAGATGCTGGGCGCTTTGTAGCCGTCGTAGCTGATTTCCGAATACGCGTTATCATAGCACAGGATTATTTTGTTGTCTCGTGCAAACTCCACTGCCTCTGCGAGGAACTTTTTGTCCACGGTGGCGCTGGTCGGGTTATTTGGGTAGTTCAGAAACATCATTTTGGCTTTCTTGGCTTTTATTGCTTCGAAGTCTGGTTTGAAACCGTTTTCTTCAAGCAGAGGCATCGGCACCGCTTCGCCGTCGCAGAGTATGGTGCTGCCGTTGGCGTAAACTGGGTAAGCAGGGTCAGGAACCAGCACCTTGTCGCTTGGATTCACGAAGGCGCGGGCAACATTCGCAATGCCCTCTTTAGAGCCTAACAACGCAACAACTTGGTCTTGAGCTATGTCCACGTTGAATCTCTTCTTGTACCACTCAGCCACAGCTTGCCTAAAATCAGGTTCACCTTGGCTAAAACTGTAATTATGATTCTTCACGTTTGCCGCTTCTTCTTTGAGCGCATCAATAACGAATGGTGGCGGCGGAAGGTCAGGGTCACCTATGCTCAAAGAGATAAGGTCGACTCCCTGTGCTTTCTTCTCTTTAATCTGCTTCTCGATTTCAGCGAAAAGGTAAGGCGGTAATCTGTTAACTCGGTCAGCGAATTCGAATTTCATGTTTCTGTTCACGCTTAGTTCTAAAACAGTCTTCCTTCAAAAACCTTCTCTGCCGCACCACTCATAAGCAAGTGTTCTGCGATGTCTACCTGCAAGTCGCCGCCAAGCAAATGAACCGTGACTTTGTTACCGACCTTGCCGAGCTTGTTTGCCGCAGCCGCCGCAGCGCAGGCACCTGTGCCACACGCTAAGGTTTCGCCGCAGCCTCTCTCCCAAACCCGCACTTTAAGCTCTTTTTTGTTGAGAATTTGGACAAAAGCGACGTTCGTGCGTTTTGGGAAAACCTCGTGATTTTCAATAATGGGCCCAATGTATTCAACGGGGAATTCATCTACGTTCTCCACGAATATGACGCAGTGAGGGTTACCCATTGAAAGACAGGTTATCTTGTAGTTTTCCTCATCCAGTTCAAGGTCTTGGCTGATGCATATGCCCTCGCCCTTCATGGGGAGTGCTTTTCGGTCCCAGTTCGGCGCGTCCATGTCCACCTTAATTGAAGTTACTTTGTTGCCCTTCAACGTTAACCAGACCTGCTTTGTACCTGCCAAAGTTTCAACGTTGAACTGGTCTTTTTTGACCACTTTGTTTTCGTAGCAGTACTTGGAAAAACAGCGGATACCGTTGCCGCACATTTCCGCTTCGCTTCCGTCAGCGTTGAAAATTTGCATCTCCACATCCCCAACCGAAGAGTTCGAAACGAGCAAAAGCCCGTCTGCGCCCACAGAGAATTTTCTTTCACACAACTTCTTGGCTAATTTGGCGGCTTCTGTGGTGCCGATTTTCTCGTCGCGGTTGTCGATGACCACGTAGTCGTTGCCTAAGCCATGCATCTTCCAGAACTTCATTGTTCCCACTCGGTTGCCATTCGTTGGCTGGACATTAAATCGTCAAACTGCTCCCGCTCTCTAACCAACTTGTACTTGCCGTCGCTCACGAGGATCTCGGCTGCTCGGGGTCGTGCATTGTACTGTGAACTCATGGAGAAACCGTAGGCGCCCGCGTTCAAAACCGCCAGCAAATCGCCCTCCTCCATTATCGGCAGTCGCCTGTCCTTTGCCAGCAAATCGCCTGATTCGCAGATGGGTCCTGCAACGTCGTATTTCTCTTCTTCAGACGCGCACATCTTGTTCACCACGAGGATATGGTGGTAGGAACCATACATGGCAGGGCGCACAAGCGTGTTGAAGCCCGCGTCCACTCCGATGAACTTCCTAAATGGCGTAGCCTTCAGCGTGTTCACTGTGGTTAAGAGGATGCTGGCGTCGGCGACGAGGAATCTGCCTGGCTCCACACAGAAGAACGGTTCACCTAAACCATACTGCTGCGTCTTATTCTTGAAGAGCGCGAGCACTTTTTCAGAGTAAACATTCAAGTCTAATTCTTTGTCTTCAGGCTTGTAGGGGACACCTATGCCTCCGCCTACATCCACAGACTCAAAGTCCACGCCGACTTGTTCATGGATTTTTCTGGCTATAGCAAGGAGTTTGTCAAGTGCCGCCACGAAAGGCTTCACGTCGAGGACGCCTGAACCAATGTGCATGTGTATTCCAAATTTCTCAACACCAGCCGCCTTCGCTGTGGCGTACGCTTTGAGGGCATCAGTTTCCCATAAACCAAACTTTGTTTGCTTGCCTGCGGTGATGACGTGGTCGTGGTGTCCTGCACCAATTTCAGGATTAACCCTGACCGACAAAACCTTGGGCACCGCAATTTTTAGCAGCCTGTCCAATTGTGAGAGTGAATCCACGTTTACGGTGACGCCTGAGTCTGCGAGGAACTTGAGCTCGTCGTTTCGGACGCTCGTCCCCGTGAACAGTATACGGTCGGGAGTAAAGCCGCTTGTCAAAGCCATGAACACCTCGCCCGGGCTAACTGCGTCTATGTTGGCGCCCTCGTTTTCCAGAGTTTTGAGCACCGCAAGGTTGGAGTTTGCTTTTGCCGCGTAGAAAATCTTGACTTTCTCGTAGTTCTGCTTTAATGCGTTGTGGAGGCGTTGGTAGTTTTGCTTGATTCGCGTTTCACTTATCACGTATAAGGGCGTGTCAAATTTTTCTGCAAGGGCTTTGGCGGAGACGCCATCAATGAAAAGTTGACCGTTCCTATTTTCAAGAGGCTCTTTAAGAGTGTACACTTATCCTCACCAGTATCGCGTTTCGTTAGATAGTATATATGTGGGGGTTGGTTTTAAGCTAATCCCTTAGCAACCATCAACTCAGCACTCAGGATTCCTGCGCCTGACCCGCCTCGGATGGTGTTATGCCCCAAGCACATGTACTTCATGGTCATTATCGGGTCTTTACGGATTCTGCCGACGACTACGCTCATGCCTTTGCCTGCGTCGCGGTCAAAGCGGGGTTGGGGTCTGTTTGCTTCTTTGCGCACGATTATGGGGTTTTCTGGAGCTGAGGGTAATTTGAGCTGTTGGGGTTCGCCGCGGAAGTTCCTGAAAGCTTCTTCCACTTCTGCCACTGATGGGTTGCTGTCGAGTTTCACGAAAACTGATTCCAAGTGACCGTCTTTGACGTGGACTCGGTTGCAGCTTGCACTGACGGTTATATCAGCGCCTTGTATTTTGCTTCCGTCGAATTTGCCCAGTATTTTCTGGGGTTCATTCTCTACTTTGTCTTCCTCGTTTGATATGTACGGAACGACGTTGTCGATTATGTCGAGCGAGGGCACACCAGGGTATCCTGCACCGCTTAAAGCCTGCATGGTTGTGACCATGACTTGTTTGAGGCCAAACTGCATAAGCGGCTTTAGGGTCATAGCCATCTGGATGGTGCTGCAGTTAGGGTCAGTTGTGATGAAGCCTTTCCAGCCTCTCTGTTTTCTCTGAATTGGAATCAATCCTGCGTGTTCAGGGTTAACTTCGGGGATGAGTAGAGGAATGTCTTCACCCATCCTGTGGGCGCTTGCTTTGCTAAACACTGGATACACCGCGCCGAATTCTAATTCCACGGGTCCTGCAAGGTCTCCAGGCAGCGAGGAGAAAACTATATCCACGTTTCCGGCTTTTTGCACGGATTCCACGGTGGCGTCTGCCACGTTCATTTCAGCTAGTTCTTTTGGCAACTCAGATTCCATGACCCAGTTGCATGCGTCTTTGTATTTTTTGCCTGCTGACCGCTCGGAGGCTGCGAGCACCTCGATTGTGAACCATGGGTGTCCCTGTAATAGTTGGATGAATCTTTGTCCAATGGCGCCTGTGGCGCCTAATATGGCTACTTTACGTTTTGAAGACATTATTTATCGCTTCCACTGCTATTTTGATTTGTTTTTCTTCGATAAAAACGTTAATGGTCGCCTTGCTTGTGGTGACCTCAATTATGTTTATAGCTTCCCTGCTTAGAGCGCTGGAGATTTTCGCCACTCCACCTGGCGAGTCGATGAACATGGGGTGAGTTATTTGGAGCATGGCTACTTTTTCTCGGTGGCTGATGGCTTTGAAGCCTTGTACGTTGTGCAATCGGTTTATGACTTGGTTGATGTTGCCGTCGGTTGTGAAAATGGTTATGCTCTTCTTTCCGGAGCTGACGCCGTAAATGGGTTTTCCTTCCAGCGCTGAGAAAGCTTCTTTCAGATTGTCGGAGTCACCTTCGCAGACAACGTTGACGGCTAATAGGTCTTTGTGGGTTTCCATTTCGGCTGAGTTCAGGTTGAATGAGCCTGTAATTTCGGTGCCGCCAACCGCTATGTTTTCGGAGTCAAAGCTGACTACGCGGAGCTTCTGGTCGGGCAACTTATACTTTAGGGCTTCTGGCTTGACGATTTTGGCTCCGCCCTGAACAAGGTCGAACGCTTCGTGTATGTCTAGTTTGGCGATGAATTTGGCGTCTGGAACTATTTTTGGGTCGGCAGACATGATGCCGTCTGTTTCCTTGACAAGGATTATCTCATCCGCTTGCAGGATTTTGGCGAGCAACAGCGCGGTGGTGTCGCTTCCTCCTCGTCCAAGCGTGGTGACGTTGCCTTTTTCATCTTTTCCCAGAAAACCACACACAACTGCTATGGCTTTTCCAAGCAGCGGCGCCAAGTACTCTTGGACCATCGTGTTGGTTTTCTCGTGGTTGAGTTTGGCGTCGCGGAAACACGAATCAGTGATTATCGGCCAGTTGTCTTGTGCGGGGTCAAACAGTTCGGCTTGGGCTCCTGCTGCTCTGAGGGCGCTACAGAAAACTCTGGCGCTGGTGCGTTCCCCCATAGAAACGACATCGGCGTAGTCAGCGTCGCTCATGTTGCCCAACTGGTTTATCGTGCCAACTAAGTTATCGGTCATTTTGCCCATGGCTGAAACCACAACTACTTTTTCCTTGTAGGGTGCTTGGGCAACCATTTTTGCTGCTTGAGCGACTTTTTCGCCTGTGGCGAGGTCTGCTCCGCCGAACTTTATGACTGCTCTGTTGCTCACTTGTGTTTTTTCTCCGATTTTAGAGGTTGAGGACATCTTGCATGCTAAAGATTTTCGGTTGGTTTTGTCTGCTGAGCCAGTCAGCTGCGTAAACGGCGCCTTGGGCAAAGACGCTGCGGGAGAAGGCAGTGTGTTCTATGCGGAGCATTTCGTAGGGTCCTGCAATTATGAGGTCGTGGATGCCTGGGACTCCGCCTGCGCGCATGGCTACGATTTCAAGTTCTTCGGGTTTTCTGGGGTTTATGCCTTCTCTGCCGTAGACTGTGGTTTTGTATCCGCGGGTGTTGGCGACGATTTCGCCGAGTTTCTTGGCGGTGCCGCTGGGTGCGTCTTTCTTGGCGGTGTGGTGGATTTCGCTTATGCTAAAGTTGTATTCTGCTGGGAATGCTTTGAGAACTTCTGCGAGTTTGAAGAACATGTTGACGCCTACGCTGTAGTTAGGCGAGAAGACCGCTGGGACTTTGCCTTCTACGGCGCTTCGGATTTGGCGATTCTGTTCTTCCGTGAAGCCAGTTGTGCCTAGAACAATTCTTTTTCCTAAGTTTGCTATTGCTGGGAGGTTGGCGACTTCTGCGGCTGGTGCGGTGAATGTTATGTAGACGTCTGCGTTGGCTGCGGCTTCGCTGAGCCTGTCAGTTCCCACGATGCGGGTGTCGCTGTGGGTGATGCCCAGTTCTTTGAGGCTTTTGCCGATGCATGGGTTGCCTGCTGCTTCTACGGCGCCTACTATTTGGTGTCCTTTACTGGTGGCTTCCGTGATGATGGCGTTGCCCATTTTGCCTGCAGCGCCTGCTATGCACAGCTTAAGCGTAGTAGAGTCCCTCCAGGTAGCGTTCGTTGTAGATTCTGTCTTTCAGGTTAACACCAAAGAAGCTTTCAATCGGTGCAAGAATTTCAGGATTATTCTCGTAAACTGTTCTTGCCGCTGCTAAGACGGCTTCTAAGCCGCTGCGAGTCATTTTGCCTAGCGGTTGCCTGCAGGGGCCTGAAGGCATGCCTAAAACGTTCATGAGTGTCTTGGTTGCCAGGGGGTTTCGTGCTCTGCATGTTACGGGTCCGTAAGCGGTTTGCTCTTGGGTCTTAACGGTGATTACGGAGAACAGCGGTTGCAAGGCTTGGACGATTTTTTGTGCTTCGGCGTGGTTGCCCTCAAGACTGTAACGAATTACGTCACTTACGGCATGTGGCGCAATGTTGGAGGTGACTGAAATGGCTCCGCTTGCAGCGATGTCTGGCGAGGTCAGCATGGTGAAAGTTTTGTCGTCGTCGCCTGAGAGTATGTCAAAGTCGTTGCCGCAGACTTTGCGGGTTAGCTTCATGTTTTCAAGGTCGCCTGTGGCTTCCTTCACGGTGCGTACGTTCGGGTATTGCGAATGCAGAACTGCTAAGTCTTGTGGGAGAAGTTGGCATCCTGTTCTGCCTGGGATGACGTAGGGGATAAGTTGCATGTCTGGGAACTGCCTCGCGATGGGTTCGACGTATTCTCTGCGTATTTCAAGGCTACTGGGTCCGTTATAGTAGGGGTCTACGAGCAGCACGGCTTTGACGCCGATGTGCTGGGCGTGCACGGTGCCCTCTATGGCTTCCTGCGTGCTGTTACTTCCTGCGCCGGCGATTGTTAATCCTCTGCTGCCTATGTATTCGTTAACATGCTCGGTGACTTTGTTATGCTCGTTCCAGTCTAAAGTTGGGCTTTCGCCAGTGGTGCCGCAGGCTAAGATGCCACTTACACCTTCTCTGATTTGAAATTCAACTAACCTTTGTAAGCCCTCGTAGTCTACTTCGCGGTTTCTGCGGAATGGGGTTACGAGCGCGGTGTAACAACCTTTGAAATATGTCATTATGTTTACCTCGGATGAAACTAATATTCACAGGGGTTTATTTAAGCCTTTTCCGATTTAGTTAATATTTTTACGTATTCCGTAACAAATTTACTCTTAAAACTTGAGTGCGCCTAGCCTTGACAACGTTTTTCGCAAAGAACGCCGCGTTTGGAGAAGAATGCCCTTATTAGCATGAACACATCTTTTAGCTGAAGGGCTCTACCAAAATGACCCGCAACCACGAAAACCCAAATTACCAAACATTCAAAGCAGGCGCCCTAATGTGCCCAGTATGCTGCGTAGAGTACCTAGAAATCGAAGTTGACTTCGAATACGATGGCGCCATTCTAAATAACGTCAGAATACTTCGCTGCCCCGTTTGCCAAGAAGAACTCTTCACTCCTGAGCAGCATGACACCATAAAAACGCGACTCCACAACAATCAAAAATAAAAAGTAGCTTCAAGAAATCTTCGCGGTCACAGTGCAAAAAGGCAACGGCAAAGGACAAACAATAGCAGCCGTAGTCATGCAATAGCCAGAAGCGAATTTTACACAGCATCCCTGCTTTTTCCAAAATTTACGTCTGCACTGTTTTTTCGCCATCATATTTTGTGCCTATTAGTGATTCTATGCAGAAGCCTATAGGGGGTCTACCCGTATTGGCGGTTTCTTCAACTAATAGTA
>CAYGJP010000039.1:0-13661 GCA_964350175.1 uncultured Candidatus Bathyarchaeia archaeon
GTATGCTATCGAGCAAGCGGCCACGATACATGAATTCTTTTGGCATTTTTTTCTCATCCTTTTTGTTGCTTTAAGCGCTATTAACTTTCTCCTATCGAATCGCTCGTTTCTTTTTCTGACCTGGGCTTCTAGCAGCAATCAAACCGACTTTTTGTCCTGGTGGTGCACCGTGAGAAGTTGTTGTACATCTACGAGCACTTCTCTTGCTGCTACCGTACGGGTGACAAGCGGGAACCATTTTTCTTCCACTGCATCTTGGATATTTGTGACCTTTAGCTTTCATCAGGTGGAATTTCGCTCCAGCCTTCAGGAAAGGTTTGTCTGTGCGACCAGAAGCTGAAACTACACCGATTGTTGCCATGCAATAGTCGTTAATGTATCTTGTGCGACCAGAAGGTAATCTAATCATTGTGCCTTGAGGCGTGTGTGCCACAACTGTAGCGTATGCGCCGGAAGATTTTGCAAGTTTCCCTCTATCGCCTGGGCGAAGTTCTAGACTACAGACCAAGGTGCCTTCAGGAACTTTTCCAAGGGGAAGAATGTTGCCAACTTCAGCTAAGGCTTTTCCGCCTAAGTGAATCTGTTGCCCCTCATAGGTTCCTTCAGGGGTCACTGTGTAGCAGGTGTCGCCGTTTTCAAATTTCACAAAGGCTAAAGGCGCACCTCGTCCAGGGTCATGAACAAGAGAGCCAACTATGCCGCCTATTGAAGCCTCATAAGCTTCTTTAGGGGCTATTATTGGATATTGTGCAGCAGCTACTCTTTTATGTGTCGACGCGCGATAAGTTGAACCGCCGCGTCCACGTCTTTGAACACGAATTCGTTTT
Source organism: uncultured Candidatus Bathyarchaeia archaeon (assembly GCA_964350175.1). Classification (GTDB taxonomy): domain Archaea; phylum Thermoproteota; class Bathyarchaeia; order Bathyarchaeales; family Bathycorpusculaceae; genus JADGNF01. The sequence continues at coordinate 828 of CAYGJP010000039.1, forward strand.
CCCATTAATCAAGTCTCCAAGTAGTTTACAAGATTCCAAGTTTGATAGCAACGTCTGATGCTTTGTATTCGGGCATAAGTTTGACGAAGGCTTTCTTTTGGCCTTGAGGGGTAATGAGCAGGGTAGTTTTTGCGACTTTCACTTCGTAGAGTTTCTCAACTGCTTCTTTTATGTCGCTTTTGCCGGCTTTCAGGCTGACTATAAAGATTAGTTTATTGTCTTTTTCAACCATGAGACTGGCTGATTCAGTCATTAACGGGTAAAGAATAACTTCGTATGGATCCATTATGCGTTTTCTCCTTGGCCGTATAGTTTGTCTAGATGTTCAATAGCACCGTTGGTCCACAGGGTCAGTCTGCCTGGATGTGTGCCTGGCGCTAAAAGTTCAGGATTAAGGTTCGCAACGGTTACAATGTCCACGCCTGGAAGGTTACTTGCTGCATCAACTACACCTTTGTTCTCGGCGACCACGATAAGTGGTCCAATTGCCTGCTTCATTTTTCTGCCCCTGTGCTTGCCTTTGCCTGCGCGGATTTTACGGCTATCCCGCACTCGGGAAATATCTGTCAATAGACCTAGGTTTTTGAGGACTGCTTCGATGTCTTTTGTCTTGGTGATTTCTTGAATGGAGTCAACTACGATTAGAGGAATTTCAGGGATGCCTTCGATTTTGTGTCCGCGAGAAGCCACCGTTTCCTTGGAAGCTGTAGCAGCTATGGCAGAAAGCAGAGCAAGGCGCTTCTCTTTCTTTGGAATTACCTTGATGATTTTTGTTTGTGCTTTGGGTGGGTGTGCTTGTCTTCCGCCCACGGTTCCAGGAGCAAAAGCGGCTCTTCCTCCACCACCTTTCATTCGAGGTATCCTTGCCATGGCCATGCCTGTTCCGCGAGATTCTGCGGATGTTCTCTTTCCAGCAAAGGGGTCTCTTCCTTGAGGTTGGAGTCTGTGAGATTGAATTGCGAGAACAGCGCGTTTTATAACGTCTGGTCGCAAGGGTGTATTGAAAACAGAGGGAAGTGTTGTTTTTCCCGTTGGATTTCCTTCGAGGTCAAAGACCTGAGCGGTTTTTTTAGTGGACATCGTTTTTCACCGTTATTTCCCTTGAGTTGATTCCAGCGAAACATAAGTGATTTGTGGTGGTGCTTCAGGAACGTCGCTTGGTGGTCTTGCGGGGTAACGTAATGTTATGGTGCGTTTCTCGGTGCCTGCAATGCTGCCTTCCATGAGGATGTATGACCCTTTGAGTTCACCGTATCTGATGAAGCCCCCTTTAACGGTAACTTCTTTGCCGTCTTTGCCCATTTTGAGTATGCGTTTGTTGAATTCTATGCGTTGGTGGTAGCCCATTTGGCCTGCTCGGGGGATAGAGTACATCAGGTGGTGAGGGTTCCAAGGACCTAAGGTGGCGATGCCGCGTTTGGTTTTTCGACCTTTAGCTTGAAGTATGGTTACGCCCCAACGTTTAACTGGACCTTGCCAGCCTTTCCCGGTGGTTATGGCGGCGACGTCTATGTATTGCCCTGTTTTGAACATTTCTTCAGGGGTTATGGTTTTGCCCAGTAACGCTTTGGCGTACTCAAGCTGCTGGGGTATGGTTCCTCCGCCGATTTCTATTTCGGTGATTTCAGGTTTCTTCTTGGATAAATTGGCTAGATTTGGTTGAGTTGCGATTATAGCGCGTATTTTTGTTGTTTGGTCTAGGCTTTGGCTTACTTTTTGCAACATCTCTTCCGTGTTAAAGTTTTCCGGAAGAACTAATGCGCGTTCGAGTAAGGCAGGGGGATTTTTCATCCAGACTTCAGTGAGTTGCTGGAGCCCGTATGGAGTGTGAGTATAGGTGCGTATGCCGCACAAGAGTATTGGGGGAGTTTCTAGGATTGTTGCTGCACGCATGACTTCTTTACCAAAGTTTGGTGAACGTTTCCGGTCTTCTATAGTGAAAACGTATGTCATGCCTGCCTTGTAACCTAGAAAACCTAGCAACCTAGGGGTTTCTTCATTGACTTTTGGCCAGTAGCGAATCCGCGCAACTGGTTTTTTGGCCCGATGCCTAGGTAAATAGGCTAATGAACCATGTTTTGGAGCATGTGTTTTTCGGTGACCCATCTTACTTCCGCTTCGCGAAGGTTAGCAATGAGAAATTAGAGTTATAAACGTTGCCGTTAGTTTGGATGGTTAATTTGGTGCTTTCAGCATGGTTGTTTTGGTTTGCGTAAACTTTGCAGCTTAGAAAAAGCCGATGCGCCTTATATAGAGAGATATGTTTCTAAGAAGCAACAGCGCCAAAAGGCAAGGGCAGGTTCGTGAATTTCTAAGCCTCACGAAAGGAGGCTGAAGCTCTCGGAAGTTTTTACATGCATGATACAAAGTTATAAGGAGAGCCTGCTTTTTTGCGAAATCTTATATAGCAAATGGTAACAAACAACAGAATGCTCAAAATTTTAGGGAGAGAAAAGAGAAAATGAAAAACAAAAAAAAACAGATTTTAACAGCAACCATTTTGATCTTAATGCTGACTATTACAGCTCTAATGGCAAGTGCCTCTTCCGTCAAAGCTGCCGTGCCAACACAAACATACGCTTTCATAGCTGCAAACCCTAACCCCATCGGTGTTAACCAACCCTTGCAAGTTTCTATGTGGCTTGCAGATCCTCCACCAACCGCAGCCGGAGCAGGCGGAGACAGGTGGATCGGCTTCACCGTAAAAATAACAAAGCCTGATGGAACTATTGAAGACAAAGGACCTTTCACTTCAGATGCAGTAGGCGGCGCATATTTCACCTATTACCCATCAATGACAGGTACCTATACCTTCCAGATGCACTATCCTGGCGGACAAACCATGACTGGCGCTAGCTTCTTTACGGGACCATTTGACAACACTTACTTAGCCAGCGACAGCGCAGTATACTCAGTTACAGTCCAACAAAACCCAATACAAGACCCCCCACTGGTGCCACCAACAACTGATTACTGGACGCGCCCCATCAGCGGAGATAACCATGCTTGGGCAACAATTGGAAGTAACTGGCTAATGCCGGCATGGAACTCAATGTCTCGAAGCTTTGACGCTGGATTTGCAATAACTCCTGAAGGCAAAGCGCCCAACACTGCTCACATATTGTGGACTAAAGAACTGTGCTTCGGAGGAATAGTTGGCGGAGTTCAGGGTACAAACTTTTTCCACGACGGCCGATCATACGAGTACTGGTTCAAGCCTCCTGTGATAATCGCCGGCAGACTCTACTACAATGACATCTATGGCCAAGAAGGCTCGGTTTATCAATCAGGTACTGCACAGCCCACAGGCTGGAACAGCTTCAGCTGCGTCGACATGGAAACCGGAGAAACACTGTTCACCATTCCAAACGAGTTCATATCCTTCGGCCAAATCTACAACTATGTGTCACCCAACCAAGCTGGTGCACATGCATATCTGTGGAGTGCAACTGGTAACACCTACAAAATGTATGACGCTTGGTCAGGCAAGTACATACTGACAATCGCAAACGTAACAGGCGGCGTGCAGACATTCAGTTCTGATGGCAGCCTCATAAACTACAACATTGCAGCGGGCAAGCTTACATGCTGGAATTCAAGCAAAGCTATCCCACCACTACCAGGCGGTGGAGCTAACGACTGGATGTGGCGACCATACACTTGGGCAGGACAAACGCTTGACGGAAACAAAGGCATACAGTGGTCAGTAGCGGCAAAGGGTGGCGCGGGAGAAAACATTGCACCGCTCTTTGGTCAAGCAGGACTATTCGACGGACAAGGCAACATTCTATCTATGGAAAACGGAGTTAATTTCTATGCTTACAGCATGAGAGATGGGTCGTTCCAATACAAATCTACACTTCAACCTCCAACAGACATACCAGCCAAAGAAAGCCTTACGGGCATAGCGTCGTTCCTGAACACCTACGAATTTGAAGGAACATACTACAGCTTCGTTAAAGCCACTTTGCAGTGGGTTGCATATGACGTACGCACAGGCCAAGTCAAATGGGTAACTGATCCGCTAACCAATCCATGGAGCATGTACGGTACATCAGTTGTTGTTGCCTACGACAAATTCTATGCAGGAGGCTATGGCGGAGATCTAAACTGCTACGACAATGCCAACGGAAAACTCTTGTGGACTTACTCAACTGGAAGCGCTGGTTTCCAGACGCCATACGGTTTCTGGCCAATCTACAGCGGTTTAACAGTAGCTGACGGCAAAGTCATCTTCACAACCAGTGAACACGGCAACGGAGTAGCAACGCTGTACACAGGCGAGAAATACTACGTAATTAATGCAGAAACAGGGAAGGAAGTCTGGAAGATAAACGGTTGGTTTGAGCAATGTGCCATCGCAGATGGCAAACTAGTCTCCCACAACTGCTACGACAACCAACTCTACTGCTTCGGCAAAGGACCCAGCCAAACAACAGTTTCAGCACCCCAATCTGCAGTGCCTGCGGGAACAGCCATGATGATTACAGGCACAGTCACTGACCAGTCGCCAGGACAACAAGGCACACCAGCAGTTTCAGACGGAGACCAATCTGCATGGATGGCGTACCTGCACATGCAAAAGCCAATGCCATCGGCAACAGGGGTTCCAGTGACGCTGACGGCTATTGCTGCTGACGGAAGCTCCACAGAAATAGGCAAGGTCACCAGTGACGGCAGTGGTATGTTCAAGAAATCTTGGGCGCCAACGACTGAGGGAGAGTACACTATTGTCGCCAGTTTCGGCGGAACTGAAGCCTACGGCGGCTCATTCGCAGAAACAGCTGTAGTAGTGACAGCAGCGGAAACACAAACCACGGCAGGGACATCGCTGGACATCTACATAATTGCAGCCACAATCGTGATCCTAATCGCCATCGCCCTATCCACAGTTGTCCTCAGAAAGAAATAACCGACAAACAAAAGCCAAAACAACCACCCTTTTTCTTTTTTTCCTTTTTAAAAAACTCAAGGCAGGTAAATCTAATTTCTAAACAGAAAAGTTGGCTTCAAGCAAGACCAAGGTTTCAAAAAAGGGCAAAGCAAGTTCTGCCACAACCTTAGAGTTCAGGTTCCAATTTGCAAAGTTTCGCTGCGTCTCCGCCACATTCGACAGCGTAGATTGCATCAACAGAATTCTCCCCGTTCGCTTCAAATGGCAGGGTGCCTGCGAGATAAAGCGGTCAATAACTTGCCGTCCCGTGGCGCCTCCTGCCCAAGCGCGCCCAAGCCAAAAGTCAACTTCGCCATCTTCTGAGGGCAAGTAAGGCGCGTTGAATAGAATCACGTCAAACATTGCTTGTGCATCCAGAGAAGTGAACAAGTCACTTTGCAAAAAAGCCATCTTACCGCCTACGCCGTTAACGGCAGCGTTTTGTTTGGCACATTGAATAGCGTGAGGGTTAACGTCAACACTCAAAACTTCACGTGCCTTCTTCGCCGCAAGTACGCCTAGTATGCCGCAGCCCGTGCCCATATCCAACACGTACTCGCCGTCTCTCACGTCGAGGTTTTCGGCGAAGAGAAAAGAGTCCTCCGCGGGCTCATACACATCGTCACATACAGCGAAAAGGTATTCGCCGAAATACGTTTTCTTAGTTGACGAGTGCATTTGCTAAGGCTCCAAAGTCTTTGGGAGATAACTCTCTCACGCGCCTGTCTCGCAAAGGAAGGGCGCAAGCTATCTTTCCAGCAGCTACTTTGTCAAGTTTACGTTCGCTTCTGATGAAGGGCACTAAGGCATTGTTGAGTTTCTTGTTACGCTGCGTAAACAACCAACGTACTAATCGCCTGAAAAACGCTTCATCCTTCACGGTGAAAGGCGCTACAGCCCACGGCTTCAGCCGCACTACGACCGAGTCTACTTCGGGCTGCGGATAAAACATCCAATTGGGAACAGAATCTAAAAGTTCGACCTCTGCCCGGTGGTTTGTGACGACCCTTAGCCAACCGTAATCTTCAGAGCCCACTTCGGCGACTAGTCGGTTGGCAAACTCTTGCTGCAAAATCAGCACTGCATTTTCGAAGCCGCGGTCAAGTAGCCACAGTACAAGATTTGAAGAAAGGTAGTAAGGCGGAATTGAAACAGCTTTGTTGAAGGCGGGAACGTCAACTTTGAGCACGTCACCCTCTATTAATGTGACGTTAGCTATGTTTTTGACTTGTTCGCGCAGCACTTGTGCGACGCGTGGGTCTTTCTCAACTGCAAGTACTATTTTGCACTTGTTGGCGAGAAAACGGGTTAAAAAGCCGAAGCCTGCACCAACATCCAGCACAACATCACAGTTGTTTAGTGAAGCGTAATTGCTTAGCTTGGGAAAAATGGAAGGGTCAACCATAAAGTTCTGCCCCAAAAGCTTGTTTGGAACCATTCGATGCAATTGAAGCAGAGACTTTGTCTCTTGAAGGCTCATGTTAACTCTTAAACAACCCGCCATGGCTTAATGGAACCGAGTGAACAAACGATACTTGCTGTCGCCCTCAAGCTCTTCCAGAACCCGTTTTGTAATCAACTTAACAGGGCTAGGCAGCTCCGTCCGCTTCGTAAGGTCATCATAACTCAAGAAAGGTTTCTTGTCGCGTTCATTTATGACCTGCCACATGTACTTCTTCCCGATGCCTGGAATCAACTCTAACGCATGCATACGAGGTGTTATGGCTCGGGCAGTGTTGAAGAAGTTTACGAACCACTTCTCACGGTTCGCCACAATCTTGCTTATCGTAGAGGGCAGCTCCGCTTTAGCCGCAGCAGTCAACTCGTCATAACCGATCCTGCCAATTATGTAAGTAACCTCTTCCCGCGAGTCCTTTCCAACGTAAACGCGGTCCGCAGGTTTAAGAATCAAGCCCTCCTTAACCAGCGCTTCCAACAGCGTGAAAAAGGCTTCGCCTACACATTGTATTAGAGCGCCCGCGTGGTAGCCAGCGCGTCCAGTTGGACGAAATCCGGGGCGACCGTGTTGCAGGAAGTCTATTACGTAAGCGTACTCTTCGTATTGCTTCTCCATAGTAGTCCCTCTATTCTATCCTTCTTACAGCTTAAAAAGACTTGGATGTTTTTCCTATTTCAAAGCTCTTTTTTCGTTCAAAAGTTCAACAAGTGTGGCTAATTTTGAGGCTTCGAAAATTTTGCGGCCAGCAACTAGAAAAACGCGCAGTTCATCCACGCTCTCAGGCATGCAGTTAACTATCTGAACGGCTTCGGCTTCATCTAAACCGTATTCCTTAACGAGTTTTTCTGAGAGCATTTCAGCGTCTGCAGGGTCTACGTTGGCAAACTTGGACACGTAGTCCAACGTGCGGCGCTGGAACTGGTCCATGTTTTCTTCGCCAATAGACTCCATTGCTTTCTTTACCAAAGGCAAAGATAGCTTGCTTTCGCTAATTTCTCTTTTGCCCATTTTAATTACCCTTGTAAGGTTCTAAATGTTCAGTTCTAGTGATTATTTCACGCATAGAATTGCCCTGAGCAACACTAACCACGTAACCGCGGCCTCTTTTTTCGACAACTTTGCCGATTTTGCCGTGGAACCGTCGGTGAGGTAGAGCTTTCTGTTGGCTAGAGTCAATTTTAATTATGACACTTGCGCCTATCGCGTGTTCTGTCAGAAACTTTGTCAGTTTTGGTTTGCCTTTAGCTCGAGGCGCCTTCTTCATTAGACTGCGCGTTCCAGCGCAATATCCTTTTGATGGTTTCATTCATTTTCACCTAACTGGGTCATCCATAATAACGTTTAAAACATCAAGTTTGAGCGTCTTCGCTGGGTTATTGAGTAATTCTGAAACACTGGGTTTTGTTCGTCCTTCATCGCCAGACACCAATTCCTTAACGTAGAGACCGCCTTGGCAACGTACTTGCATCTCAGCCTCTTTAGGTGACACCTTCTTAACTTTAACCTTATATATGTACCTTTCTCGGACCAAATCCGCGCGGCGATGTACAACACGCAGAGGCGTTTGCTGTTTGATTAAGGTGCCTGTTAATTTTTCCTCCACAAGCTGCATGTCTTGGTCGGAGATTTCGTTTTCGAACGCGATGAGTACGCGGTATTCTTTCTGCGCGGACTCTGCTTTCTTTAGTTTTCGGACGACGTCGCGGTTGGTGAAGCGTAGGCGGGAAATTTCCACTTTGCCGATGGCCGCATTGTTGATGGTTTCTTCGAGTTTTTTCAGGTCCAGACTGCGTTTTTTTGGTTTTGAGATTTCGACAACGAAGGGTCTGCCTGTGCCCAGCATACGGGCGTCGATGTCTTCTCTGCCTGAAGCGTGAAACGCGGTTTTCTCGCCTTCTGCCGCGTCCAAGAAGGGTTTGGAAACCAGTTCCTCAACGGATTCTGGGTATAGTTTTCCTGTGCCGCCGCATTTTTGGCAGCCTCTTCCTCGGCAGTTGGAGCAGAACCATTTGGACTGGGGTATGGTTCTGACGAGTTTTCGGTAGCGCCCTGCAACAAAGAGGGGGTTAACTTGGAGTTTGATTTGTTCAGTGAAGGGGTTAACTATGGCCATGACGTCGGGTTTTCGGAACTCAGCGGTTTTGCCTGTTTGAACTTCCAAGCGCTTTCCCAGTAATCGCCCGAATTCATGTTTGATGCTTTCACTGTAGCCCACATCGAAGCCTGCTTTGAACTCGTCTTCCCGCTCCACCACCCTGACAGGCAGTTCCACACCCACCAAAAACGTGTCATACTCGTAGTATGCAAGTTTCTCCATAACTTTCTGAACCAAGGTTTCCAGATGAGAAAAAGTTCCTTCGCACAGGAAGCAGGGTTTGGAATCTTTGGGAAGGCGCTTTTTCAGGTGGCGCAGGGTGTCTTGGGCTTCTCGTGAGAAACCGTTTGTGGCTAGGTTTTTGAGTTTTTTTATGCCTTCAGATTCTTTCTGCTGTGTGGTTGCGCTGGCTTGCAAAGTTAAGCTGAGCTTAAGGGCTTGTCCTCGGGCGCTGTTTTCTATGCCGTATCCAAGCAGTGCGAATTGTCTTCCGAGGCAGTTGTCGCATAAAGGGCACTTCTCAAGCATAGCCGATGATTTCTCTAGAACGTCCATATGTGAAAGCCTACTTGAAGTCTTTTGGGAAGCCTTGACCCCCCATGCCACCCATAAAAGGCAGTTTTCCCTTTTTGCGTTTCATCATCTTCAGCATCCTGCGCATCATAGCGTACTGTTTTAGCAGTTCCTTGACGTCTTTTTCGCTTGTTCCAGAACCGCGCGCGACCCGTCTGGCACGGGAAGAGTTTATGATTTTTGGGTTTTCCTTCTCCTCGGGGCACATGGATTGGATGATTACGCGCCACTTTTCGAGGCGTCCCTCAGCCATGTTGAGCATGTCGTCGGGCACTTCGCGACCCATGCCAGGCAGCATCTGGAGTACTTTCTTGAAAGGTCCCATACCTTTGACTGCTTCAAACTGTTCGTACATGTCGGTTAGAGTGAAGTTTCCGCTGAGGATGGCTTTGGCTTTCTTTTGGGGAACCTTGATTTCGGCGTCGTGGACTTTTTCAAGCAGGGTTTCCAAGTCGCCCATGCCTAAGAGGCGCCCCACGAAACGCGAGGGAACGAATTGTTCGATGTCTTCGACTTTTTCGCCTGTGCCGATGAACTTTATTGGAGCACCAGTGGCTGCCACCGCGGAGAGCGCACCACCGCCCCTTGCTGAGCCGTCCAGTTTGGTTACAAGAATGGAGCCGATGGGTGTGGCTTCATGGAAGGCTTTTGCTTGGATGAGGGCTTGCTGTCCGATGGTGCCGTCGATTACCATCATGACCTCGTCGGGTTTGATGTTTTTCTCGAGGTTCTTCATTTCTTTGATTAGTTCATGTTCTTCTTTGTGGCGTCCAGAAGTATCGACAATCACTATGTCTTTGTCTGGGAAGTGTTTTAGCCCTTCAGAAACTACTTTTGCAGGGTCTTTGGCTTTGGGGTCGCCATAAATTGGAACGTTAATTCGCGTTGACAATTGCTGGAGTTGTGCGTAGGCGCCAGGTCGGAAGGTGTCCGCGCATATGAGGGCGGGTTTGAGTCCGCGTTTCTGGAAGTAGCGGGCTAGTTTGGCTGCGTGAGTGGTTTTTCCCGAGCCTTGGATGCCGACAAGCATCAGCACAAATTTCTTCCCAGCTTCCACTTTGAGGGGGACGTTTTTTTCGCCCACGAACCGTGTTAGTTCTTCGTAAACGACTTTTATGACGTGTTCGCGTCTTGAGATGCCTTGCGGAACGTTTTCTTTGAGCGCGCGCTCTTCGATGCTTTTGGAGATTCCTAAAACGAGTTGAACGTTAACGTCTGCTTGCAGTAGCGCTCTTTGGATGTCTCGCACTAGTTCCTTGACCGTGGCTTCATCTACGACGGAGGACCTGAACACCTTCTTGATGGCATCGTAAAGGGAGGAACCCAAACGGTCTATAGACATCTAAGTTCGCCAAACTATGACATCTCCGACAGGCTTTAAATATATATTGCAGTGGGTCTGTGCAGTTTTTTGGTTGTTTTGGGGTTCATGCAAACTTTCAGGGAAAAGGGCTGCTTGCCACAGCTTGCACAACCAAGGCACAACCAAAAGGCGCCCAAACCAAACCCAAACCACAAAACACAGCAAACAAAACAACGCCTAAGAAGTTGATGAAAATAGCAACCAACCCATCAACAACAACTAAACAAAAAACAAAAGAATTGAAGCCTCAGTTCCCCATAATATTAAAGTCCTCATCACAATTCAGACGGCTCTTCATGCATCATCGGCTCCAAAAATAATCCGCCAGCAGGGAAATAAACTTTGACACACGGAAAATCTTTTATCACCAATCAACACTACTCACAAAGCACTAGGTGAAACAAGTTGACCGCCGAGAGAGCAATTCATGCAGCAGTGTTTGGCCTGTTGCTGGTGGGCTTATGCACCTTATCTGGGTGGATAAGTTACCGTTACATACAAGACGAGATAGTACTTCAAATAGCAGGCACCGCGTTAAGCTGGGGAATAATCCTCTTAGCGCTCTACCTCATCTTCAGAAAGCTCAATTGGCGCTGGTGGACTAACGGCCTAACGTGAGAAAACGCCCTAGAAACAGGTAAAGGAAGAATACGTTAACGAATTATGGAAGGTTATTTTACTCGGGTTATTTTGATTTTACCCATTATCTTCCAGTATTCGATTTCAGCGCCCGCAACAAGTTTGGCTTTAAGGTCTTCTTCGTCGGGAAAAGACGCATCTAAGTACTCGTAGGTTTCCAAGTCCATGATTTGCACGCCTGTGGGGTTTACTGCGAAAACTTGGCCTGGTTTTTTGTCGATTATGGGAACTTCTGCATTGGCGTCAACAGGTTTAACGAACTGTCGTTTTTGTCCGTCGAATACACCTATGGCAACGATTCTTGCTTTGGCTGCGCCGTGTTTTCCAGGTTTGGATTTGGTTACATCCATTATACGACACGGTTCGCCATCAATCATCATATAGCCGCCGACACGTAATTCTCCAACGCCCATTGGTTTGGTCATACTCTCACCAGATATGTGTTAATTAGTTAGCAATTCTGAACAACACCCATATATAGATTAAGGTATCGCTATTTACTGAACGGTGGAAAAATTTGTTCAAAAGCGTCGGATTAGTCGCCCGCTACGATAAAAAGCAAGCGTTGACGCTCGCAGAGGAACTGGCAAAGTACCTGAAAGCCAAAAAGCTGCAAGTTTACATGGAAGACACGCTTGAAGGCAAAGTTGACGCTCAAGCGAAGCCCGTGCCGCTTAAGGACATGAAAACCGATTTCATAATCACCATAGGCGGAGACGGCACCATACTGAGAACCTGCGTGAACCTTCCAAAGCCTGAACCACCGATATTAGGGGTTAACATGGGCGTGCGGGGTTTTCTGACCGAAGTTGAACCAAATGATGCGTTAGCCGCGGTGGACAGGATTCTGAAAGGTGAGTTCAAAATCGAAAAATGCGCCAAACTTGTTGCTTCGGCAGATGGAGAAGTTCTTCCTGATGCTTTGAATGATGTGGTCGTTTCTGGAGGAGAACCCTCGAAAATTCTTTACATGCAAATATACAAAGATGACCAGCTAGTTGCGAAGTGTGAAGCAGACGGAGTCATAGTTTCCACGCAGAAGGGCTCCACGGGCTATTCACTTTCGGCTGGAGGACCAGTCTTGGACCCCGAAGTGGACGCGATTGTTGTGACGCCCATTTGTTCTTTGACAACTTTCCGTTCCCTAGTTTTTCCCGCTAACTCGAAAGTTACCATAGAGTCCCTTAGACCCAAAGACATGTTGGTCATAGTCGACGGGAACTACCGTCAAGTGGTTCCAGCGAAAAATCCCTCAGTAACAGTTGTTCGCTCGGAAAACGTGACGTCGTTCATAAGGTTCAAAGGCGATTTCTACCATAGGCTTCAGAGTAGGCTGCTGTTCAAGGGAACGGGATGAAAAATCCAGTCGAACACCCAAGGCAGGCGCGTTATGGTTTTGGACACTTCTGCCTTCATAGCAGGGTTTGACCCGTTCGGCATAGGCGAAGAGCAAGTCAGCACGCCTAAAGTGGAAGAAGAAATCAGAGATGCCCTGACCGCGCTGAGGTTCAGCACCGCCATTGAAAGCGGAAAACTAAAAATTATTATGCCTTCGCAAGAGTTTTTGGATAAAGCGAAAGTTTACGCAACTACGGTGGGCGACTCGTTTTTCCTATCGGAGACGGATATGCAGGTTCTCGCGGTAGCCTTAGAACTTAAGGCGGCGGGGAATAATCCACAGATAGTGACGGATGATTACTCGATACAGAACGTTGCCACCCAGATGGGATTAGGTTTTGTTTCTCTTGCAACGTTTGGCATCCGCCGCCTCC
>CAYGJP010000040.1:0-13614 GCA_964350175.1 uncultured Candidatus Bathyarchaeia archaeon
TGAAAACTAATGCAGCAGTTATTATAGAATGAACAGGACCCCTGTGCGGAATCAACCCAGCAAAAACTATGTCCACATCAGGAATCAGAGACACCACCAAGAGTAAGGGGATGTTGAGGTTTACTTTGAGGAGTTTCGCTGCAGGCTTACCCAGCAAATACGCGAGAGCCATGTGTCCAACAGCGAACGAAACGTGTGCCTCCTTGAAAAGATAACATTTGACTAATTTACATTCATTTAAGCATATAGGTTCAGAGCGCTGGTGGATTTAGCCCAAGGGTTGATGCAGTACCGTGTAGTTTGCACTGGTGCATGCGCTATTATTAGTTGAACGGGTGCAGACTTTTTTGGGCGCCATTTTCTTTTATGGGTCATTTTTGGGGTTTGCGAGTGTATCTGTGTCGATCAGTTAATCGATAATGTTTATTAACACTCAATATTCAATACACTTAATTGTGGGGGAAATTACAGAAAATGGCACTTAAAGGACTATCATTAGCGCTGGTTATAGCGTTTGCAGCAACAGGACTTGTAGTTACGGCAGCAGCAGCAGGAGTACTCAGTTCATACCAGACCGTACCTGCAGGCGGAACAGTAACAGCGTTGCAGAGCGTAAACGTAGGCATCTACGCCGACAGCGCATGCACCCAGAACGCGTCTTTTGTAGATTGGGGCGCCTTAAAACCCGGAGACAGCACAACCAAAATAGTCTGGGTTAAGAATGCAGGTAACGCCAATGCAGCGTTAAGCATGAGTACAAACAACTGGACGCCGGCTAACGCTTACTCAGCAATGAGTTTAACGTGGAACCAAGAAGGTAAACAACTAGCGCCAAATGAAGTAGTGCAAGCAACCTTAACATTGTCCATCTCGGCATCCATAGACGCCAGCATAACCTCATTTGGCTTTAACATACAAATAACCGGCACCGGGTAACCAAGCCCAACCACCACGTTTTTTGAGCACTCAAACAGGCTTTTCCGGTGAAACTCTGTTTGTTCTCAGTTTTGTCTGCGCCGAATTTTCAACGTGCGCTCCACAAGTTTTAACGGAATCTCCAGCAGTTTCGACACTACCCCTAAACCTGAAAACATTGCCCGGAAATTGCTGACGTCCGCCTGATTCACGGCGCCTATAAGCGGGGCACTAACCAAGTAAACCACTATGAACAGCAAAAAGCCCACTGCAAGCTCTATCCAAGGTGCTGCCGTAAAGGCATCTAGGCTTAAGTAGGTAACCACCGCTGCAAGGGCTGATGCCGCCAGAATTTTGGCAGATATTTTAAAGTCAGCTTTAACGTGGTAATGTTTCCAGATCCAGAGGAGCCCCCAAATCAGTGCAGGTAAGTTTGATATGAGGATGCCCAGTATTCCGCCAACTACTGCATAAACTGCACCGCCCATTGCTCCAAAATATGAAACCATAAGATAGGCTAGCGGCAAGCCGAGGGCGAGAGACAGTAAGCTTTGTTTCATGAGTTGCTTTGTTTCCCCTATGCCCGTCAAAAGGGTTCCTAAACTAAGACTGCCAACAACCGCATACAAATTAATTATAGACGATATTGCTAGGAACAGAGGTGCGTGAGGAAATTTTGTGTTGAAAAGGGTTCCCACTATCGGATTTGCTAAAGACATGACGATTAGAGTTGCTGGTACAAGCAGCACAGAAGCATATTTAACAGAAGACACAAAAACCGTTTTCAGCAGTTCAGGTTCTTCTTTTGGCTTTAACTTTGCAAATGCTGGAAACAGTGCAGTAGCGATGGGTATAGAAATGAAAGTGGCTATAACAGCGAAGTATGTTGCAGCGTAATAGTTTCCCATCATGGCATCGCCAGCATAAAGCGCCATCGTGAACGCGAAGACCTGCGGCAATACCCCAATCACAAGGTTTGCAACTGTAAGAGGTATGCCAAACTTTAGCATTGATTTAATATTCTTAAAAATATCTCCTCTGCCGATTTTTGACTTGCGCAAGTGCCTGTAAAACATAAAGTAAACCATAACAATGCCCACAACGCCTGCTGCGACAACCGATAATGAAGACGCAATTACCGCGCCAAGCACTCCATACCCAAGAATAACCAGAAAAGGACCAACACCTGTCTTAATTATAGCCTGAAAGATTGTCGTGAAGCTGTTAAACTTCATTTTTTCATAGCCAATAAAGACGGCACTGGCTGCAGCGAGTACTGCACCTAAAAATATGGAGAGTGCCATTATGGATATTAATGTGGCAACTTCAGGTCTTTGAAGCGCTGAAGCTAAAAATCCAGCCAAACCAAAGCACAACAGGGCTAAAACAGCACCACTTAAAACCTCAAAAACTACCCCTGAGACAATCACGCCATGAATCTCGGTGTCTCTGTTAGCAGCTTTTAGACTTGCTATTTGTTGGGTCATGGCAGCGTTCACGCCCCAATCTCGGAAGAAGTTAATCATGGATGAAGGAATCAAGGCTACCCCGTATAAGCCAAGTTCCGCGTCGGATAGCAGCATGGCTAAAACAAAAGTTCCAACAGCCATTATCACGGTGGAACCTACTACGCCGATAAGTAACTGAAAGCTGCCCGTTGCAGAGGATTTGCCCATATGCATTGCTTTATCCATAGCCATCCATCAGCTGCAATTATTGCTTATACTTATTCTATTTCTACTGTGGGAACCACGTTTGGCATTGTCTTCCCAGCGGTATTCTCTGGCGGGAAGAGTTAACAAAATGTTAGGTGGCAACTAAATAAGGCTTGCATTCTGAAAGAATTGCTCCGAGAACCACAAGAAAAAATTTTTGCTCACGCAGCTAGGTTAAAATACAAATTAACACAGCGTCCGTGATTCTGGAAATCACCAACTGCGCTGTTGTAGAGCCAGAGTTCAAAAATCAAGTAACCAAAGAAACCTTTTTTCTGCGAATCCCACGTAACTGAACAACCTCGGGCATCCAACGCGACGCCGTTAAAGGTAATTCTGTCAAGTTTAACTGCTTCAAGGGTCTTATCATGCGTGTAATTCATTGCGAAGGTTATGGGCAACTCCCAAGTTCCGTCATCTGGTATGAAGGTTGTGACATTGTACAGCGACGGCACAGGTGTTTCAGAGGTAAATTGGGTTTGATTTTGGAACTTTATTTGAACCATGTAGTGTGCAAGACTTCCTAAGTGATTTTTCACATCCAAGAAAACTGTGTAGTTCTCGCCTATCGTGATTTTAGAGGGGTAGTTATCAGCCATATGCCTTGAGCCAAGAATCCAGATTTCACTGGAAGGTTCTGAATGCGAAAAAACTAAAGCTTGTTGAAAAACAGGCGAATCCACTAATAAGGCTATGGCTGCAAAAGAAACTAGAATAACTACGCTACATTTTATTAAATTCATGTTTTCAATCCCTCATGAAACCTTGTTTTATCAGGAAAAAAGCTGTATTCTAAACCGTGAAACTTTAGTTGCATTTTAAACATGCCTGATTGTTAGGTTATGTGCTTTCGCACAAGTCTTCTAAGACTTTCCTTTTGGTGCGGATTTCGCCAAGACACTTCTCCGCATGCTTGTGGGTTCGGCAATATTCCTTGTAAGCGGCAAGAAACTCGTTTCCTTTAGCGGTAAGCATGTAGCATTGTTGTTCAGTCTCGAAGCGAAGCAATGACGCCGAGATAACTTCATCCAAGTATCTCCGCATAACTTTGTAGCTTAAATTAGCCTGATACATTATCTGTGTTCGTTTGGCGTTTCGACTTGCAACAGTCAAAATGTCCGCAATAATGTCCATTTTATTTCGGTAATTCACTAAACTCAACTCCTAAACTCGCTTTCCAAAGCGAAGCAGAAAACACAGCACGCCCATAACTAGACGTGTAACCAACCGCGACCGCTTTTCTTAGACTGCTGAATCTCCTTCTTCTCTTGACAGTATAATTCAGCACGCTTAGCCTTCTGCGGCTTTTGATGCCTGAGCTCGGTTTTAATGAACTTGCTCCACCCCCCAGCCTGGGGACTAGGCTGAATAAAACGTTCGGAGTTTTCGATTTTATGCTTTTCAACAATTTCTTTAAAGCTCAACGCTTTGAAATCTCTTGTCGCGTGAATTATCGTGCCCTGCTCAACGAATAATGACGAAAAATCTGTTTTTGCTATGCCTTCGGCCCTTACCTTGTCGTCCACACGTTCCTGCCAGAGTTTCTTCCACTGGATTCTAAGGTCGTCAACCAATTTTTTTTGAGTTTCTGTCATGTGGATTAAACCCCTCCGAAATGGAAGACTGTACAAACAACGTTTTGGCTGGATTTGTTTTTCACTTTTCTTCCTGCTTCCTACTTTAAATCTGCACTATGTAAGCGACGAAACGACAATGGGTACCTTTGTTCATAGAATAATAATAAGTTTTCTGTAGCAAAGACCCAACTAATATAGAACAATTGGTCGCTATATAATAAATTGTTCACCGCAAACATATATCTCTTTCTGATTCGGGGCAAACATAAGATTTGGATGTGAAATTTAGGTGTTTAGAACGTTTAAATTCTACTTTAACCAATAACGAAGATGGAGTTCATCAGGCATGACTAATTCCCTTTCTGTTAAAGATGTTTTTTCCAAAGAGTTTTCCACCGTTAAAGAGAATGACACTTTATCTAAGTGTCTGGAGCTTTTCAAGAAAGAAGCGCCCCCGGTCCTATCAGTAGTGGATGAAAAAGGCAAGTACGTAGGCGTCATCGCTCTAAGATGGATAGTTCGAGCAAGACTTAACCCGTCTGCAACAAAGGTGAAGTCGCTGATGCGGGCAGCTCCAAAAATTGACCCAGACGTTTCATTGAGCAAAGCTGCCAAACTCATGATACAGAGCGGTGTTCGGCAGCTTCCAGTTTTTGAAAAAGAAAAACTTCGCGGGTTCGTAACCGATGAGACGATTATTCACGGTGCTGTTACAGAGGAGTGGGGTAATACGACAATAGAGCAGATAATGACCAAAGCACCATACACAATCGAAACCACCCGCTCAGTAGGAGCAGTGCTCAGCCTCTTTAGGGAACACAACATCAGCCATGTGCCTGTTGTTGAGAAGGGAAAACTTGTGGGCATCATAAGCACCCAAGACATAATTGAGCACATCTTTCAACCGAACCAGCGCCAAACCCTTGGCGACATCAAAGGGGAAAAAATCCAGGTCCTAAGCATTCCTGCAAAAGGCATAATGACTACCCCTGTAGTTACCGTGGCGCCAGAAACCCCGTTGAAAGAAGCTGAGACTAAAATGCACAAATTCAACGTGCACTCCTTGGCAGTCGTCTCCAAAGAGAGACTCGTAGGCATCGTAACCAAACTAGACTTCCTTGAACCCATAAGCACCATGGAAGACATAGACCGCAGACTCACGGTGCAGTTCGCCATCAAAGGCATGGAGATAGATGAGAGCGCACGTAGTTTCATGATGGCCGAGTTCGACGGATTCACCCGCAAATACAAAAACCTGCTTGAGTCAGGAACACTTTTCGTTTACATGAAAACCCACGGCGCCAACCATAAAGGACAACCACTTATCCACTGTAGACTTCAACTGCGAACCGTGAAGGGCATTAGAGGCTTCTTTGTCAGTTCAGGCGAAGGCTACGGGGTTGAACCAACGTTCCGCGTAGCACTTGACAGGCTAGACAAAAGAATCCTGAGAAGCAAGGAGCTAGAGTTTGACCCGACGTACCAACGGGAGTACTTGGGAAAGCTCGGGTTCCCCGGGGAAGAACTCTAAACTCCCCTTTACCTTTCTAAACAGTTTTTTGTCGCGTTTTAACGTGGTAGTCCACTTCGAAGCTTCGGGGGCTTGTTTGGCGGGTTTGCCCAATTGTCAGCTCCAAGAAGTCTGTGAATATCTTGAAGTCGCGTGCAAAGTCTTCAATATACGACAAGGCACCCCCACACTCATAGCAGAAGGAACCAGAAAACCCGATGGTAATAAGTTCAGGCAAAACCAGAACGCTTTTGGCGATGGCTTTAGGGCTATTCAGCCTATTGTAGAGGAGAACTGTTTTGCGAACTATCGCCTCCAAATCTGTCTGGGAAACCATACGGTTCACTATTGCCTTTTTATGGTTGGATTCTGCTGCCGTCGAAACCTAACCTTGAAACGCCAAACTCAGCCTTAACTTCGCTTAACTGCGCAGCCGTAAACACGGGACCATCTCTGCAGACGCGGTATTTGCCTATGACGCAGCTTCCGCACAACCCGATTCCGCAACGCATCAGCCGCTCTAAGCTGGCTTCTAAGGCTATTTTGCGTTTGTCAGCCATGTCAAACACTTTGCGCACCATACGCTCGGGACCACAAGTGTAAATGAAATCGAATTTTTCTTTGTCCAAAAGTTTCTCTATCGGTTCGGTTGCCAAACACTTCATGCCATAGCTGCCGTCTTCTGTTGTGGCAAGCACACTCTGTTCAGTGCAAACCGCGTCAAGCTCGTTGAGGAACAGCAGTTCGTTTTTGGTCTTAGCGCCGATGACGAAGCTTAAACGGTCAGCTTTCACAGCCAAACGCTTAGCCAAAAACAGCAACGGCGCAGTTCCCGTACCACCACCAACCAAGAGAACTCTGCCTCGGCTTTCGGTGAAACATGTTCCGAAGGGACCACGGATACCCACAGTTTGGCCTGTTTTCATTTTGTGCAGGTGTCTGGTGGCGTCGCCTACGGCTTTGACTGAGACGAAGACTTCGCCGTTGCCGGCGTTGAGCACACTCAGAGGAATTTCGTCGATGCCGGGTATCCACAGCATAATGAATTGCCCCGGTTTGGCTTTGGCGCCCAGTTTGTCTTTCAGGGTGTAGGTCTTCACTGTGTCGTTTTCGGTTTTTATGTCCACGATTGGGGTGGTTCTTAGGGTGTTAAGCGCGGTGAGATTTGCCGACAAGTTCTTTCACACTCCGGTATCCTTTCCTTTTCAAATAGACAGTTAATCCACGGTTAATGTCCTTAAACACGCTGGGCTTCTCCATGGCTATGGCAGTGCCAACTTGAACAGCCGAAGCGCCTGCAAGCAAAAACTCGGCAGCGTCACGCCAGTCACTTATGCCGCCGCAGCCCATGATGGGTGTTTTGACGCATTCGCTGATGTCATAGACGCACCTCAACGCTATGGGTTTGATGGCTGGACCCGAAAGCCCACCGCGGATGTTCGTTAAAACGGGCAGGGTGGTTTCCACATCGATTGCCATGGCACGTACGGTGTTTATGACGGTTAGGGCGTCGGCGCCAGCTTTGGCGGCTACATCAGCAATCTCCACGATGTCGGTGACGTTGGGAGAAAGCTTAACAATGACCGGTTTGTGCACTTCTGCTTTGACTTTGCAGACAACATCTCGAAGAAGTTTTGGGTTTCCCCCAATTTCCGAACCCGTATACTTCACGTGAGGGCATGAAACGTTCAGCTCTACAGCGTCAGCGCCTGCGGCTGCGGCTTTCTTGGCTGCAAGGGCATATTCATCTGCGGAGTAGCCGTAAACGCTCACTATAAGCGGCACTTGCAGGATGGATTTGGCGTAGGTTATTTCTTCGGTGTACTCGTTTATGCCTGGGTTTGGTAAGCCCATGGCGTTGATGAGTCCGCTTTTAGCTTGGACCACGGTTGGGTTGGCGTAGCCCATTCGGGGGTTTACGCCCACGGATTTGGTGACGACGGCTCCTGCGCCGTTTTCGGCAACCGCCTGCATGATATCGCCTGTGTAGCCTAGGATGCCTGAGGCTAGGGCGGTGGGGTTGTCGAGTTTTAAGCCTGCGAAGTTGGTGTTTAACAAGTTGTTGTTCAAGGGTGCTTCTCCACCTGAAACGTTACACTAGAAAGGGTGTGTGTTAAAAGAAATAAAGCTTCTTTTACTTGTGTCGATAGTTGCTCAGGTTTCTGAAGATTAGCCTAATAGCTATCCACAATAGAAACCTAACAAGTCATTGGAACATTCATGTTTAATTACATCAAGTACCGTTTCGTGTTTGTCTCTTGCACCATAATCGTTAATAAGTTAGAACAATAACCCCTTTACCTTACCACAGAAGTGAACATGAATGGCACAAACCGGGACAAAAATAGTCCTAACTGCGTCAGCAACCGAAATGAGCGAGTACGGCAACAGCCCCTTCATCGCCTTTGTAGGAGCCTTCGCAAGTGGGCCAGTGCCAAAATGGCTCATACGCAAATACCTCTACCCGCCAGTGGAGCGCACTGCGGATGGTAGAGCAAAAGTTGCCCCTTACGGCTTAAGAAAAGTCGAAGCGATGCTTCTCGAAAACGGCTTCTCGGAGTCTGAAGTGGCAGTTGTTCACCCAGCTGACTTGGACAAGTTTGTTGGACCTGAAACAAAGGCTGTGGGCATAAGCAGCATGGACCCAACCGGAATGGGCTACGTCAGCAAAACCTACAGTTCACTGGTTGGCGGCGGCGAACCCATGAACGCTATGGAGTTCAAAACCTTAGCCAAAAACGAAGCCATACGCACCTACAAGCCCAAGGTTATTGTGGGTGGGTTTGGCAGTTGGCAATTAGAACGCAAACGCTTAACCCGAGATTACGGTGTGAACTGCCTCATTATTGGTCCCGGAACGGAAACGATTGTGGATGTTTTCAAAAAAGCAGTTGCAGGTGAACCGTTACCTCAGAAGGTTCGTTCCCCTATTTTGCCCCAAGATGAAGAAGCGCCTCTGATTAAGCATGCCGCTATTCATGGGGCTGTGGAAATCAGCAAGGGCTGCGGAAGAAACTGCCAGTTTTGTACGCCTACGGTGCAGCGTAAAGTTGACACGCCGCTAGAGAAGATTGTTAAAGAAGTGGAGTTAACCGCTGAGGAATTCAAAGAGAAAGGCACCAACATCACCTTGGTCACTGAGGACCTGTTTTTGTATGGTGCAAAAGACAAAACGTTTGTGCCCAACGACGAAACCGTGCTCAAGCTGGTAAAGAGTGTCGCTGCGGTTCCAAACGTGAAGGGCATTCAGCCCAGTCACATGTCGCTTGCGCCTGTTGTGAACAAACCCAAGATGATTAGGGATGTTGCGGAAGTTTTGGTTCAGCATGCTTGGTACACGCATAATGGGAAACCCATCGTAACCGCGGAAACAGGCATCGAAACAGGTAGTGTAAGGCTCATGAAGAAATACATGGCCGGAAAAATGCTGCCCTACAAGCCTGAGCAGTGGCGAGAAATTGTGGAGCAGGCATTTGGCATCTTGAATGATAATGATTGGTACCCGTTGGCTACGTTGATTGTGGGTCTGCCCGATGAAACTGAGGACGACGTGGCTGACACTTTGAGTTTGATGGATAATTTGAAGGATTACAATGCGTTCTATGTCCCGTTGTTCTTTGTTCCTCTGGAAGACTGTTTACTGATGAATAAACGTGGTGCAGAACTTGATTCGCTAACAAAGATGCGTTGGGAGTTCCTCACGCGCTGCTGGGAGTATAACGTGCACATTTGGCGAAACACTTTCTTAGGCAGCAGAATAAATAATCCTGCGTTACTAAAAGCAGTCAATAACGCGGCGATTCCAGTTGCAGCAAAAATCGCACAGACCTATTACGGTTTGACGCGGGATGAGCAGATAGGCGACGTTATCTGGAAGCTGTCCAAAGCTTAACGTTGAAGCATTCGCGATTTGTGTAGGTAACCCTTAAGTAAGGTGGTTCTGCCTTAAGGCGTATGTTTCGTGACGTGAGGGGCTTTGCCCAGTTCATCTCTGTTGAGCGAGGCTTAATGCTTTTCATGATTTCAGTTGGGGTAACGTTCCTGACTGCGCAGTCTCTGGCTTGGTCTCAGGCTCTTTTCTTGGGCATTGTTGTGTTTTGTATTTGGAGCGCAGTGGATGCAATGAATAATTTGTGTGATGTGGATTTGGATGTTCTCTCCGACCCAATGCGGGCACAGTTCACCAAAAAGCTGGGAAGAGTTGGGTTGTTTATTGCTTTGGGGTTCACTGGGATTTCGCTGGCTCTAGGCTTTGTCACCATGATTCCATACGTGGTGTTGTTTGTGGCGTTAGGCATAGTTTTCGGCGTGCTGTATTCTGTTCCGCCGTTTAGGCTTCGGAAAACCGCTTACAAACCCATCGTGAACTTCACTGTGGGCGCAGTGCCCGTGTTAATTATTGCGGCTTTCTTTGACGTGTTCACGATTAACATTGTGACGTTGGTTTTGCTCATCGGCGTGACCACGGCAGTGAACAGTTTATGGGAAGATTTGGCAGATTACGCTTCAGATTCCACAAGTGGCTCCCGAACGGTGCCGATAATCTTCGGCTTCAGGAAGGGACTTTTCATCACGATAATTATGGGTTACATTATGATTCCACTGATGGTTCTGGTTGGTTTACTTTTCCAGCTGAACTGGGTTTATTATGCGGCAATGTCTGCGCTTACGGTTTTTCTTTCTTTGCGCTTAGTCCAAAAGCGGGTTACGCTGTTTAGAGACTACAAGGTGGATACAATGAAGCTGCATAAGCTGGGTGAAGTGTTAGCTAAAGACTTTGTAATCATAGCCATCATGTTCACCTTGAGCCTGATGTTGAGCAGCCTGATGAAAATCAACCCACTCTTCTTTTAGGCTAAACCTTGTTAGCCCAAGCCAAAATCAGAAGTATCCCCGAGAACTATTGCTTGGCGCAGTCTATAACCCCTTATTTATGGGAACATGAGTTTTTTGACCCTTGATAGGGACCCTATCGTTTTGCCTACCCCTTCCCCTCTACGCTTTTCCAGTTTCAACGCACTTTTGGGCTGAGTATGTTCGTCAATTTTTTTGCTTGAGGGCACCTGTCTCTTTGTAAATAACTTCAATAACATGAGAAATTGAGAATGAAGTTGAAAAGGTCTTAAGGCAGAACCCTTATGCTGTATTTGGGAAACAACATTGGTAACAGACTACTGGATTTTCAAGGCGCAAACCGAAGAAGGCGGACTGTATCGTAGACGGGGCTTTGACCTCTTTGTGCATCGGGTAAAGGAGGGTTTTTGGGGGATTCCAGAGTACAATGAAACTGGGCGCTTAGAGCCAAACATTGGAAACCTGAAAAAAGGAGATTACGTTGTTTTCTATCTAGTTGGCACAGGTGGGAGTCGTTTTGTTGGAACTTGTGTTTTGGATTCAGGTTTTGAGCACCTAGACCCTGAAAGCGCGAAAAAGATTGTTCATAGTGAATATTTGGATTGTGAAACGGGGGTTTTTTTGAAGGATGTTGAGAGGTGGGCTAAGCCTTTGCCGATTGAGAACTTACGCGGGAAGGACTCTTTTGTTGCAGGCGGCGGAAAGTTTGGTTCACATTTTCAAGGAAGAATCAAAAAAATGAAGCGCAAAGAAGAATACTATACCATAATCCGCGAGCATGAACTAATGGTTTAAACAAATCCACCGCGTACAACGTTAAAACATCTGCGCACTTTCTGACCTACCCCCTGTAGGTTTCTGCATCTATTTCTAATAGGCTCCCAAATATGACCAAAACAAACTGCTCTAATCAACAAATTAAGAAAAAGAAAATGCCATTTGTATTTTATCTCTAAACTACGATTATGACAGGTTAAAAGGGCTACCAAAAATCTTATGAGCACTCTGGATGATACAGTGATTAGGGAAAGATGAACAAGATGGGTCCGATGTCTACGGCGTATCCATACCTTGGTGGCATATGGTCATAATAATTGTGGGCATTTGGCT
Organism: uncultured Candidatus Bathyarchaeia archaeon; assembly: GCA_964350175.1. Taxonomy (GTDB): domain Archaea; phylum Thermoproteota; class Bathyarchaeia; order Bathyarchaeales; family Bathycorpusculaceae; genus JADGNF01. The sequence continues at coordinate 11,682 of CAYGJP010000040.1, forward strand.
TCTTGTCCGCGCTGTCATATGGCGACGCAGATGCTAACCATTCGGCAGTAACCATTTTTCCTGTTCACTGCTTAAAAAATGCAGAGCCAAAGTGTCGAACGTTTATTCACGTTTGTTCACAAAAAAGTTATATTAAGACATGTTGAAAGGTGTAGTCTATTATGAGGTAAATGGGCATGGCGAAATACATTTTCGTAACAGGCGGAGTGCTAAGCTCAGTCGGCAAGGGAATCTTAACCTCTTCAATAGGGAAAATGCTTCAAACACGCGGGGTAAAAGTCACAGTCATAAAAATTGACCCTTACGTCAACGTTGACGCGGGCACCATGAACCCGTACATGCACGGCGAAGTCTTCGTCACCGACGACGGCGGCGAAACCGACCTTGACCTTGGCTGGTATGAGCGCTTCCTTGATTTGAGCCTGAAACAGGAGAACAACCTCACCACAGGGCTGGTGTACAAGTCGGTTATTGAGAAAGAACGCCGCGGCGACTTCTTGGGTAGATGTGTCCAAATAATCCCTCATGTGACCAACGAAATAAAGAACCGCCTGCGCGCAATCGCCCGAAGCTCAAACGCTGAAGTTGTCCTCACCGAAGTAGGCGGCACCGTGGGCGACATCGAAGGTTTACCCTTTCTGGAAGCCATACGCCAAATGCGCCTCGAAGAAGGCTCCGAAAACACCCTCTACGTGCATGTCGCGCTGGTTCCAATTTTAGACGTTACCATGGAAATGAAAACCAAACCCTTACAGCACAGTGTCAACGAGTTGCGGCGCATCGGTATTCAACCCGACACCATTGTTGCCCGTAGCCCAAAAATGATTGATGCTGAAGCCCTGCGAAAAATCGCGTTGTTCGGTACTATTCCTGAAACTGCCGTGTTCTGCAGCTACAACGCAGATTCAGTCTATCAGGTTCCGCTTATCCTTGACAAGCAAGGTATGGGTGACTTCATCTGCCAACGGTTCGGCTACAAATGCGGCAGCGCAGACTTTACCGAGTGGAAACCTTTTGTGGACGCCATAGTGAAGCCCGCGCACGAAGTTAACATCGCGTTAGTGGGCAAGTATGCGGGGTTGACGGACAGTTACGTCAGCATGAGCGAAGCTCTACGCCACGGCGGCGCAGCATGCAAAACCCGCGTGTGCATCACTTATCTGGAAGCAGAAAAGTTCGAGCAGAACCCCGAGTGCATAACTGACCTCAAAAACTACGATGGAATATTTGTTCCATACGGCTTTGGACCCAGAGGCACCGAAGGAAAAATCGCAGCCGTCAAGTTTGCACGGGAAAACGACATCCCATTCCTTGGCATATGCTACGGTTTCCAGTTGGCAACCATCGAGTTTGCAAGAAACGTGTGCGGCTTAAAAGACGCGAACAGCACCGAAATTAACCCTGACACTCCGCACCCAGTCATTGACCTTATGCCTGAACAACGCGGAATAGAATACAAAGGCGCCACAATGCGTTTAGGCGTGCACAAAATCATACTAGAAAAAGGCACCCTGGCACACAACCTGTACAAAACCAACGAGATACATGAACGTCACCGCCACAGATTCGAAGTTAACCTTGACTACTCCGAGGTTCTCACCAAAAACGGCTTAATTTACTCAGGCAAGAGCACAGACGGCAGAAGAATGGAAACATTGGAGTTGCCGAACCTTTACTTCTTCTTTGCTTCGCAGTTCCACGGAGAATTCAAAAGCCGACCCGGCAGAGCTTCACCTGAATACTACGGATTCATCAGTGCATGTTTAAACAAAAAAATGGGTAAAGTAAAGCCCACGTTTTCCTAATTTTTTCGCGGTCTGATTATTGGCAGGCGCGATTTTGTTGGGTTTTTGTTGTTACGGCTGCTTTTTCGGCTTCTTTGGGAAGAACCACTTTTGAGTTAATGCTGCATTGTTTAGTTTGGTCCCTTTGA
>CAYGJP010000041.1:0-7539 GCA_964350175.1 uncultured Candidatus Bathyarchaeia archaeon
TACCAGATATTGTCTGTGCCTTAAGTGGATCAGACACGTACTGCCTCGTTAAAACATCATAAGGCGAAGTGGACACGTTCTCCGAAGACGTTATACTTGCCGCGCTTGAACTAATTTTTGTTATTACACATCTTAGTCTAGTTGCACCAGTTGTTTTTTCCCAATCAGCCGAGAACGCAGGGGTAATTTCTGCTGCGCCTGTTGACGGAAGATAAAAACGGGTCGGCACCTTTAATTTATCTCCTTATAGTTTGCTTCACTCTTCTGCGTTCCACGTTTCCGCCGCAAACAGGACATTTTTTAGGCACAAACTGCACCACCCGCGGTTTAGCAACACCATTAAGCCCAACTTCGACATGTTCAACAGGAAAATCCTTACGGCAAAAACTACAGTAAACAACAAGACTGCGCGTTTTGGAGCTACCATACTTTTTAGTTTGAAACATCGGCGGATCTGAATTCAACCGTATAGGATACCCGTCTTCATTATTTGCTAATGTATGAGTACCAGCCACTCCGAAAAACACCTGCCCTAACTGCGGGTAATATCCTGCAGGTTCCCCGAGCTCCACGTGAACGTCAACGTGAACAGCATATCCGCGCCGTCATACGCCCTCAACGAAGCCAAGGCGCCATCCGTGTTCCATGTGAAAGCGAACTTGGTGATTTTTCTGCCCGGCGGCGCACACGCAATACTGCTTAACGCACTGTGGATTGCCCTGTACGCTTCCTCATACCTGCCGTATTCAACCTCACTCATGCCCGTTCACCTTTTGGTTGCGGTTCCTGCCAAAGCTCCCACCCAAACTTCAATGCGTTCTTGCGGAATTCTTCATGGCTGATGAAGCCCAACTCGGTGGCTTTGAGCAAGTCTGCAACGTTGACTTCGCGGGTCCGCGGAGAACCCCAATGCAAACGCGCCTGCACCTTCAACGGATCAAAGCCTTCCTGAGATAGCACCACGCTGAAAAGTTCCCTTTCCACCTGACGTTTGATGTATCTTTGGACGGGGTTGATGAGCATATTCTGAAGCTCCAACGCCGCTTTAGCTGAAGCCTCCGTGAAACCCGGCGTACTGAACAACCGAGGCAGAGGCGTCTCGCACCCTAGGTAGAACTGGTTAATCAAGTGGTCCACGTAGTACTCAAACCGCGCCCTCGGGTCCAACGTCACAGGCTGAATCGTGCCCTTCCCATTATAAAACAACCAGGCGCCTTCTTCGCCGCGGTTCTTAATGGCCCTCTCAAAACTCCTGATTGTGCTCTCGTCTGCGCGTTCAAGCAGCGCCAACACATCGGGTCCAGCGTACTTCTCAAAAATCTTGGGCATAATCCGCTCAATTTTGGCTTTCATCCACGCAAACGCTGGACGCTTATCCGACTGCAAAACCAGCGAGTGAAGCAGAACCTGCAGAACGCCTGTGCCGTAGCCTGAAAAGTCAAGACAGTTTATCCTCCAGTGAACCAACGCTTCTGAAGTGAGGTTTTCGCCGCCGTAAGTCTGCCGTAGCTTGTAGCTTTCCACCTTGTAGGGAATTTTCAGTGTGCTGGATTTTTCGCCTATGTAGCTTTGTTCAATGCGTTCCACCGCGTCCACGGGTAACCTACGCAAATCCACCAGCCTCTCAGGCGTCAATTTGAGCCAGAAGTCGTTCCCGCAGGCAATCAGTGCACGTGCCATGTCACAGAGCAACGCATCCAAGTTTACGGTTTCGTTGAATTCATCAATTGCCTGTTTCGCATCTTTCGCCTTTTCATAACTCTCATTCACAGTAGTGTAGAAGCCTGAACCTACGGCTGAAGCCGCCAGCAAATCCACGCTTGCTTTGCAGGTGGGGTCGCGCTCGTAAAGCGACATAACCTCTGCGAGGGGAATGCTGGGCGTCTCGTGTACCGTAGCTTGCTGGGGGAACGCGTAGCCGCTTCGCTTCTTTTGCGTCAGCGCCTCAGTTAGCTGTTTTAGTACCTTGCTCATTTTAGATTGCCTCCAAAAACTTGATGCCTTTCTCGGTTAAGACGTAAGGAGAGCGGTGTTTCTGCTCGCTTTTCTGCACGTACCCACCCTGCACGAGGAAGCGAAACATCCCCTCAAAAGTGGAGTGTGTGCCGTACTTGCGGACAGTTCGTTTTTCCAGTTCGGTTCGGCTAAGAGGCTGCTTACTTAGCTCTCGCAGAACCGTTTTTGCCAAATGCATTCTTTCAGTTAAACGTCTCATGTGCAAACTACCTCTACAGGTTTTTTTGTGCTAAAAAAAATGGGGAAATGAAGTGTGCAAACCATCAGCACCGCCAAGTCTCTTTTATCATCTAAGCCGTAGGTGTTCATGGCGAGGTCAGGCATGTACGGGTCCATCTTTGCCCCACACATCTGGCAATGCTGCCAACAATCGCAAACTGCGATGCAGCCTTTCCTGTCTGTGTGGTGAGTTTTTCCGCATTCAGAGCATTTGCCTTCATACTTCGCCATGTTGCCTTCTCCTTTCTTAGGTTATCTCGGTGGCTATGTTGGTCATTTTCGCGATGGCATTGCTACGCAGGATACCCACGCCAAAGCGGGTGGTGGCTCGGACGCCGTACTTGCCGTTCTTTATGTCCTCCCAATCTTCCACAGCTATGTCTCTGCGCAGAAGCATCACCGAAGCCACACGCGTATCCACCGCGTAAGCTGTCCCGTTAGGCACCAAATTGCTCGCGTGAACCTGCATGCCCAAAACGCTGCCGATGCTGCCCTGCTCCAGATTCGTCTGCTCCGAAGGCAAATACTGCGCATGTATGAACTTGTCATCTGATAGCAACTGATGCAACTGAGTTTCGTTAAGAGCCAACACTGTGGGTTTCCAGTTTTGGCATACGACTGTTTTGCGAAGCTTAACCAGTCCGTTCCAGTTCATGGCGGCTCCGCCCTGATTTATCGGAGCTCCACCTGCCAAGTCCGCGTTTGCTACTGCACCGTAAAGCGCCAGAATCTGGTTGGTTTCCTCTTCGCCGAGGGCTTTGCCGACTTTTTTCACCATGGTGTCCATGACGTTCCAAGTTGCGTCTTCCAAGAACTCGCGCGTCCACTCTTCCGAAGATTCAGCTAGAATGTTCGTGTACACGTCTACTACGGTGTTCTTTTTGCCGCTCAAACGTGTAGCTGCGCCTTCAGCGTAACGGTACGCCACAGCTTTTTCATCTAGTGGAAACCGCTCCATCGCCTCGTTGGTGGGGTGCACTGTGATTATGCTTCTGCCAATCATCTCTGGGTAAGCCGCCTGCACCAGCATGTCGTGTAAGCGTCCTAAGGCGCCTGTGGTGTCGCTGAACAAGCCTTCTTTCACGCCGACTTCGCAGTAACGCTTCAGAAACGGATGCACACTCGCCTTATGCCTCAGGTTCTCCACGTGCTCTTTGAATTCGCCGTTGCGCTGCATGAGGGCTTCAAAAAGTTTCGGTTTCATGTCAAATCGCCTCATACTTGGATGAACAGCAAATCATCCGCAGCCGCAGTGGTCTCTAAGGCTGTGCCGAGTTTACGATTGTAGTAGACAGTGTAAGATGCGCTGCCGCCCTCGTTTACCGCTTGGTCCGTCAATTGTAGCACCCGTTTAGCAGCGTCTGCTCCGTACACGGCTTTGCCGCGTGTTATGGCGCCGCCAGCCTTCACTTTCACTCTGCCCCCAACCAGCACAGGACACTGTTCGCCAAGCGCAACGCCTTTAACGGCTACGCCTATGCAGTCCTGCGCCGCAGCAGCAGAGGAAACCTTATGGTCAGCACTCAAGTACACAGGGTCGCCCTTGGTTACAGCAGCTGCTGCTTCAAAGGCTTCTATTATCGTGTTGGGGTCGTCTGTTTCGCCTATAGCCATCCAACTTTTTCCTGTAAAATCCGTCATTTTCAATCATTCTCCAATGTTTTCGTTTTCACCGAGTTCATCCTCAGCTACTCCCGGTCAACACTCCGTGACTATCCATGCCCTGAAGTTTCAGAACTACCCTGCGGAGTTCTTGGCACATGCGTTGGGGTCCAAGGCTCCAGCTGCGTTGAACAATGGGCGCGGGCAAAACCGACTCTATGAGGGCTACCGCTTCCCTTACCCGTATGCTGGGTTCCGAGGGCTTCTTTAGGAGGCTCTCTAAGGCACTTGCGTTTGCAGGGTTCTGGTTCTGCGCTGAAGCCATGTAGTCAGGGTGAAGCCTAAGCCAATCCTGAATCTTCAGCTGGTCCCAAAGTTTCTGCTTCGAAAAGAAAATCGCCATCGTACGCTGCACATCAGGCTGCACCCGTAGCTTCCCCAAAACCGCCAACACCCCGCCTTCCCTGTCCAACCACATGGTGGTGAAGTGCTCAGGCAAAAACGCCGCCGCATCCTGTTGGAAGCCGAGGATGTACTCGCCCGCAATTACTGGCTCCACGACATTTTGAACATGTAGCTTCTCCATGACTTGCACGTTTGCTTCAGGGATTCCCGGTACCGCAACCAAGCTAATCTCAGCATTATGTAGTCCATGGGGGATTTTGCCGTTCAAGAAGTCTACTGTTTCGTAGTCGGCGCCTACGCTGACATGCTGGATGAGTCCCGCGCGGATTTTATTTGCTGTTTCTTCATCATAGACTTCTGCCTCATAATGCAGGTTGTGCCCATCCCAACTGGTTTTGGTGACTTTCCCCACCGCGCAAGGAACCGCTACGTGCTCAAGGTACATGGGTGCGCCTACGAGTTTGTCTGCGAAAACCTGCAGCTCTTCCGGCGTGTAAATGTTAAAGTTCCTGCTTATACCCGCGGTTAAGGCTACTCCTCGGATGCGCAAAGGTTTCTCCGAGATTTTTTCTTGGATTTCAAAAGGCAAAACAGCGCGGACATGCTCCTTTGATGCTAACTGGTGTTGCTCAAACCACGCTTTGGCTTTCTCCACGGTCCAGCCTTTGTTTTCCTCAAAAAGGTAGTTTAGAACTTCCATGGCGCCGCTGCCTTTCGGCTTCCCAATTACGGCTTTTACCCCGTCTTTCTCGCTTAACGTTATGGTTTTTACGGTTTCTTTCTGGAATTCTTCTGGGCTGCGGTGCCCACTTCGGATGAATTGTTCCGTGTTTTCCCATGTCATTCTTACTTAACCTCACATAACTGACACCAACCTAATATGCACTTGAAACTGAAAATTCAAATTGTACCTTCTGGCGGTCCGTGCGCGGTGCCTTCGGGTGGACCTGTCAGATGGGGCTTGCCCCCGGGATGGTGTTGCCGTTATGCCTCGGAAACGTGTAGTGAAAGTATGGTTAAGCAACGAGCAGAGGGAAATTCTTATTGAATTAGCAAGGCGACTGGGTACAAGTGAAAGCGACGCCCTGAGGTTAGCGTTTATGGATTATGCTAAGGAGTTGAGTTTGGTGAAAGAACGTTTACATCGGGGAAATAACCAAATTTGAAACTATAGATTAAATTACGGTTCCAATTCTGACTGCGCAAAAAAGGGCTTATGATTCATTACCTTTAAATGTACATAAACAACTTTAGAAGAATAGGTGCTCTTCGCTGGTGTACTCAACCCGTAAATTGGGCGCGAAAAGCTCTCTGTGGTTCAAAATGACAACAGAATCAAATAACTTCGATGACCTGCTGCTCGATTCCATAGATGACGCTTTTCTTTCCCTTGGCGAACCTGTGAAAAAGTCAATTTACTACCACATAGAACAACACTTCAACGTACCCCGAAAAGAGATACCTCAAAACCTGCCGCATTTTCAAGAAGGCCTTGAAAGAATCTTCGGAGTAGGCGCCAGATTCTTAGAGATATTAATCATGAAAAACCTGTACGCGAAAACTGGGTGCCCACTCAAGATTGGACAAGGAAAACAGCTTGAATTCATCAAATACGTGGAAGCTGCAAGAAAAAGCTTCACAAAAGGGTGCAATAGTGCATGACCCTGTTGAAAAACGAGGTTTGCGTTTTTGAGAATGGGTTGAAAATTAATGGTTTATGTTCACAAACGCTTTATTCAGCATACACTACATTTGCTTTCAATAGAGAACTGCATAGTGCGCAGCATAGTAAAATCACATGTGCAGTTTTGCGCTTTCCATCTACGTTGTGCGGAATTAACTTGCAGAGAAACATCAACTAAAGAATAGTGGGAATCGACCATGAACAAAGAGAACACGGGTATTCTCAAAACAGATAGCTTGCCTTTGCTACTGGAGACCTCCGCGAAATTAATTAAATCCACCGAGCCGCGGCTTTGTTTTCAAATAATGGTCGATGCTATACGTGAATACGGCTGGAACCAAGTTGTCATCTCGAGAAAGGTTAACGGCAAAACCTTGATGCCTGAAGACCTAATTACAGCGGGCGTCACTGAAAAGGAAAAAGAGTTGTGGCTTAACCAGCTATCAAGAACCAACTTTACCGAACATTGTGAAAAAGCAGATTCCCCCTTCAAAATTGGCGAATTCTATTTCTTCCCTTGGCACGACCCAAAGGAAACCACCGAGAAACCCCTGCCAAAGTCACACCCCAAAATGGGTGATTGGAACCCGAACGATTACCTTTGTACCCCCATCAAGCTTTCAAACGGTAAAATTGATGGCATACTAAACCTTGCGTACCCTGCAGATGGAAAGCGGCCAACCAGCGAATCGCTTGTGCCCATAGAATTATTCATTAACATAGCTACAGCTGCGATTGAAAAAGATCTACTCAATCAACAACTGGTTAAAGGCGAAAAACTGTTCCGCCTGATGGCTGAAAATGCCCAAGACATAATTTACCGCGTCCAGATTAAGCCTACAATAAAATTAGAGTTTGTCAGCCCGTCGATAACCCGGATTTCAGGTTATTCGTCTGAAGATTTTGCCACTGACCCTGCGGCAATTCTTAAAACTTTCCACCCTGCAGATGCTTCGATGCTTGTTCGCGCTTTCACCAATTTTGAAAACCCCCCTGGTCCCTTTGTGTTACGGTGGGCACGCAAAGACGGGGCACCCCTCTGGATAGAACTGACAAACCGATTCCTCTACGACGAAAATGGACACACCGTAACAATTGAAGGAATAGCCAGAGACATCACCGAACGTAAACTAACGGATGACAAACTCAAATACTACGCAGAACGCCTTGAAGAAATGGTGGATGAGCGTACGCAGAAACTCAAAGAAACTCAGATGCAGCTAATCAAGGCTGAGCGGTTGGTTGCTATCGGTCAGCTGGCCGCTATGGTTGGACATGACTTGCGTAATCCTCTAACAAGCATAATGGCTTGCACGTATTACCTTGAAAAAAAATTGGGCGCGACTGCAAATGACAAAATTACCGACATGCTTCTGCTGTTAAAGAAAAATATCGCGTATTCAAACAAGATCATAACTGACCTGTTGGATTACTCTAGTGAGATAGAGCTGGAGCTAAGCGAGAATAACCCCCAATCAGTAGTTGAAGAGACGTTATGCTGCATCAAAATACCTGAAAAAATCACTTTATTGAACCTGTCTGAAAGTGAGCCGAAGATAACCCTTGATCCGCAAAAGGTAAAACGTGCTTTTAAGAACATAATAACTAATGCC
>CAYGJP010000041.1:7549-13501 GCA_964350175.1 uncultured Candidatus Bathyarchaeia archaeon
ACTAATGCCATAGACGCTATGCCCGACGGTGGGACTCTTCAAATCGAAAGCAAAAGAACTTCTGACAGCGTACTTTTCGCGTTCACTGATACAGGAACAGGAATCGCCTCAGACGTCATGGAGAAACTTGGGGGGCCTCTCTTTACGACGAAGGCGAAGGGCATGGGCTTCGGCATAGCTATTTGCAAACGCATAGCAGAAGCTCACGGCGGCTCAATCTCCATAGAAAGCACAATGGGGAAAGGCACCACCGTTTTTATCACGCTTCCCATTGAACCAAAAAAAGACCAAGGAGGTGAAGATGTTTGGATAAACCAGATAGAATCCTCATAATCGACGACGACGAAAACATACGCAAAGTGCTGCAAACAATCCTTGAAGACGAAGGCTACCTCGTTGAAGCAGCGGAGACCGCCAAAAAAGGCATAGAGAAAAGCCAGAAAGCCTTCTTTAACTTGGCTTTGATTGACGTTCGCTTGCCCGACATGGAAGGCATAGAACTATTAACAAAACTTCGAGACACAAAACCTAAAATGCGAAAAATAATAGTCACAGGCTACCCCACACTACAGAACGCGGTGTCAGCGGTGAACAAGGGCGCAGACGCTTACGTCCTGAAGCCCTTCGACGTGGAGAAAATCCTCATAACCATCAAAGAACAGTTAAACAAGCAGAAAGAGGAAAAAGTTTACAGTGAAGACAAAATCGCTGAATTCATCGAAAGCCGCGTGAAAGAGCTAGACAGTGAAGGCGAGGCAGCGCAGAAGAAAAAACAATAGTTTCTCCTTCTCTCTATTTCGCTTCTTTTTCACATTTTATGTTTCATTATTTTAACAGCTTAGTCTATTGACTACTCATTTTACTTTTAGTGCTAAGTTGTTAAGAACTGCCTGCGTAGTCAAAAAATGCCTGTGTAGTTAGCCCTGTCTGCATTTATGTTTTTACAGAGCACTTCGACGGCAAACGAGTTCTTATGCTGGGTCTTTTCTGGAAAAAACTTCAAAACAGCTCCCTCTGGAATATATAAAACAATTTGCTCTCTAACGACCAAAAACCACGGTGGCGCCTTTGAATTAGCCTCTGGATACCCCACGCGATTATGTACATTTTAAACATCAATATCGCTCATATTTAGTGATTTCTTACAATGAGAATTAAATACCACACTATCCTTAGTGGATAGCCGATGTAGGCAACCACTACAGCAGCACGCGTGAAGTCATAAATTATGAAGTGTCCCTACTGCGAGTCTGAAGAATTCAAAACCCTTGAAACCCGTGATTCGCCAGAAAACACCATGCGCAGACGGAAAGAGTGCGTCAAATGCGGCAAACGCTTCACAACCTACGAGTACGTGGAAACCGTTGAAATCATGGTTCGCAAAAAAGACGGCAAACTGGAACGGTTCAACGTGAACAAAATCATAGGCGGACTCCAGAAAGCCTGCGAAAAACGCCCCGTCACCATGGATCAAATCCACCAGTTAGCTGACCGCGTAAGACAGGACCTCATGCTCCTTGGCAAAGAAGAAGTTTCCTCGCAGGAAATCGGCGACTTAGTCATGAAGCACCTAAAAGGCCTTGACCGCGTCGCGTACATCCGCTTCGCTTCCGTCTACAAAAAGTTCGAAGACCCCGAAGACTTCAGGCGTGTGCTCCTTGAGGTGAAGAAATAATGCAGTATGTCAGAAAACGTGATGGTAAACTCGAACCTTTCGATCAAGAACGTATAACCAATGCCATTTGGAAAGCCGCCAAAGCAGTGGGCGGAACAAACCGTGAGCAAGCAAAAATAGTCAGTGCCCAAGTTATAGCGGAGATCAAAAGCCACTTTGGCGAGGACGGCTGCCCAACAGTTGAGGAAATCCAAGACTTAGTTGAAAAAATGCTTATCGAGAACGGTCACGCGCAAACCGCCAAAGCCTACATCCTCTACCGAAAGCAACATTCGGACATGCGCGAGTTAGCCGCCCTTCTCAGCAGCGCAGACCTTGTGGACCAGTACCTTGAGATTGAGGACTGGCGCGTAAAAGAAAACAGCAACATGAGCTACTCGCTGCAGGGCTTAAACAACTACCTCTCAAGCACAGTTATCGCTAAGTACTGGATAAGTCGCATCTATCCTTCAAGCATTGCGGAAGCGCACTTTTCGGGCGACATACACATCCACGACCTAGGCGTCCTAGGACCCTACTGCGTAGGCTGGGACATAAGCGACCTGCTCCTGTCGGGCTTCGGCGGCGTCAGCGGCAAAATTGAAAGCAAACCCGCCAAGCACTTCCGCACCGCGTTAGGTCAAGTGGTGAATTTCTTCTACACGTTGCAGGGTGAAGCAGCAGGTGCACAGGCGTTTAGCAACTTTGACACTTACTTAGCGCCGTTCATACGCTATGACCATCTGACTCAGAAAGATGTAGAGCAGGCAATGCAAGAGTTCTTCTTCAACATGAACGTGCCCACCCGCGTTGGCTTCCAAACCCCCTTCACAAACCTCACCTTGGACCTCACCGTTCCAGACTTCATGAAAGACGAAGGTGTGCTTTACAACGGCAAAATCACCGAGGACACCTACGGCGACATGACCGAAGAAATGGCGATGTTCAACACGGCTTTCGCTGATGTGATGCAGCGAGGCGACTCAAAAGGCAGAGTCTTCACCTTCCCCATCCCAACATACAACATAACCAAAGACTTCGAATGGGACTCACCTGTCGCCCAAAAAGTTTTCGAAGTAACCGCCAAATACGGCGTACCCTACTTCTCCAACTTCGTAAACAGCGACATGAAACCCGAAGACGTAAGAAGCATGTGCTGTAGACTGCGCATCGACAACCGCGAACTGCGCAAACGAGGAGGCGGCTTCTTTGGCGCCAACCCACTCACTGGGTCAATCGGCGTAGTCACCTTAAATGTGCCTCGCATCGGATACTTAGCCAAGGACGAGGATGAATTCTTCCAGCGTTTAGAACGCCAGATGGATGTCGCCAAGGATAGCTTGGAGATAAAACGCAAAGTCCTCGAAGCCTTCACTGAGAACGGTTTGTACCCGTACAGCCGCAGATACCTGCGCAACATCAAAGAAGCATCCGGCAGGTATTGGAAGAACCACTTCTCCACCATCGGCTTAGTCGGCATCAACGAAGCCATAGTGAACCTGCTGGGCGTAAACATCGCCTCCAAAGACGGCTCAGACTTCGCTGTGAAAGCGCTCACTTTCATGCGCAAGAAACTCATGCGTTTCCAAGAAGAAACAGGCGACATCTACAACTTGGAAGCAACCCCAGCCGAAGGCACATCCTACCGATTAGCTCGCATAGACAAGCGCCGATACCCCGACATGATCTCGGCGAACCACCGCCAAGTCGTTTCGCAGCACGCGGAGCCCTTCTACACCAACAGCTCCCAGTTGCCCGTGGACTTCGAAGGCGACCTCTTCGACGCCTTGGAGCATCAGGAGAAACTGCAGACGCTCTACACCGGCGGCACCGTTTTCCACATATTCCTAGGTGAACGTTTACACTCGTGGAAATCCGCAGCTGAACTCATCAAGAAAGTCTCAAGCAACTCGCGCCTGCCCTACTTCACGCTAACACCAACCTTCAGCATCTGCCCCAACCACGGCTACACCAGCGGCGAACACAAACAATGCCCCGTCTGCGGCTCAAACTGCGAAGTCTACAGCCGCGTTGTTGGCTACCTGCGTCCCGTGGACCAGTGGAACGACGGCAAACAAGCAGAATTCGCTATGCGCAAAACCTTCGACCGCTCCTTGGTTATGGCAACCGCGCCAGTGGCAACATAAATTGATGTGAATCGAGGATGAAGTTTAGCGGCTTACAGAAAATCAGCCTCATCGACTACCCAGCCAAGGTAGCGTCGGTGCTGTTCACGCCAGGCTGTAACTTGCGCTGCGGTTTTTGCCATAACTGGCGCATAGCCGTAGACCCCAAACCCCCCTTCCTGCAAGAGGGCATTGCGCTGGAGCTATTGGAAAGCCGCAAAAAATACGTTGACGCCGTCGTGGTCACAGGTGGAGAACCCTGCATGCACAAGGAGCTGCCCCGTTTTCTATCAAAACTCAAAGAGCACGGCTTCACAGTTAAGCTGGACACGAACGGTTTCTACCCCGAAGTGCTTGAGGAGTGTTTAGCTTATGTGGATTATGTGGCGTTAGACGTGAAAACTTCCCCTGCCAAGTACAAGCAGCTGGGCGCCAAAGACACCGTGGGGCTACTGCGCACGGCGGAAATTTTGAAAACAGGTAAAGTGCCCTATGAGTTCAGAACCACCCTGGTTCCTGAGTTGGTTTCGCCTGAAGACGTACAAGGCATAGGGGAACTGGTGAAGGGCGCTTCGACGCATGCGTTGCAGCAGTTTGTGCCTGAGGATACGTTGGATACGAAGTTCCAAGCCTTGAAGCCTTACGCGCCCGAAACTATACGGGAATTCGCTGAAGCCATGAAAAAATACGCCAAAAACATAACACTACGAGTCTAAATATTAGCCCAGCAAACCTTCTCATGTCTCTTTTGTAGTTTTTTAGAATGTTGATATGTACTGGTTGGGTGTAGGCCATTGGTTGGGGATTTTCCGCATGCTTGCTTCCATTTTTGTAACCCCTCTTGTTTTTGCGATTTGATCTTGGATTGAATACATCTGCTCTATGTCTCTTATCATGGCTGTCAATTGTAAGTCATAGTCTCCGCTTGTTTTGATTATGATGATTACGTCTGGAATTTTTGCAAGCGTGGCAACTATCCCTGATAAGTTACCTGAAGACGCGAAGGCTATGTTGAAGTCTAATATGGCGCGGTATCCTATTTTGTTAGGGTTGATTTGAATTGAGATTTTTATGGCGCCATTTTTCTTTAGTTTCTGGTATCTTTTTACGACGGTATCAGTTGATGTTCCTATTTCTTGAGCGATTTCACTAAATGAGGCGCCACCGTTTGAAGACAGTTTGTCTACGATTTGTAAATCCAGTTCATCAATTTCGTTTCTTTCCTGACGCTGACTTTTCTCTGCATCAACTTTTGCGGTGTCTGGTTTTTTCTGAGTGGCTGCCAGATTCAAATTTTCAGGAATATTTTTTACATCAGTCCAAATGTACGTCTTTAACCCTGTAGTGGGCAAATGCCGCCTAATTGCTCCTCTGACATGGTCCAACTCATTTAGTTTTTTGAGGGTTGTAATTGCTCTCACATTGTAAATGCTGTTGTACTGTCGGTAGGCTCGCACTTCAGTTATTTTTTGGATATACTTCACGACTTGCTGTATCTGCTGTGTTTCAACACTGATGAGCAGTGTTGCAAGAGCGTCATATCCAAAACTTGCGAAATCAATCTGAGTGGTTGCGCCGTTAATTATGCCTTTTTTCTCCATCTTTTTGTAACGTTTCCAAATCTTGTTTTTCGTTACTCCACACTCTTTCGCTATGTCAACAAAGCTCTTGCGTCCGTCTTTGAGCCGAATTTTCAGAATTTCTGAGTCAACTTCGTCGAGTTGAAACATACCTGTAAGAGTCCCCTTTTCCACTGTCTATCTTTTAATCTTGCTATTATATTTTCTTATAATCTGTCCTTTTTATGCTGAAAATGGCTACTTTATTTGTTTTTCACGGTGATATGCAAAATAGTTAAAAAGT
Source organism: uncultured Candidatus Bathyarchaeia archaeon (assembly GCA_964350175.1). GTDB lineage: Archaea > Thermoproteota > Bathyarchaeia > Bathyarchaeales > Bathycorpusculaceae > JADGNF01. The sequence goes on from CAYGJP010000041.1 coordinate 13,193, forward strand.
AGAAAATCTTCATACGAATGTTTGAAACATATGGAGAGAAAACAAATTGAAACTTAATTCAAACAATCTTTTAACAAATAGGCTGAATACTGGCAAGGCAAAGATTTCTGCCGTTTCGCTGCTACTGCTTCTTCTCTGTTCAACCGCTATAGCTACTCTACCAATGGTCACTGCGCACACTCCAGCATGGGATGTTCCAACATACGCTTACATAGTTGCTTCACCCGACCCCGTAGGCGTAGGCGGAACCGCCTTCGTTGTTATGTGGATAAACTGGCCTCCACCATCCGCAGCAGGTAGCGGCGGAGA
>CAYGJP010000042.1:0-13040 GCA_964350175.1 uncultured Candidatus Bathyarchaeia archaeon
TGTCTGAACAAGCCAAACTGATGAGTCCTCTGGCGCTTGCTGTTGAACTGGAAAAGATGGGTGTTGCTCAGATGGTTGTTTTGGATTTGGCGCGGGTAGGCAGCGGCGAAGGCGTTGACCTGCCTTTTTTGAAAGACCTCCTCAGTGATGTTGACGTTAAAGTGTTAGTTGGCGGTGGAGCGCGCGACATCCAAGATTTAATTACACTAAAAAACATGGGCATTTCAGGCGTATTATTGGCAACTGCGCTGCATTCAGGGCGCATCTCTGTAGACGCATTGCAGCGAGAAAACTTCCTCTAAAGAGCTATCAAACATTTTGGAGGCAGACTATTCCGCTCAGCTGTGTAATTCGCTTTCCTGTAGGTGAATCTGCTTTGACGATTCGGGTTTTGACTTGTTTGTTTATGGCAACCTGCATTAATCGGTGCAGTCGGTTCTTCTGGCGATTACCCGAAAGATACGTGTCAGTTAGTAGCAGGTAGTCAGGTTTGGGTTTGCCAGGTTTCCACGGGCTATAGATGTGGTCTTCTGCTTCCTCCAACGAGTACAGCACCAGCGGGTCTTGGCTGGATGTGTTGAGGCGTTTTTCGAGCAGTTCAAGGAGGTTTTCGGTTTCTTCCTCGGTGGTTTGGGCAATTATTTTTTGGAATTGGGGGTTTCGCGTGAGAACTGTTACTTCTGCAGGTGTAGTTGCGGAGCCCGTCATTTCTGAGAGGGTTGCTTTGCTTGGTCCCTGCATAAGCCAACTGTGATGACTGCGGATGTGCTGGCGGAATTGTTCGGCGTAGTTGGTTCGTGCAGGTGATGCCAAGATGATGCTGCGGACACCTTCTTTCATGGTGGGTCTCAAAGCGTTAACTACTGCTTCGTGAAAGTTGTATAATGCTTTGGGGTCGCTTCGGGCGCCGCTGAGCTGCACGGTTTTTTCTGGTTTAACTACGTTACTGAAGACTTTCCAGATGGCCGCTTGGGTTTCTTCTATTCCGGTTAGGGCTGCTACTGCGTAGCCGCGGCGGTAACCTTTCTGGGGCGTCAAACAGATGCACCGTGCTTTTTCCTGCGCAAAAACAAGACTATTGCTGAAACGGCTATAACTGCAACTGCGATTACGAGGGCATATAGGATTACTGGATCTACTTCGCGTTGTTGTGGCTGCCACATGTTTGTTTTGTCTGCGTTGGTGGTCATGTTGTAGCTTGCGAGGGATGTGTGGGCTTCTACCAGTACACCTGTGACTTGGTCCCAGCAATAGTTGGTTTCAATTGTGGAAGCATAAATTATGGTTCGTTCTGCACCTGCCACGGTGACTTGCTTGGTGCCTGCGATTGTGATGTTTCCTTGGCGGCTGTCAAAGAAAGTATCGTCCGTTTTGAGGTTTGCGGGGATTATGAAGTCGTCGCCAAGGGAACCTGTTTCAAGGTTGAGGACAATTTGCTCCTGAAGCGACATAGCGTCTAAGAAGCCTGTTGTTATGTTTAGGCTTATGGTGTTTCCTTGGACTTGGGTGACTTCCATTTTTGCCCAGGTTGCGTTGTGGTCGGGGGGCACGGCACCTGTTATGGTTACGCGGTATTCTATCCAGTCGCCATTTTTGACACCTACCAAAATTGCGGCGTATGCGGCAGCTGGAACTGCAATTACGAGAAGGGTAAGCAGAATGATTGACGGCACTTGTTGTTTGTGCATTTTGTCACATCTGTTTCTTGTTAGATTCAGCTTTAAAAAAGCTTGTTAAAGAATATAGGTGCTCCCCCAGAGAATCACCATACCGCATGTTTACCTTTTTGTGTTGGATCTTCTTTTGTTTGACTGCCTTTCGCTTTTTATTTTACGCAGCAGTTCTGAGGCTAAAAACGCGTCGTCCGCCCGGGCTAGTCTTTTGACTCGAAGCAGGTCTATTCGCGCCCCGCAGTAAGGGCATGTTTTTGTTTTCTGTCCAAGGGCGGCAAGCAGTAAGCCGCTGCATTTGTTGCATTCAATGATGGAAGTGATGGGCATAGGGTGCGCCTCTAGCGAAAGACTTTTCCGCTTACAGTTAAATAACGTTATTGGAGAGCGTGCATACTGTGAGCGAGGCAGAAAAACCAAAGACTTCACGTTTAATGGACATAGCGTTTAGTTTCTTCAAAAAAGAAGGCTACAAGGTCAAAAATGAAGCAGCAAGTCTAGATGGATTCAGCGGGGTCACGCGGCAGTTCGACCTCATCGTCCAGAAAGGCAAAGACGAGCAGGTTGTGTGGATTCGTGACTGGAACCGCACGATTGGGGTTAACGTGATTATTGGTTTGGATACGGCTTCGTCGGATGTGGGTTTAGCAAATCCGATTATGATTGGAGAAAAGTTCAGTGACCACGCGAAGTCTTATTCGAACCGGCGCAAAATTATGCTTTTGACGAAGCAGAAGATGACTTCAAGCCTCAGGTGAAATGGAGAAAAATGACCCTTAGTAGGGTCGCTACGTTTTTGTCTACCCCTACCCCTCTACGGTTTTTCAACATGTTATTGACTTGAAAATTCGCCAATACGAACCTACCCCTCCATGGTTTCTCCAACGATTAACGCTTATTCAACAAACCAAAAGACCGCGTCCCCCTTTAGTTGAAGATACGTTGCGGAGAAAATTTGATAAGAACAGCGCGTCAATAGGATTTCAGGTGAAACTTGTGCCAAAACCTAAAACCACTTGGAGCGAAAAACTCAAAGACAGCCAAGGACTGCCCAAAGTGGAGCCACTCACAGGCAAAATGAGTAAGAAGTGGGGCACAGGCACAATAGTCATACCGGCACCCATCGAAGTCGACGAGTTTATGCGGAAAGTTCCCAAAGGCAAACTAACCACCATCAACGACATCCGCGCTGCCTTAGCCAAAAAGCACAAAGCCACAATTGGATGCCCCATGACCACGGGTATTTTCTCTTGGGTTGCAGCCCACGCCGCAGAGGAGCAACGGCAGAAAGGCGAAAAAGACATCACCCCCTACTGGCGAACCCTGAAGACAGGCGGGTTGGTTAACGAGAAGTACCCTGGCGGCGTGGAAGCTCAAACGGTGCTTCTTGAAGGCGAAGGTCACATGGTGGTTCAAAAGGGCAAGAAGGTCATTGTGCGTGACTTTGAGAAGGCGCTGGCAACAATCTAAATTATAAGCGTCAAAGCCAAACCCGTGCACAACGGTATCAAAATATTATCATTCACGGGCAGAGGCAAATACTCAATTGTCATGGCAACTGCTGCGCCTACCAACGCTAGCCAAGGCGCCACGAAAACTGAGCCAGCCAAAAACGCAAAGAAAAACCCCGCCACTGAACCCTCTAAAGTTTTACCTCTGTTAAACGGCAAGTGCCTCTTTGAGAGTGCTCCGCCTACGATTGACGCGGTGCTGTCGCCTAAAGCAAAAATGGCGATGGCAGCGCCATTAATTGGCGCAGGAAAAATAAGCAAAGAGAGCAGGATGCCAAACGCGAAGTAGATGGGCGCCAAGGTGAACTCGCAGAGTTCCGATTGTGAAGCTGCGTGGCGCGTTATCGTTGAGATTAGGGGCACGTTTTTTCCGCGTATTCGTGCGAACTCGGACACAGTGTAAACCGCAATCACAGAGCAGATAAACAACGCAACTAAGGGGAGCCCAAATAGTAAGGCGAGAAAGGGAACAAAGAAACCCAAAGCATGGATGGATTCCCTGAAAACATCTTTCTTAGAGGGCAACTTTTTCGCTTTTGTTTCGCCGTTTAACGCGGGCAAAACATTTGACAGCTTTCCGTTTACGACGGTGTCTGCTTTGATGCGAATAACAAAGTCAGGGTTGTAACCAATTTTCCGTATTCCCTTGAGAAATATGGCTGCGTTGTTACGGTCATCCGCCACCACAGCACACTCCTCCAAGCTTACGCCTTCAGAGGCAACTAACTTTTTTAAAACCCGCAGTTTTCCGTTGCGCTCGATGACATCACCCCAGATTTCCCCCGTCAAAGCATCCCCATTAACGCCAACCTCAACGCCCACAGCGTAATCGGCTCCAAGCAAGTCAGCCAGCTTCCTAACCAGAAAAGTAGGCAACCCCGAACTTATCAGCGCAGTTTTGCAACAATCAGATTTCAATGCAGCAAAAACTGCCCTTGCGTTGGGCATCAATGGAAGCTGCTCAAGAGTCTGAGTGAAAACGTCAATTTTGACTCCACGCATAACCCTGAAGACTCTTTTCAGAATTGGCTTCAACGGCGACGCTCCTATTTCGTAGAGGAAGCCGAAAAAGAGAATCTTCAGCAACGCCAAAGCGCCTATGCTTTTGCCTACGTCAAAGAAGACGCGGTTCCTAGGAATTAGAACGCCTTCGACATCGAAGATAGCCAGCTTGGGCTTGGTTTTGCTTTGAGTCGTCAACGCTTTTTTCACTTAAACCTGTCCACGTAAACTCAGGACAACACTAATACGTACGTGCATTCTAAAAAGCACTTCCGCAGTAACAGCGGTGACTCGGCTATGTGGCTTTGGTGCACAGGTACTTTCCGTTTTGCAGCTCCAGTGGGCAGCCGCCTCCGCAAACTTGCAGTTGAGGACATTCGTTGCATTTGGCTTCCACGTAGGCGCGGCTGCGGATTTTCGCTGCTGTGGGATGGTTCCAGATTTTTGTCAATTTGTCTTTGAGGATGTTTCCGAGGCTTTCGAAGTAGCTTTGGCAGGGGTAAACGTCTCCGTTTGGCGCTATGCACATGTTGATGAGTGCGGCTGTGCAGGATTTTACGCCTAATCCAGCTTGGACGGGGTCAAAGCGGCAGTACTGCGTGGGGGTGTACCACAGGAACTTTAAGCCAACATGCTGGGCTTTGCCGCGAATTTGGGGCAGAAGCTCGTTTAGGGTTTCGAAGGTTAATGCGAATTCTCGGCTTACCGCGTTGGCTTTTCCTGAGTATATGAGGCTGTTGCAGCCGAAAGCGGCCACACCCAGTTCTTTGAGGTAATCAATAGTTCTTAGAAAATCTGGAGCGTTGTATTTGCTTAGCGTAGTGTTCGTGGTTACGTAGATTTGCGATTTCACAGCGTTTTTTATTCCAGTAACTGTTTCTTTCCAGCTTCCTGCAGCAGCGGTCATCAAGTCGTGAACCTTAGGCAAATGCGACTCAAGAGTTACCTGTACGAAGTCTAAGCCAGCTGCCTCAAGGGTTTTTACATAAGTGTTGTCTTTCAGTTTTCTACCGTTGGTTATGAGCCCCGTGACCATGCCCTTGTTCTGAGCGTACAGCAGCAGCTCAGGCAGGTCTTCTCGCAGGGTGGGTTCTCCGCCTGTAAAGGTCAGGATGAAGACGCCTATGTCGCTTAGGTGGTCGATGACGTTTTTCCATTGTTCAGTGTTTAACTCAGCGGTTTCGTGTGGTCCGCCTGCATAACAGTGAACGCAGTTGTTTTGGCACTTAAAACTCAAAGCCATATCCATACGCAACGGTGCAGAGTACGCATAGCTAAAGGGCTCTTCTTTTTCCACTTCAAGGAAGGAGATGGGGCAGATTTTCTCGGTTTTTGCAAGCGTGCTAATTGTGTAGACGAGTTTCTCATAGTCCTGCTTCGCCTTTACTTCATCTACGCGGTATAACCCGCGGATTTTCTTGAGCACATCTTTCTCAGGTAGGTCCTGCATGAAGTAGTAAGCGTATGCGGAAGCGGTTTCGTTAAGGTGCAGCACCGTGTTCGCGTTGATGACCATTACTCCGCGACCCGCTGCCTCTATGCGAAGCTGAAGCGCCAAACCAGCAAATTCCCCTTTTCCACGGTACATGTAGCGACCTGCAGGTACACCACGTTTTCTTAATCGTTTTAGGAAGCTCATTTTAGCCTACACCTCCACCTGCACAGGCACACGCACAAGAGACGCAAGCGCACGCGCAGGCACAGGCTGCACATGCACAAACGCAGTTGGCTTCGCGTTTGGCGGGTGCATGAGATGTTTGCGTTGCTGGAGCGGGTAGGATGCCGTTTACGAATTTTTCAAGGTTAGCCACGATGTTGCCTGTGGTTCTTTCAAGTGAAGTGGCGATGTTGTTAGCGAATTGGGCTCCGGGTATGGCTGGCGGCTTTGCCGATTGTGTTGGTAAATTGATGTTTGGTTTGTAGGTGGGGTTCGGATGGTAATGCGTATAGCCGTACCAGTACCAGAACCAGAGCGGACTAGGTTCAAAGGTGCGGTCTTTGAACGTTGACTCCGTGCGCCCCCGATGGTTCGGGTCCAAAAGAAGCCACAGCAACTGCTCATCGTAAGCTTTGGATGCAATTTCGGCGGTGCCTGCTTGGTCCACCTGCGTCCAAGCCTTATCCACAATTTTCCTGTAATAATCTACGGTGTCTTTTCGGCTGTAGCCACGCAGCTTCTGCTCTAAAGTGTCGCGCAGGAACATTACAGTTTTTGCGAGCTTGTCCTCGTCGAGTGCGCCATCGGGTTTTATGGCTTCGAGAAAATCAATTTCGTAGTACCGCAGCGGGTTCTCGTCAGGATCTTTTTTATCGTTGAATTCAGGCATAATGCGCAATTTCAGCGCTGGGTTCGCGGATTCTACCCAGACGGCGCGTTTCTGCAAAAGGCTGTAGAGGATTTCCGTAACAATCTGCGTTGGCTTAAAATCAAGCAGGTAAGAAGCCTCAACCGCTGTTAAACCTCGTCGGATGCCCAAGGTTTCCATGCTGACTTTCGGCGTCTGGTAAGGTCGTTTACGGGTGGCAACTACGGCTACGCAGATTACGGCAGCGACTATGCCTATTATGCCAAGGGCTAAGCCGAAGTTTTGAAAGAACACATCTTCGCCAACGGGCTGATTACCGTAGTCGACTAGGTATTGGGCGGGGAACGAGACGCCAACGATGTACTGCTCGTTAGGCTGGAGAACAGGTGTTTCCCAGTAAACCGCAAGTCTTCCATCGGGTTCGGTGGAGGTGCTGTTCCAGAACCGTTCAGTTGTCTTCACTTCACTTTGCGTGACGTTTGGCGGAAGCACAATCTGTATGCGTACGTTGCTGATGGGTACTTCTTGCCACTGGGGCGCAAATTGCATACCTAAATTGCCCTCGTTCATGCTGTCGGGGCTTATCAGACCTGCAACGTTTGTGGTGACGGAGAACCAGATGGTGTTTCCAGCGGTCAACGGCTGGTAAAGGTTAACTTTTACAGTGGTGCCGTCGTTGGAAGCTTGTAGTTGGTGCCCATATTGGTCGAAGGCTTCGCCGACAGTGAAGGCGCTGTTGGGCTGCCCAAGTCTAACAAAGTTAATGCCTGACCCAGAATCCAGTGTAAGGCTCACGTTATAGAACAGGTCCACGGTGCCGTCTTGGTTTATCCAGAGTTTGGCGTATTCCTGAGTGAAACGGTAAACTCGCGTTTGCGCATTAGCAACGCTCAGAGCAACCACAGAAAGGATTATGATGGAGGCGAGGATTACGAGGGTTAGGCGTTTTTTCACCATTTTGGTTCCTCAGTAACCTCAAAAGTGCTGCCACAGTAGGGGCATGTCGCGTAGGGCACGCCTGATAGTATCTTGATTTTGTTTGCGTCAACTGAAGCGGAACAGTTGGGGCACTTTAGAGCGGCTGCTTTCATCTGCCCAGACACTTTCACTTGGTGAATGACCGTTTGGGGCTTCCGCGAGGTTACGTAAGTTATGTATGCTAAGGCGAAACCCATGGCGAACAACGCTAAACTCACCACTAAACGAGTTGTGGTTGCTTGAACAGACGCAGCTATCGCGAAAATAAGACCAAGGAAGAGTAGAACCGTTGCTGCGAGGGCACCTAATATGGTTGTAATTTTCATGGTTACGGTTGTATATCAGGTAAGAATTTAACTTTGCCCTTATCAAGCAGCAGGGGGTGCAGTCTTTTATACAGAGCATTTTTGCCTTTGTAGAAAGCAACTGTGCATCGAATTCGCGAAGAAAAAAGTTATGTTGCTACGACAAAACCTCAAGTAGCAAACGTTAAAAAGGAAAAGAAAAGTTGGCGATTACTGCTTATCTTCTACAACAATCATCGTAAGCGTAGAGCGCACTTTATCGAGTCTGCGTATCCGCCAAGTTACAATTTCCTTTAGGTGATCCATCGTGTCTGCTTTGACGCGGGCAACGATGTCGTAGACGCCGTAGACTGCGTAGGGGTCTTCAACGCCTTCGACTTTCTTTAGTTCTTTGAGAACATCGGTCTCAGAACCAATTTCGGTATTAATCAACACGAACGCTGTAGGCATAACATAACTCCTCAATCATAGATTGATGTCTCAGGGTTAAAATATTTTTCTAAACGTCACGACGGGCAAAGGGTAAACATACATTGACTGGCACGTTTTCATCTTGTTTTAATGCGAAAGAATAAGGAAATGCTGACTTCTTCAGTGACAGCACTGCATTGGGTCGGCTTGCCCTATTGTTATTTCTAATTGGGGGTTCAGTTTCTCCTGCAGGGTGCACATTTTGTGTGCTATGCAGTCTTCACAGTTTAGATTGGCCGTTTTTGTTTGGCATTCTACGATTATTGTGCTGTACATATTTCTCAACCTCGGTGGGGCTCACGCAATCTGCTATGCGCGCTTACAAACGTAGCGCAGGAAAAATTTGTATTAGAGGTGGTTCAGTGGCTTGGGAATTTACTGGTTTTTGGAGCTTTTTACGTGCTGTTTATCAGGCTTCGGTTTCGGTTCTCTTTCGGTATAACACGGCGTACTCGACAAACGCGAACATTAGCGCACCTGTACCTAAACCGATGTAAAGTAAACTTGTTAGGTCAAACATTGCTTTGTCACCTCAACCTCGTTTTTAGACATGGGGGAAGTACAGAACTTCCTGTTTGGAGGCTTCTTTTTTGGTTGGTCCAGTTTTCATGTTTTGTTTTACCGTTTTTGGTTTTTGATATTGGATGGAGGGCCAATCAACATAAAGGTGTTTGGGATTTGTTCATAATTTGTGTGAAAAACAGAAAACCTTTACACTTAATATTCAAAATTCTGTATTTGTGAATCGTAAAAGTGGTTATGACGGAAAATTTGTAAAATCAAACAAAAAGGTGAATGTGCTTTTTCTCAGTTGCGTAAACTATGCTTCAACGTCACTCGCAGCGTTTAAAAGCTGCTCAATCAAACATTGCCTCAAATCGTCAAGCGCCCAGCATTGTGCCCCTTCACAATTGCCTGCTTTTTTGTGTTGGGCAACGTGTTTTTCTATGACGCGGTTCATCTCCTTCAAATCAGGCACTACCAAAATATGGGCTCCGCACACGCAGGTGATTGTGGGAATTTTTTCTTTGCAGTTTTGCTTATGCGTGAGTGGGTTGGCTTCAGCGGTTTTTTTGGGTTTGTATTTAATGTCGTGGCAGGGTTCTTCTGTAATATTTAACATCTCCAAAACTTTACGAGCTGTTCATTTTGTCAGCGGCACGGTCAAGTTGGATTAAGTGTTTTACAGGAAGTATAAGTGCTTGTGGTAGTCTCTACACAGTCACAGCGTCATCAAACTATTCGTGACAAACAGCAACTTATCTTCTCGCATTATGGGCAAAATCCCCGTTATTCCAGTATTTGCGCTCGCCTGAGGGCGTACCAAGCGATAAACAGGAAAACGAGGATGTACACAAATGCAACACCTACAGACCTCAACGCCACCAAAGAGAGAGGTTCAGTGTAAAGCAAACTCTGAGTTATTTGAAATGATGTTCCATTCTGAATTGAATAGCTTGTTTTGGCAAAATCAACGGTTGCCGAAGGGTAAAGCACGCAGTAAACCAAGTTGACGCCGATGTTATCCGTTCCAGTGAATATTGACTGAGCTATTAACTGCGACCCTTGCGTGATGTTCATGGTACCCATAGCTCCTGTTCCGGGCACATAGGCTAAAGCTGGCGAAGGTCCTGCGAAGGCGGGAACAATCTGCACGCCCGCAAGGAAGCCTATGAATAAGCCGAAGCCGATGATAGCTGTTAACATGGTGTTTTTTGAAATTGCGCCCATAGCCAAGATTATGGCGACCCATATGAAAGTGGTAATTACGTTCCCAATTAACGTCAAAGGAACCAAGTGCAGGTTGTTTTGTGGTCCATAAACGAATATTGAGCCGATGGTTGTGTACGCGAAGAGAACCGTGTAGGTCACAAGAATAATGACAAAAGTGGCAAACAGTTTACCCAGAAACACCATCGTTCGGGAAACAGGCTTGGTCAGCAGGGGAACTATTGTGCCGCTTTCGAATTCGCCTGAGATGCTGTTCATGGCGGTTACGAGTGCGAAAAGGAAGAAAGTGAAGGCACCCGCGTTGAGAAAGACTGCGTTGTCTGCAGATGCGGTTATCGGCTCGCCGGTGGTGCTGCTTAAGATAACGGGCAAAACTAAGCTAAGGGTAGTGAAAACAAAGGCGATTATGACTACGCCTACGAATTTTTTCTTGCGAATGTTCCAGAGCATTTCGTACCTGACAACTGCCCAGAAACGAGTCATCCAGCTGGGACGTGTACGTACAGCGGTTTGAGTGGTTGTGGTCACTGTGCTTTGCCTCCTTGATTCTTGGTTATAAGCTGCAGGAAAACGTCTTCCAAGTTTGAACCTTTCACGCTCATGCCCACGATGACTCCGCCTGCGGCTGTTATTTTCTGGGAAACCTCTGCCCGCACATCCTTATGAGTCGTGAGCGTTATACTCAAATTGTTGCCGTTCCGCACCACACTCGAAACAAAAGACAAATCCTTCACTGCTCTGCCGACGGCATCCGAGAATTTTGCCAATTCCACATGAACGATGGCAGGTCCAGTAATCATGCCTGAAACGTTCTGAAGCGTATCTGACACCAACAACGTGCCCTTGTTGATTATGGTGACGTGGCTGCAAATCTGTTCAACCTCAAAGAGCAAATGCGACGAAACCAAAACCGTCATGCCCTCTTTAGCTATGACCTTCAGGAGTTCCCGCACTTCCACCATGCCCACAGGGTCTAAACCGAGGCTGGGCTCATCTAAAATGACCAGTTCAGGGTTGTGAAGCAATGCTTGTGCTATGCCGATGCGTTGCTGCATGCCTTTGCTGTATTTGCCGATAAGGTCGTTTTCTCTGCCTTTTAACCCAACTAAGTCGATTAGTTTGGGTATCTGTTCTTTGCGCTGCTGCTCACTCATGCCATACATTCTACCGTAAACATCCAAAAGCTCTGCGCCCTTGAGGTGTTTAGGAAATTTTGGCAGTTCAGGCATGTAGCCAATGTTTAAGCGGGAGTCTGCTTGGTCGCCGCGTACCTCTTGCCCTAGAACTTTAACTGTGCCTTCGTCGGGCTTCAGCAGACCCACAAGAAGTTTTATGGTGGTTGTTTTTCCTGCGCCGTTGGGACCAAGAAACCCGTGAATGGAGTTCCGTTCAACCTTCAGGTCCAGCTTGTTTACTGCGATAAGTGAACTGTATTTTTTCGTTAATCCTGAGGTTTCAACAGCCAGTTCCATTATCGGACCCCCTTTTCTGCCCTAGTTTGTTATTCGCGTTCAGCCAAATATAAGTTTTTAGCAATACCGCATTTTTTGCTCCACAGTTTGAGAGAAATGCGCAACCCCTATATCCTTAACCGCAGCATTCTAACGTTCATGATTCGCGCGGTGAATCTGGACAACAACAGCGAAAAAGAAGTCAGCCCCGAAGCATTGAAATCAATCAACTTGCAAAACGTTTGGTTGGAACTCGTAGACCCCACCATTGAAGAGATACATGCAGTTTCTGACAAAACAGGGGTGCCGCGGAACTTTTTGGTTTTGCCTGAGGCTGACGGCTTGGTCAATCTGCGTTTGGAAGATGACTTCAGCGTCATAAACTTCGTGGTAATACAGAACATCATAACCACGAAAGAGGTACACCCCATAGTAATGGCGTTTTCCAAAAACTTCTTAGTAACTGTCGCTAAGAACGCAGACCAACATATTGTCAACGTGGCTAAAGAACGGATGAACAAAAACAAAATCGACCCACCTGCACAAGTAATCTACTTCATAATTGACGAAATAGTCTCTAATCACTTTGTGCAGCTGGAAAAAATAGAGGAACTCACAGGCGACCTTGAAGAAGAAGTTGTGGAGAAAACCGCTCAGGAGACGCTTAAGAAAATTTTCAGCCTCAAAGCAAATTTAATTGCCTTTAACAAGACCCTTTGGTACGAGCGCGGCTTAATTTTTAACCTAAGAAAATGCGGTGACACCTGCATGGCGCCTAAAGCGCGTGCAATGTTTGACACAACCCATGAAGATTTGACCAGACAGATAGACATCGTAGAAACGTACAGGGAAATCATGTCAGATGCAATAAACGTCCACCTATCGGCAGTTTCCAACAAAATTAACTTCTCCATAAAAAGCCTCACCGTAGTCATATTCTACCTAACAATCGTAACCACCCTAACTTCGTTCCCAAACACGGTTGCCACATTCTTCGGCATCAGCCAATTCGGAGACACCCACATCCTCATAATCTTCACGGCTATCTTGGCGTCCATAATTCTGCCTTCCCTGTGGCTATGGCGCAAAAAATGGATGAAATATGAGTAACTCAAAAGAAAAATCGAAAAAAAGGATAAGCAACCGTTATTTAACAGAGGCTTTACTGAACTGCCTCAACTTTCACTATTTCAGGAACCTGTTTCCTGACGTAAGCTTCAATGCCCTGTTTAAGCGTCATAGTTGCCATTGGACAGCCCGCACAATGACCCACCAATCGGACCTTCACAATATTTTTCTCAACCGCAATTAGTTCTACGTCGCCGCCGTCAGCTTGAAGTTGGGGCCTAATTTCGTCAATAGCCGCTTTAACTTTCATCTCAAGAGTTTCAACCATTTCAATTCACCATTACTGTCGTAAACTATAGGAAATAGCCAACAAAGTGATAAAAGCCTTCCCATAACAGGACATAATTCGCATGAACAAAAGCAGCATAATCAAAAGTACTCTATACATAAATGAGGGGGGAGCCTTTGATGCGTAAAACTAACCAGTTAATCTTCGAGTTGCCAAAAACTTTTATTCAAATACAGTAACTCCAATATGCAATAGGTC
>CAYGJP010000042.1:13050-13471 GCA_964350175.1 uncultured Candidatus Bathyarchaeia archaeon
GATGAAACACAGAATGAAACACAAATCCACAATTATTCTCCTAACTTGCTTACTTCTTTCAATTCTCACATTTACTCTAACAATTAAAATATTTGCCCAGCCAACAGTAGGCTCCCTTACGGTGGAAAAAGAACAGCATTGGGATACCTACAGGGTTGGCGGAACCTGCATCTTCGCCACTCACAACATTCTCCTTTCAGACTTGGATGCGGATGGCATCACGGAAATTGTCACAGGTGGATACACCTACGACGTGATGAACGAAACACGGGCCCACGCATCAGCACCTCTGAAAATCTGGAATTGGAACGGACAAAATCTCACATTAGAAACCAGCTACAAATGGCCAAACAGCCAAGACTCCGCAAGCATCGTCTGCGTCGCAGCAGGAGACGCAAACACTGATGGCACAACTAACCTC
>CAYGJP010000043.1:0-13243 GCA_964350175.1 uncultured Candidatus Bathyarchaeia archaeon
GGGAATAAGTACATAAAAAATCTCCCGCCTATGACTAAGACTCCATAATCCGATTGGAAACAGCAAAAAAGCCGAATACAGCAATATGCCGATTATTTCAGTGTAAAAAGGAATGGCGTTAATGGTTGAAAAGGCTCTTAGAGTTATTTCGGCACCATACAAGAAAAATGCTAAAGCCCAAAAATAGAACAAATAATGCTTCTTGAGTTTCTTTGCATACAGAAGATAGGCTATGGTTCCTCCACAAGCAAGCGTGGCGGCTGCATTCGCAAACAGGAAAACCGCGTCAACATCCATTTAGTCACCCTCTCTGTTACTTCGCCTACCAGCCTTCATTTTCGAAACTTACTTCCACAGCAGGCTCTATGTGGATTTTACAGGTTCAGTACTATAAACCCTCAAACCCGCGCTGTCTATGACGTAACGCCTTGGTTGTTCATCATGTTGTACACCACGCATTTTTTCTATACGGATTGTTCTGACCAAATCAAAGTTGTTGATTGCCTTGTCCAATCGTATAACGCCGTCGGCTAAGAATTCCTCCATGTAAAATTCACCTTCACGCACGGTTGTTTCCGAAGTCAGAATCGTTGTGTAACCGCTACTTCTGAGGCGGTCAAAGAGTTCGGCAACCTTGCGCCGTTTAACTCCTGCTGTCTGTTCGCTGATGGTTATGCTTGTTAATGGGTCTATCACAAGTAGTTGAGCATTTATTGATTTTGCTGCTTCAAACAGATGCGTCGTAAACAAGAAAATTGATTTTTCGTCGGTGCCACCTTTTTGTTTCATTTCATCGTAAACAGGTTTGTACTCAACGAGCTTTAGGTTGTTGCTCTTTTCTTTCTCCTTTATATCCCATGCAAACGTGCTAATGTTATCTTTGATGGAGCTTATGGGCTCTTCTAAAGTGGCGTACAGACCATGTGTTCCTTTTTCTGCTGCTGAAGCAAGAAATTGAAGCGAAAAAATAGTTTTCCCTGTTCCTGGACCGCCACAAAGAAGGATTACTCGCCCTTTTGGTATACCGCCGTCAAGCATTTTATCCAAGCCTTTGATTCCTGTGGGCACTTTCAACATACGCTCTTCCTCCACACTTCTCCTTTTTGTAACTTTAACGCTAACCTTTACTCGTTCGTCCTAGCATAAAACGCTTTTGAAAACAGCAGGTGCCCCAGTCAATGCTTTTATCTGCTCTTTAAACATGAGCATAATCTAGCAAGAGGAAGCTGCAAAGCTTAAAAGGTAACTCTCGCTTAATTGTTAGTAAAGAAGTTCCATGCATACAGGGTGACTGGTATGAAAAGAGCTTCAACAAGAGACGTATTACCATTAATTTTCAGTCTACTTCTTGTTATAAAGCCTACAATAACTGGCTCAAGCGGCAAACGGGCAGGAGCTTAGCAAATATGACAATGGAGCGCGCCGATGCCGCTAACCGCCGAGAGTGTAGGTTGGTATATCCATGAGCAGGAGAAGCTATGTTCGTTGTCGTAACTGCCAAAATCTAGAGAGTTACTGGAAAAATGGCCAGTTTGCTTTTCTAAAGTGCAAGATTAAGCCCGTAACAATGAAGCGGTTGGAAAATCGTTGGAGACGCTGCGGCTACTTCAAACACACCCCAGAATCAGCACTTTACCGCAAAAACCTCATCAAATAAAAAATACTGGCGTTGACAATTTTCCAGAATATCAATCAATTCAAACCACAAACTCTTCGTTTGCTTCAGTAAGCTTGGCTTCTCGCTGAAAGCCCCTTTTACTCTTTTAGCTTCACCCACAAATCAAAAATCCATTCGGTAGGCGGTTTCTGCTCTTGCCAATTCACCTGTTCCTCAAACCCATTAACCCAGCCATGATGCCCCTTATGCCAGCCTGCATATTCGTACTCGCTTTTTTCAAGCCAAGACCACAGCGTCTCCCAAGCAAGGCTAATGTTTCGCAGGTCTCTGAACCTGAGAACCGCGTATAGCCCAGCGGGCACTTCACTTGTTTCGATGCCCGAGTCAGTTTTCCTGTCCTCGTCAATGGTTAAATGAAGTTCGTAGCCCCGAGGTTCAGGTTTGTCCGTGGGAAAAGTGTTTCTGCCAAACAAGCGAACTCCTTCTTTCTCCAGTAAACCTTTGTTTTTTGCCCATTCCATCAGAGTTTTCGTTGCGTCCTCTTCTGGAGTAGTGCTAAGTGAGCAAAAGCAAGCAGTGTGCATGGTGTTGAGTCGTTCAATTCGAACTTCCATTTCTTTCAACTAAGCGCCCATCCTGTCGGGTAGTTGTTCGTAAACGTATAATTATTTTTTGCGTTAGCTCACGTTTTTGAAGCGTAAAAAGTTTAAACATGTTTAAACTATTGTTACGTAAAGCTTAATTGGAACAGGGCTTTCCGTTTTTAGCCTAACTATAGCGAGAGGTTAAAAATTGAAGACTCTAAAAATAGCTGCCTTCGCATTAAATGCAGCCTTGTACGTTGTAGCAGGCATCCTGTTTTACTCTGTTCTGCCCTTAAGTTTTGGACCGGTACGGTTCTGGCCGCAAGCAGTAATTCCAGCCGTTTTTGCCGTCGTTTTCGGCCCTTGGGTTGGCGGTTTAGGCGCAGCCTTGGGAATATTCGTAAACGACATTATGCTCAATGGCAACCCCCTGCTAAGTTTGATGGCTGGAGTAACCGCTAACTTTGCTGGTTTCTGGCTTATAGGCTACATAGCAAACAAGAAAACTCGTTGGTTGACTTCAGTGAAAGGGTACGGAATAAGCACTGCTCTGTTTGCCTTACTCTTGGGAATCGCATACTTCTATACCGACTTAGTTTATGTGGGGATAGTGGCTGCAAGCTACGTGATGTTCATAGCTCTGGTCTTTTTTGCTCGGAAATGGCGAAGCTACGAAGTAGGCTCCGTAATCGGTTTGCTCGTTGGTAGTGCTATAATTGGTCTCATGGTGCCTGTTTATTTCCAGTATTTTGCGCCCAGTGCCACACCCATTACTTTAGCTAGTGGACTTGCTTACTTAATTTGGACTTTTGCAACCGAGATTTCCTTCCTACTTGTCTTGGGACCACCTATCATTGAGGCTATATATCGCGCATTTCCCAACCTCAAGATGAAAAAGGAGTCTGGGAACCAGCAGTGAAGACTACGGCTAAGGCGTTTTCTCCTGCCGGAATCTCCAGTTTTTTTGAAATCTGTGACACAACAAACGACGGCACCCCCATCACAGACCCTGAGCAGATAGGCTCCCGAGGCGGCGGATTCGGACTTGAAAAAGGCGTCTTAACCGAAGTTTCCACTAAAAAAGCCAAAGCCAACAGCATCCGCGTTTTCTTGAACGGGCAACTTGCGCCAGAAGCAGAAACCACAAAAACGGTCATCCAAAAACTTCTTGGTCAAGCTGAAGGCGCATACGACGTAGTTGTTCGCCATCAAATAGAAGTTCCAATTGGCGCTGGCTTTGGCACCAGCGCAGGCGGCGCTTTAACCGCTGGGTTAGCACTTAAAGACGCGTTAGATTTGCCGTTAACATATAACCAAATTGGCAGAGTAGCGCATGTTGCTGAAATCCAATGTAAAACAGGTTTAGGCACAGTTGGTCCCTTAATGATTAGCGGCTGCATACTCACCGTTGAACCTGGAGCCCCTGGCAGAAGCATAATTGACCGTGTCCCATTGAGCCCAGATTATGTTGTGGTGGCGGGCGTTTTTGGTTCCACTCCAACGCGGCAAGTGCTATCGTCCGCTGAGAAACGGCGTGAGATTAACCGTTACGGACGGAAAACCTTAGAAGCTATTCTTGATGAGCCACGTTTAGAGAATTTTTTGGCATGCTGCTGGGACTTTGCTGAGCAGGCTGGTTTCGTAACTGACCGCGTTAAACAACTGGCAAAGCTGGCGAAGAACGCTGGAGCAGTTGGCGCCGCCCAGAACATGGTTGGCGAGGCAGTTCACGCGGTAACTTTTGAGGAAAACGCCCTTGGCGTTGCGGAAGCTTTTAAAAAGGTACTGCCCAAAGAGAACATTCTTGTAAGCAAACTTGATTTCCAAGGCGCCCGACTGGTGAGTACTCATGAAACCGTTTAAGAAAGTAGCTGTTGGCGGAACATTCGATGAGTTACACAGAGGCCACAAAACCCTGCTTTTGAAGGCGTTTGAAATCGGCGACCGCGTCCTGATTGGTTTAAGCTCTGATGCGTTGGCGGAAAAGATGAGTAAACCCCATGTGACTGCTTCTTACAAGGAGCGGTTGAAGGGTCTTGAAGTTTTTTTGGAGAGTTTGGGTTTATGGGGTAGGGCAGAGGTTGTGGCTTTGAATGACCAGTACGGCGCCTCAATAAAGGAACACTGCATAGAAGCATTGGTCGTCAGCGAAGAGACCCAACCGACGGCGTTAAAGATTAATGACTTCCGCGCTAAAGCGTCCTTACCGACTCTCACAATAGTGACGGTACGCATGGTTCCATCGCAGAACTGCACGCCCATCTCTACAACTCGAATACGGAAGGGCGAAATGGACAAAGAAGGGCGCTTACTAAAAACATAAGTTTAGCTTTTTTCTCTCTAATTCGGAAAATCTTAAAAACCTGTTAAAATAATTGTCTTTGATGCCGATTGGTTGACATTGTTCCATTAGCCTTAGCAGTGACTGCCTTCATAATAGTCATAGGCTTCTTGGCTAACTGCCTCTTCGTCCGCAAAGGCGTGCCTGACATGTTAATTTTGATATTCTTAGGTGTGATATTTGGTCCAGTGCTTGGTGTATTTGATCCGTCTGCAGTTCAGGGTTTTGCGCCCTATTTTGCTGCATTGGCTTTAGTGTTTATTTTGTTTGACGGCGGCATAGGCTTGAGTATCCGTCGAGTCCTATCGCACAGTCCCCGGGCGATCTTGCTGGCTGCACTGGGCTTTGTTTTCAGCGTTCTCGTCGTGAGCTTATTTATGGTGTTCATGTTCAATGTGCCTCTCCTTTACGGTTTCCTTTTCGGGAGCATATTTGGAGGGAGCAGCTCAATAGTGGTGATTTCCCTTGCTTCCAGAATCAAAATAAGTGAAAAAGCTGCCACAACCCTAATCTTGGAATCGGCAATAACTGACATTCTCTGCATTGTAATCAGCCTATCCATAATCGGAGTCATAGCTACTGGAGAAACAGACCTTGTCGTGGTAGGCATAACCATCGCGGACAAATTTTTAATAGGCGCAGCAGTTGGCATATTCTTGGGAATTGTATGGCTGTTTATGCTTAGAAAAGTATCATCATTGCCTTTTTCTTACATTCTCAATTTGGGCATTATACTGTTTGCGTATGCAGCCTCTGAAGCTCTAGGCGGCAGTGGTGCTTTGAGCTCTTTGCTTTTTGGGTTAATTCTTGGCAATGAAAAAGAAATCTCGGCAGTCTTTACACTGAAAGATAAAAAGAGCAAAAATCATAATGAAAAGACTCCTTTGGCGGTAAGTAAGGGCTTAAAGCGTTTTGAAGCCGAAATAGCCTTCTTAATACGGACCTTCTTTTTCGTTTTCCTAGGCATAATTGCAACAATATCCAGCCTAAGCTTCTTACTTTTTGGAGTTCTGCTATCTCTCCTTCTATTAGCGGTAAGATATGGCGCAGTGTGGCTATCAACAATCAAATGTGAGATAAGAAAAGAAACCAAAATAATGACCGTAGTGCTGACCCGAGGCTTGGCTGCAGCCGTCTTGGCTACCTTACCTGCGCAATATGGGCTTTTGTATGCAGATTTATTCGTGAATCTCGCAGTGGTAATTGTTGTCTCAACCGCAATAATTGCCACAGTTGGCGTACTGGCAGTTCCGCGAAAAAACGGTAAAAATCCAACTGCAAAGCAACAGCGACCATCAACTGTTACACCTGAACCCAAATCAGTAGAGTAAAAACTTTGCTTCGTGTTGTTTAAATATCAACTCTTTGACTATTACTAACATCTTCAACGCTGAAACTGCGGATAAAAATGACTGATGCTCAAGAATGGCGGCATCTCTTGGCGCTTCTCAAAATAGCTGAGATGGGTGCTCACAAACGGACTGCCAAAATTTCAACTGAATACTTAGCTGAGAAACTTGGAACCAGCCAGCAAACCGCCAGCCGCTACCTTATAGAGCTGGAGCACAAAGGGTGGATTAAACGCACCATAACCCATGAAGGGTGTCTCATAAAAATTGACCTCGCAGGCACGGCAGAACTCCAAAAACTGTACTCCAACCTGAAGATTCTCATGGAAGCCGCATACCTGCCCAGCGTGACGCTTGAAGGCACAGTTTTTACAGGTTTAGGCGAAGGCGCATACTACATAGCAAAAGACCACTACAGGAAACAGTTCATCGAGAAACTCGGCTTTGACCCCTACCCAGGCACGTTGAACCTGAGACTGACATCGGACTACGACATACAAACCCGCACCGAATTGGAAGCGTATCCCGCCATTGAAGTGGAGGGCTTCAGAAACGAAGACCGCACCTTCGGTTTAGTCAAATGTTACCCCGTTATGATTGGAAACAAAATCAAAGGTGCTTTCATTTCTGCTTTGCGTAGTCACTACGATGTTTCAGTGCTTGAAATCATAGCACCTGTTTGCCTGCGAAAGCACCTTGGTCTTAAAGATGGCAATAAAGTGAAAGTTGAAGTTTTAACTTTGTCATAGCCTAAAACGGCGTTGTGTAAGAGTAATTGTGGCTATACACTGTTTCGGGTTTGCGTCTTGACGCCAAAACGTAGCCAATCAGCAGACCCGCTACCAATCCGCCGATGTGGGCTAAGTTGTTTACTTCTGGTCCTGAGCTTATTAGTAGGAGGAAAAACGCGAACATCAACGCGCCAATTATGGATTGCCCTACCGTGCGGCGGATGTATATGGTGCAGGCTCCGAACATGCCGAAAATTGCGCCTGATGCTCCTGCCGACACTAATAGTGGCAGACCCAGTGATAGCAAGTTGCCTGCTAATCCGCCTATGAAGTAGATGAGTAGGTATTCGGGTAGTGAGAACATTTCTTCTGCTCTTAACCCGAAAATCAACAGGAACAACATGTTGCCTGCTAGGTGCACAATGGTGACATGTACGAACATGGATGTGAAAAGTTGGTGGTACCAGCCGTAGCCAAGAACTAAGCCGTTTACTTGACCATATTGGAATATCATGTATTTGCTTGTATTGAACCAGTCGCCGCCAACAACTGAAGTGTAAATGTAAACGGCGATGTTTATTGCCATTAAGATGAAGGTTATGCGGTACTTCTGGCTGTTTTTCATGTTGTTCATCTGGCGAATTTCTCAACGATTTTCTTTCTGATTTTCGAGGAACTATCCAGCTCGTCTTCTTCGAACTTACCTATGTTGACAACTTTAATGTTTAACTTGTTTTTATCTACGTATTCTTTCACATGCTTTTCCATGCTTGTTTGGTCGTAACCTAACGCAACCACATCAGGTTTGACTTTTTCGATCACGTCCCCGATGCCGAAGTGTTCCAGCCCTAAAACTGCTTCATCCACTACTTTTAGTGATTCCACCAAAGCTCGGCGCTGATTTTCCGACATAATGGGTTTTGTGCCTTTCATTTTCTCCACGTTACTATCCCGTGCGATTATGACAACTAGTTCTGCGTTTTCGCCACCAGCTTTTTTTGCTTCTTCCAAAAACTTCACGTGCCCCAAGTGGAGCAGGTCGAATACGCCTGAAGCCAAAACGATTTTTTTCGTTCGATTTTCGGTTGGCATTTAGGTTTCGTGTGCTCCTGTCCCTTTTGATTTTAAAGCCCTGTTTCTCGGTAACTGAGTTTGGGTTTAGTCACTTTATGTTGTTCGGAAATAAAAGGTTGGTTATACTTAGTCCAGTTTGCCAAGTTTCTGTTGCAGCGACTGTGGTTTTATGGGGTGGTTGAAATTTTAATTGCCCCTATCAGTTTTAAGGCGTCTATGAGCCCTTCGCAGTAGGCAATAGAAGTTAGGCTTACCTCAAGTTTTTTTTGGTCTTTGTAGTATTTCGCGTCTTCTAGGTATGCCTTGGCGTAGGCTACGATTTCGTTTATGACTTTTTCTTCCAGTTTTATTGGGTCTTTGGTTTGTTTCATGTCATTGAGGGCTTTCTCTGTTGAAGCTATGTACTTGTCCACTAGGGCTTCAATGTTCATTTGACTGTGCTCCTGAGTTTGGCTGGTGCTCCAGCGAAGGCTATGAGGGCGTCCGCTTCTATGAAGTGGAGTTGTCCTGTGAAAATCAGGCTGTGCGGTGGCGCTCCAAAATCGTATGCTAATAGTTCGTTTAGGTAGTCAGCTTTGAGTGTGGGTGTGTTGCTTCCTGCTCTTGCTACGCCAACGGCAAATGCTTCGGACGTGGCTATGTTCATCTTCTTTTTCTGCTCGATTTCCATGAGCATTTTTAGGGCTTCTTTTATGGTTAAGAACAGTTTCTCATCAACTTTTAGATCCAGCAGACAGAGCGTGTGGAGCCCAAGTCGCTTGTTTTGGGCGATGACGTTGTAGGGGGTTTCGCTAAAGTTTTCAGGGAAGGGAACGGTGACGGTTTTGCCGAACTTGTAGTTATGCAAGCCAGACAAGCCTATAATGGCAGAGATAATACTTGCACCATGAACTATGCGCGTTTTCACACCGCGCTTGGCGGCTTCCATGCGCAAAGTCACATGTGTAGTAGCAATGAAGGGGTCGCCAGGAACAAGAAAAACCGTTTTGCCTTTTTCTGCTGAATCCAAGACGAGTTTTCCATTTTCCTCCTCAAGATCACATCTCTGGAGAATACGGATTTGCTTACCGACCAAGGCTTCGAGTCGTTTCATGGAGAAATCAGGGAGCAAACTGGTGTAGAGTTCGATGAAAACGTGGTCTGCTGTTTTTGCTTCTGCTAAACCGCTAAGGCTTATGCCTTGTTCATCGTGTAATCCTAAGCCTACAAAGACGAGTTCCTTAAACACGCGCTTATCCTCGAAGTAACATTCAGGGAATCCTCATTTAAAATTGTTCGTTTGATGTGGTGTTGTTATTCTCGGCGAAGACTGCCCTTCTTTTAGATTTTAGATTTGACCTCTGATAGGCCCCTATCGTTTTGACCTACCCCTTCCCCTACCGTTTTTCAGAAAAACACGCTTCAACCTACCCCCTCTATCGTTCCTGCATAGTATTTCTGTTAAGCTCCAAATATTATTTGGCGGTTCAGGTGGCACCTGTTCCTCTGCTGGAACAATTTGTTCCTCAGTGAGCAATAAGAAAAGCTGACGGTTATCAGATTACGTGCGAGAAAAGATGAACTCCAACGTAAAAGCAGTTATTGGTCTTGCACTTGGGATAATGCTCGGTTTGTCAGCAGGCTATCTTCACCTGAATTCTGTTTCTCCTGTAGCAGAGGGTTTTTTTCAAAAGCGCGTGGCTGACCTTGTCGCTCAGGTAGCAGGGCTTCAAACAGAAATTAGCGTGCTTCAAAGCGAGAAAATCAGCCTTCAAAGCCAAAATGTGCAGCTGCAAACTGAGAACTCTGCGCTCCAAAGTGAAAACGCAAATTTCCAAGACAGAATAGCCCAACTTGAAACTCCAAGAATCGTCACAAGGCTCGGTGTTAGAGACTGCAATTGGGATGCTAACAAAATGCGCTTGTACATAGCAGGTGAAGTGGGGAATATTGGGTATATTCCCGCGAAGAACTGTAGCCTTCACGTTGTGCTTTACCGAGGAACCGTGGTGGTAAACGAAACAAACGTGGAACTTGGCACACTTGACAGTGGCTCTTGGGCGGCTGTGAAAGCAAACATTCACTACCAAGGTTCAGCACTGACAAACTGGACAATAATCCCAATGTTCAGTCCTTGAAGCGACTTCTGAAACTTTGCCTATTGTATGTTTGATTTTTTGTGAATGGGGAGTAATGTTCAAAAGACCCTTTTGCGATAGGAGATAGGTAAGCTATGATAATTCCGCTTTTAGATGTCACGTTGCAGGGGCTTCCTGACTGGTCGCTTAGCGAACGCGACGTGGATGTCCTAGCTTTTTTGGGCGAAGAGGAATTTGCGTTTTTCACGTTTGAAGGACTCAAACGCAGATTAGGGTTGCATCCTGAAACGCTTTCAAGGATTCTTGACCGCTTAGAAGCTGAAGGCATCGTGAAAAAGAGCAGTGAAGGCTACACCGTCACCAAGGAAATAGTCAAACAGTTGAAGAATCATTCAGCCGCCAGCGATTCAGCACGTGTTGTTTTGCTGCAGACCTACTTGCCCTCAGATGTGCCTGTGGGAGAGTTGATTTCGAACCTTCGTGGCAGGTGGTTTGGTCTACTTCGATGGTTAGGCTTAGCCGAGAACACTGAAGGCGCCACGTTGAAGTGGGTCACTGAGAACGGTGACATCCAAATTGACGCAAAAATCAGCCTGGATGCTCTCACGATTGAGGCAAAGTTCCTGCACGGCTACAACCAGAACCTCGCGTTAAAAGCAGCCTACCAGTTAATGACGCATATCAGCAAGTCGTGCCAACGCCAACGTACTTCGCAGGTACCCTTAGCTCGGCACGTGGCATACTTCGGCGACAAACGCTTTTACAACATACCCTCGTAGCCTGCTGTGACGGAGTATTGCTTATTCTCAGTCAACAAATACCCTAATGCCCATTGTATTCTGTAAAGGTGCAACCACGATGAGTCAACTCCTTAACAGTTTAGAATTGTTAAAATCGCTCAGCGACGCGACAACCACGCTAGTCCAGAAACTTTCCAAATCCGTGGTCAGCGTGAACGCACGCATGTCCCGAGGAACAGGCGTCGTCCTCGACAAGCAAAGCTACATAGTAACCTGCAACCACGTTCTCCAAGGATGCAACACCGTCCGCGTTGGACAAGGCGAAAAAACATTCGAAGCTCGCGTAGTTGGTACCGACGCGTATAACGACCTTGCATTGCTTAAGTCTGAACATGGCGACTTTGAACCCATGGAAATAGGCGACTCAGCAAACCTGAACACTGGACAATTCGTCATAGCACTGGCGAACCCGTTCAACAGGAAACAACCCACAGCAACAACAGGCATAGTCACCAACCCCGACAGCAACATCACTGGATTCCGAGGAACCGCCATGGAAAACGTCATAGCCACCGACGCAAAACTGAACCCTGGCTTCTCAGGCGGCCCCCTAGTCGATGCAGAGGGCAAACTAATCGGTATAAACACCGCTTACGTCTGGCAACGCGGAATCGCCATACCTGTCAACAAAGTCAAAACCATAACTGATCGATTGCTCACGGGCAGAAAAATCAAAAGAGCCTACCTCGGTTTAATCGCCAACACTGTTGCCATCCCACCTGAAATACAAGACGAAGTAGGCATAGACCAAGAAACAGGCGTCATGGTCTTCCAAGTCGAACCTGGAGCGCCAGCCAGAAAAGCTGGGTTAACCATGGGCGACGTCATAGTCGCATTCAACGGGAAGCCAGTCGCAGACTTCTATGACCTTCCAAGGCTGTTAGCTGAAGACGTAGCTGGAAAACAAACCGCCCTCACAGTTATCCGCGGGGAAAAACTGCTCGAACTCACAATAACACCCAGTGTACGGGAAGGTGAAAATGATGAATAAGCACAGTACATTAGCAGAACTTGAACCTCCACAACCCTTGAAACGACCTGGACCACTCAGCCACTTTCCCCACCCGACACCTCGCATCAGCATAAGCGCGGCAGCTCCGCCAGTTTCCAGCTCTACCCTTTTTCTTAGGGAAAACTGGAACTAACCCCTTTCTCTTTTTCTTTTTTGAGTAACGTTCAGGACTTATGAATCAAGCTGTTTTGATTGCTTTCACCGTTTTCTCCAACAAAAGCTGCGCTACTTCTTGACTGGGCCAACCACCGAGACCACAGTCTGGTCCTGTAAACGACATGCGGTCGCCAAACTTTTCTTTTGCAAAACGGACACGTTTCTTAATCTGCTCTTCGCTTTCAACCAGTTGATCCGCAGTCGGTTTCTCTACTCCTTTGTCTCGGAGTTCAGCAATGATGGAGTCTATATCGGTTCTTGAAACTCCCACGCGAATATGTTTGTCTGAGTCTTCCAGCATTTTCCTTGAAATTCCCTCTATGTTTTTAGGCGATGCAGCGTACTCAAAAGAGACCACATCCAAATTTTTCACAGACAACAAGTCGGGCAATCGTGTTGACGAGTGGAGATGAATCTGGCGTGTTGCGCCTTGGAAGTCGTAGGCTTTATCCAAAACCTCGCAAATAACTTCGCTTTCTGCTGCTATGTTCAGGAACCCAAAGCTTGGCTCGTCGATGGATACTGCTTCGGTTTTGATGTATTTTGTGTTGATGATGCTGTTTTTGGCAAAACGACGTATGGTTTCGGCGAAGCCGTCAAGCACATCTCTGTAGGGCACTGTACCTATCTCTTTTAGGTACTGCTCCAGGGGACCAAACATGCAGACTCGCAGTAAGATTTTCTTTTCGAATTCCTCGCTTAGCCTCTTGGCTTCCTCCTCGATGACTCGCACTTCAGGCAGGAACGCATCCCTCTCATCCACTACAAAAGTACCTTTTTCCATAGCTTTGTGAACAGCGTCACTGACCTGACGGCTGCCGTCGTAGTGCCACGGCGAATTAATGACATCTAGTCCTGTGCGTATTTTTCTCTTGAACGAATTAATTGTGACATTATAGAAGTTTTTACGTATAAACTCGTTTTCACTAATGTCTGTGCCATTTGTCATGGCTTCTCGTGCTAAACGGTATGCTTTGTCGTATGTTTCCCTGTCCACGGTTGTTGGCAACGGGAAACTGCCTATATCATCAACTAAAGGTTCCATAACTGTAGATAATGGTTGAAGTCAATTTAAGAATAATGCCTAAGTTGTTACTGGTTTTTCAACCATGGCTGGCGCCGCAGTGGCCTCTGGAGCAGAAGCCTGAAGTTGTTGAGTTGTTGGCTGTGCCGAAGCCTGCTGGCTCGTTGATGGTGCTGCATTAGGTTGTGCGGGGGCTCCCGTTTTTTCTTCAGGTTGGGGAGGCGGCGTTGATATTATCTGTATCTTCTCAGCCATAGGGTGCAGCAGGTCAGGCGGCGGATAAGGCGTGTTCAATATTGAACTTAACATGTAGATGCTGTTGAAGACATGTTGATAAACGGTGAAGAGTATTTGGGGAATCTTAGTTTTGGGGTTTGCTTCCAACTTCTTTTTGACATCCGCCGCTTTGCCCGCTAAGGTTACGCTGCCCGCTGTGGAGTAGCGAACCACGTTCGGTTTGGTGCTTATCAATAAAC
>CAYGJP010000044.1:0-12964 GCA_964350175.1 uncultured Candidatus Bathyarchaeia archaeon
ATGCTGTGGACTTCGATTCTGCCTCCATGAGCCTCTATTATCCTTTTGCAAATAGACAAGCCAACACCCATGCCCTTTGCCTTTGTAGTGAAAAAGGGCGTCCACAACTTTTTCAGGGAATCTTTAGATATTCCCATTCCACTATCAGAGAAATCTATCTCAACCTGGCCCTTCACTTTTCTGCTAGTTATGTGCAGTTTTCCACCATCAGGCATGGCGTCAAACGCGTTCTTGATAAGATTGCTAAAAACCCGTTCTATTTTCCCATTATCAACAAATAGCGAAAATTCATCACTAGCTTCATTGATTACCTGAATATTACTTTGCATCATAAACGTTGATAGCGAATCATTCACCAATCTTTTAGGGTTGGTTTTGATCTTGTCCAGTTTTATCTCACAAGAATATTCCAATAGGTCACTCACAATTTTGTCTGAATATTCAACACAATCGTCAATTGTCTTGAGCAAGCCGTTTCCTTCCTCACCCATTTTTGCCCCATAGTTATTCTTCAATAGGTATGAGGCGCCTTTAATCCCAGTTAAAGGGTTGCGCAAGTCATGTGCCACCATTCTTGAAACTTCAGTCATAGCTTCAAGTTTCTTATTCATAGTGTCCCTTACGGCATTTGCAAGAACTGCTGTTTCTTCTGTTCCAAATTTGTTCTTAGCTTCTGACGCATATGAGTTCAAAGGCATTTCTTTAACGTAGGAAGCCAACTTGGTCATGGGTTTGGTAAAATTTCTCTCAATAAGAATCAAAACACCCGCTCCAAATGAAAGCGAAAGTGCAAGAGAGACAAAAAGAAAAAGGTCAGCTACAAATTGTCCTTGTTGAAATGCTACTCTATTCTGGCTAACTTGCAAAACGAACATGGGCTTTGAGTGGATATCCTTAATCAGAGCATATCCAGATACTGTTTCGGGACTATTTTCTTCTAAAACCACATCCTGCCCATCAGAGAGCAAAGATTCAACAAGTTGGCTGTCTTTCTGAAGGCTGAAGTCAGAGATGGTGCTTAATGAAAAATTCAGACCCATTATTTTCATCAACTGCCCAATCTCTTGCGCATCAACATACCTGCCAAATAGCATTCCACCCATTATTGGGCCGTCACCTAAGCTGGTTATTATTGGAGCAGTAGCAACTATCATCGGTTGGTTGTCAAGAAGCATAATACCTGCAAGCTCGTCCTCTGGAGAGGAAAACGTCCAAATGAACGCATCAGAAACTAATGTTTCTCTTGTGCTTTCTGAGGTATTAACCATAGTTGCGTTAACAAGATCAAAAGATTGACAGAAAACTACACTTCTATTGTTATTCATAATTGCCACAAGGTTAAGGTTTAGGTTTTCAAAGGTCGCATCAATAAAGTTGCTTTCAACGTAATCTTGGTTTTCATTTTGAACAAAGTCGTAGGTGTCATCCCATGATGAATAATCCTTTACTTTTCCTTCTAACTGAGAGAGCCTATAGTTAATTGTGCTCCTTGCTTGAGTGATGCTTTCTTTGCTTTCTTGGTTTTCCAGATTTGTGAAACTTGGTTGAATAACAAAAATGTTTACGATTTGCAACATTGCAAAAATCATAAAAGTAAACAAAGAAATCGCAATAATTGTTTTTGTCCTTAGTTTCATGTGCTGTTTTGTTCCTGCTAGACATCCTTTGTTATATAATACGACAAAATGTTCTGGTGAAGAATTTAAAGAGTATGAATCTGGAATATCAGCGAACCCTTTGGTTTCGTTAAATGAATTTCACTTCCGCAAATGTGGAGTATTTTTGTAAGGTTTTTCTTTCCTAAAATGGCAAATCCCCAAATCAGTTACATTAGAGACGCTGATGTAGCCAAGCTTCTCTTCAAGCCCAACTGCTACATCTACGGTGCCAGAATTCTCATCTGAATACGTTATCTTAATAGTAATGTTGCAACAACAATAGGAACCATTTTCTGCAAAAGAAAACACTTAAACAAAAAATACGTCTTTCTTTTTGCTGCCTCTTTAAGTGGTTGTGAGTTGAAAGAATTCAAGCGAAGAAGCTTGATGGCAACTATGTTCTATGGTTTCTCTTCCAGAGGGTTTAAGCACAGATAGCAGCTTTGGGACAGTTTATACTCGTGAAACACTGGGCACAAAGCACAATTGCAACCTAACGCGCGCACCTGCTCAATCGGCTTCGAAGTTATGCCCCGCGAGCAGTAGAGCCCCTCTTCAGGGTTAGTCGGGCACTCGGTGCATAGGCACTTGTTCATGTTCTCTTCAGAATCAGCCACTTTTGCATGCTGCTTTTTATGCTTAGAAAACATGCTATTAATGAAGGTAAATCCTGATTTAACTTTTTGGAAAATCTCCGTCTATCATATTGATGGTGAAAAGTGTTAAGAAGGTTAATGACCGTAAAGCATCTTTAGAGGAAACGGGCGGTGTTTGAGGGCAAGAAAACTGTCGTGTTTTGGATTGGTTTGCTTGTTTGGTGTTCTGCCTCTTTGGTTCTTTACTCGATATTCTGGACGCTGTTTTCTCAGCCGTCTCTGTACAGCATGGCGGCAATGTCCGCTCTTCCGGTATTCATCTTGGGAATCCTCTTCATTCTCATAGGATTAATATTGATGAAGTTTGGCGTAAAGAAAACCTAATTTCGCTTCCCAAAAAACAAACCTGCCACTCCACAAATTATGGTTATTGTTCCTGATGCAAGAAAAGCCAAATACGGTGTAGCATTCACCCAAACATTCCAAATGGCAAAGTCAGGGTTCTTAACTGAAAAATCAACAAAAGGAAGAAGCTCCAAAAAGCCCAAAATGAGACAGAACAGACTCAATACCCGTTTGCGCCTCTGCGTTTTCACGGCATCAAATATAGCCAAGACAATTCCACAAGTTAACACAAATAGACCAAATGCCACCTCGTTTGGGAAAGTAACAAACACCCCGTATGGAAAAGAATAGAATCCTGAAAAAATCACCTGAAAAAGTCCAATTGCAATCCAGAATAACGCAGTTTTTCTTCTCTGCAAAGGATACAAAACCAAAATTGCCGCCCCAAAAATCATGACTGGCCCCATAAACCACGTAAAACTACGCAGGTATTCCCACAAAGGCAACACAGGAGTATATAGAGTAAACATTACGTCACAGTCATGAGATTGAACTGGAAAACTTTAAAAAACTTTGGTTAGGCTCATGCCGATGAGCTTCCCAGTTTTCTACAGGGGAAGAGTATATCTTGCCCGCGAGCCTACACATAAAAGCACCCAAACAAAGACGAAATCGCAGGCTGAGACAATGAACCCAAAAAAGGAAACCCGCAGTAAAGTGCCAAGCAACCGCATCAAAATCCTAGTCAAAGAAGCAAAACAAATGGTCAACGGACCATACTACTGCCCAGACTGCCGCAAAGAACTTCTCCAGATTCTAGCAGACATAAAAAAGAAGGAAGTGTACGCAGTATGCAAATGCGGTTTAGAGGAACAATTGACGTACGCGCCAGTTTTTCAACCCATAGACTACTACAACAAGTTCAGGGACATACGCAAAAGGAAAATGATGCAGCGGTAAAAGAAGCCTGCTCCAACAGCTGTGCACTCCATAATTTTCGGTGTTAACAATCACCTAATAAGCAAGTCTGTGCAAGGCACTACAGAGAACTGAACGGCATGAGCCAAGACAAATTAGAATCCACCAGACCTTTCCTGATACTGGGCAACGTAGCCCTCGCCCTCTGGACAATTCTGGCAACAGTCGCAGTCTGGTTTTACAACCAAACCTTCAGCTACATGTTCCTGATTTTCGCCGCAGCCTCCATCTACCTTATACTGCGCAGACTCGGATGCAACAGTTGCGCGTACTGCACATCCTGCACCATGGGCTTTGGAAGACTCGCAGGCGCCTTCTTCGGAACAGGACACACCAAAACCCTGGGCGTCGGAACCCGCATGGGCATAATTGGCTTCATCTACTTCTTCATGGCTCCGCTACCCGCAGCCTTGCTCGCTGTTTCCATGGCTCAAGAGTTCACGATTCTCAAAGTGGCAGTACTAGCCGGTCTTTTGGCAATTACCGCTTATAGCCTATTTACTTGGCGCAAAACCAAAAACTAGTTTAATTGTTATTCCGCTGCGTCAGCGTTTCCAAAAGTTTCCCTGCAAACTTGCCTAACCCCTGCTTAACATAAAACACAATGCCTCCTTCCAGCACAAGCGTGCCCGCCAAGAAAACCGCCAAAACACGCGTCAAATCACTCAACAACAAAGCGCTCTGAATGTTCACGTAGACATCATTTTCAACCAGCCAACTCCAACTGCTCGGGTTCTGTGTTGCCGCGAAAGACCCCAAATCCACCGATATCCATGCACACAAAACCGCTAAAGCTACAGCGAAGACGCACCCCGTTGCCGTCAACCTGACGTAATCCGAAGTCAACGCTGAAACGCTGGTTATCTCTGTTCCAGACGCGCTTGAAGAAAGGCGGTACTGCATTGTTTTTTTGGCGGTTTTGGGTGAAATGCCCCACAGTGAACCTTGCTTAACGGTTACGCTTGTAGGAACATCTTCAAAAATTATCTTGCCCTCTTTTTGGGTGAGTAACGTCTTTAGTTGTGTGTAGGCATCACCGATTTCTGCGTCCACAACAACTGTTGCCGCCAAACACCCACCTCAACAATAAAGGAAGGATTAGAAGACGTGCGACAGTTCCTTGCTTTTGTCTTTAATTTCCTTCAGCGACTCGTACTGCGCTTCCATCATAATTTTTAATGCGTCAATATGATTCCTTATTTCCTCAATTTCGTTAGCTTTATCGAGAACGCCGGGCTTCGCCAACTGCTCATCAATCTTATCCACTGAAACCTCCAGAACCTTAACTTTGAACGCGAAAATCTGCAGCATATACAGCAGGCTAAGCTGCGACGACAACCTGTCTAGGCGGTCGTACGCCAGCATTCTTCGCATGTACGCTTTAAGCTTCTGCTCCTCTGTAACATCTTTCGATTGAAGCAGATGCCCATAATCCGCTGTTTGTTTTGAAGCGGTCTCTTTGCTTTCTTCAAAGACTTTCTGGGTTCGCTTAGTAGTTTTCTCCAGCAGTTCTAAGACTTCATCCAAACCTTAAATCCCTCTCTGATGCCTTCTTACATTCGAACAAGACATATTTCACGTTTTCCATTAACCACCACAAAACCTTTAGCAAACCGCTGCTACTGAGGTTTCTTGTCAGACCCAAAAAGCTTCTTCTCATGCTGCGACCTAGGCTTAAAGCCCCTGCCCTGACGGTAACCAGCATTGCGCTGCCGCTCCAAATTCAAAATCCGCGCATAAAGCTTCGACACCTTCGTCTTCGACGACGCTTTAGGTTTTAAGGGGCGAACAGGCACTGGCGTAAACGGTTTGGAAATCTCCATGCTGGCTCTCCTTCCGCGTCGCCCTCGTTCGCGTGTTTTCATCGGCACATCATGTACCTTCTTGAAGTAGACCCAGCCTTCTTGCAGGTTGACTTCCTGAACTTCCCAGCCCGCATCCAACCAGCCTTTAGCGTGAGCACTTGACTTGGAATTGCTCCACCAATCCGCGTTACGGTACGCTTGCATAGGTAAGTTGGTGCCGATTAACCCGTCTATCCTCGCAAAAGACAACTTAACCATACTGGTGAATGCAGCGCGAAACTTCAAGTGTTTAGAGAGTCCCTCGTACTTTGAGGTAACTCTTGGAGAAACTACGCGGCGCGCACAGTTCAAGCATAACATGACTGTGGGATCGCCCGTGGCAACATCAGACACCATGCAGTCCCAGCAGTACAAACGCTTGCACCTTGCACACTTCCTCAAACGACTCATTGGAAGAACTCTTTTGCAGATGCCGCATTCGTCTTTGAAGGCAACCACCCTCACTTCAGCGCCGAAGCGCCGCTACCTGTACCATTGAATCGCAGAAGATATTAACTTTCAGCGACCTCTCCGATGTTTTCACCATATGGGAATTATTCAAATTCTATGGTTGACGGAGGTTTGTCGGTTATGTCGTAGAGGCACCTGACAACGCTTGGGATTTCCCCTGTTATCCGCTTGGAAATTTTCATGAGTTTCTCGTAAGGCACCTGTTTCGCCTTGGCGGTCACCGCGTCCTCCGACTCCACAATCCTCACCGTGATGATGTCTCCGTAGACTCTTTGTCCGTTTTTGATTCCCGTGGCCTTGTCATTGTGAAGCACCGCAAAATTCTGGAAAGTACCCAGCCCCTTAGTTTCTTCCTCCACAATCTCCGTCGCCTTCCGCACCACCGCAACTCTCTCAGGCGTAACCACACCCAGAACCCTCAGCGACAAAGCTGGACCTGGAAACGGCATCCGCTCAGAAACTTCTTTAGGCAAACCCAACTCTCTGCCCACTTTCCGTACATCTGGCTTAAACAGCTCCCTTAGAGGCTCCAAGATTTTGTACCCGTAACTTTCAGGGTTAATGCCTATCTGCGAAAGCACATTATGCTGCGATTTTATACCCTGTGTTGTCTCGATGATGTCAGCCTTAATTGTGCCCTGCGCGATGAACCCAATATTCTCTTCCTTGGCTGCCTTACCCAAAGTTTTATAGAACTTGTCTCTAAACGCCTTCCGTTTTTCTTCAGCATCCGTTTTTCCCTTGAAAACCTCAAAAAACTCCTTCTTCGCGTCAATATATCGGGCTTTGATGCCGAACTCCTTGAGTATCCTCATTACGAACTCGGGTTCCCCTTCCCTGCGAAGGCCGTCATCTATGAAAACCGCAATCAGTTTCTCTCCAACAGCTTTGTGAACCAAATAGGTGGTGACTGTGCTGTCTACCCCTCCTGAACAAGCCGAAATTACCCTGCTATCTCCAACGGTTTCTCTGATTTCTTTCAAAGAATCTTCGATAAAATTTTTCGCGTTAAACATATTCAAGCTCCTCGGTTATCTGGAGAGGGTATTTCTTTCTCTCTCCTTTTTAGCTTTACCCTATTTCACGATTTGCTGTTCCTTTCTTTCTCAATGTAGCGCAGCGTCATCTGAGGTCTGTTCAAGTACAAAATCGTCTTTGTCTTCATATGGGGTTTCTTTTCTGCCCAATCTTGAGACCACAAAACCCACAACAACACCCATAACAACAGCAAAAACCACTGTCAAACCTATGCCTGCTAGCTGCCACAACGGAAACGCCACCAACGCCATAGCCACTAAACCGCCAAAAACGCCCGGCATACCGTGAAGATTATGAACACCACAAGTATCAACTCCTCCAGTTAGCTTCTGCAGTCTAGGCTGAATGAACGTGTAACCGACAACACTAATTGCGCCCGCAACCAACCCAATTATCATACTCCATCCAGGCGTAACGTTTGCAACCACCGCGCCTATAGCTACACCACCTGCAAGCGAAGCGTTGGCAATGTCCGAAATCTCCATTTTGCCCCGAATAAGAACAGAAAACGCATAGGTTGCAAGGGTTGCGCCGCACAGCGCCAAGACCGTGTTAATTGCAACAAGCGGAACTTGGTCAATAGGAACCAGAGCAGAACAGAAAGACGGCCAGAAAATCCACAGCGCCGCGCTGCCGAGCATTGCAAACTGGTTGCTTCTTTTGGAAGTTTCCACTTTTATTTCGCGCTCCCTCTTCGTGGTTAACATTATTATTAATCCAAGTGCAAAATAGGCTCCAAAAGCATGAATCGATATCGAACCCGCAGTGTCCAAGAAGGCTCCTGCTGGGATAACTGCGCCGCTGAGTAAAAGCCACTCGTTGAGGGCATACAGAGGCGTGAACAACAGCCCGATGAGCAGGTACTGTGAAGTGTTTACCCTGCCCAGTGGCCCCCGATTGCTATGAGAAGGCTGGCGGCGGCGAATTCTGCAAACAAAAGCATGGAAATATTAGTTACTGTTAGGTCTGCAACTGGACCCCACAAGTATGGGCGTACCAGCATGTATAGCGGTAAGGATAACGCCACCAAAAGGTAAGTAGCCGTTATCGATGTGTACCCGTACTTTCTAACAAAAACCATCAAGAAGCCGAATCCAATCAGAAGCATCACAAGCACGTCGATGGACTTCTCATACATGAACCCGTTTTCAGCCGCAGTCATTGCGCCCTCGTGTCCGTAGCTGTTTAGCTGTGGCACCAACGCGATTCCGATGAAAACCAAAATTACCAGAAAAACGGCAGCCCACGTTTTCAGACTTTTTGGATTTTCCATCTTGACTCCTCTAGCAAACGTTCAACAAACCAAAAAGGTTAGCGCAAATTCTATATAAACATATAATAGTCCATGTTGGGCGCTGAACGTTCTGGCCATTTTTTACAAACTCTATAAATGCCCCTAAGTCAAGCCCGCTGAATCCAGTATAGTATTCAAAAACAAAACTGGAGCTGAAGGGCTTTCAAAGCCCTCAGAGAACGCGAAGAAACTGTTACTGGTTTCTTTGTTTTCCTACTATTCGAAAGATTAGATTTGCAACCACCGCAACTATCACGTCGGCTATGATCCATTCAAAGGAAGAAATAATTCCTAAGAATGCAAGGACAGTGAACAGCATCAAGAGCACGATGGCTATTGCGCCGACCCTGTTTTTTGTTTTGCGCACTGCGTCAGATCCGCTTTTTGCTCCCATCGCCATTTACCTTTTGCGAGAACCTTAGCCCTTAACGACTGCAAGTGGCACTAAACGCGCGACCTTCGTGGCAATCCCAACCTTGTCACTCACGTCAGCCACCATATCCACGTTCTTGTAAGCTGGATCTGCTTCCTCAGCCAAAACCATGGTGCTTGCAGCCCGAACCACGATGCCCCGCTTCTCCAACCCAGTTTTGATGTCGCCACCCCAGTACTTGCGCTTCGCCGCCGACCTACTCATCATGCGCCCTGCACCATGAGCTGTTGAACCAAACGACAAGTCCATGGCTTTCGCGGTGCCAACTAGAACCCACGAACTTGTGCCCATGCTGCCTGGAATAAGCACCGGCTGCCCCTTTGAACGGTAGTCCTGTGGAACCTCTGCGTGTCCAGCAGGGAACGCGCGGGTGGCGCCTTTGCGGTGAACCCAAACTTTCTTGTTGCCGCCATCAACCTTGTGGGTCTCAACTTTTGCAATGTTGTGAGCCACATCGTAAACGAGTTTTAGCCCGAACTTTTCTGCGTCTTGGTTGTAAACTTGCTGGAAACTCTGCCGCACCCAATGCGTAATCGCCTGCCTGTTGCAGAAAGCGTAGTTAACTGCACAAGCCATCGCTTGATAATAGTCCCTTGCTTCGCTGCTGCCTCCAGGAGCACACGCCAGTTCTCTGTCCGGCAGGGAAATTTTGTACTTCTGCACCGCGTGCTCCATGACTCGCAGGTAATCGCTGCAAACTTGGTGACCATAACCTCTTGAGCCGCAGTGAATCATAACCATAACTTGCCCTTCAGCTTGGATGCCGAAAGTCTTCGCGGTTTCAGGGTTTAAGATTTTGTCCACCTTCTGAATCTCCAAAAAGTGGTTACCTGAACCTAAAGTGCCAAGCTGCGTTACGCCCCTGTTCTTAGCGGTAACAGACACCTTGTCAGGGTCAGCGTTCTTCATGCATCCCTGCTCTTCACAGTGTTCTGCGTCTTGTGCCCAGCCCATGCCTTTTTCAATGAGCCACTGGACGCCTTCAACAACCACCCTATCCTGATCACTCTTGGAAATCGTGAAGTCTTTTCTGCGGCTTCCCAGCCCCGAAGGCACATTAGTGAAGATTGACTCTGCTAACTGAGCAAGCTTGGGTCTCACGTCCTTTTCGGAAAGGTTAGTGGTTAAAAGACGCACTCCGCAGTTTATGTCGTAGCCTACGCCGCCTGGGCTGATAACACCCGCGTCGTAGTCTGTTGCAGCTACGCCGCCTATGGGAAAACCGTAACCCTCATGTCCATCAGGCAAAGTGATTGCGTTCTTGCAAATGCCTGGTAAATGGGCAACATTGGCGCATTGCTCCATGGTCCTGTCTGTCTTCATCTTTTCCATGAGGGCTTCGTTGGCGAAAATTAAACCTGGAACCAGCATTCCTTGTCTGAAGCGTGGAATACGCCATGAGTACTCGTCTATTTTCTCCAGAGGAACCTTTACTGATGGAGCGCGACCTTCATCTTCACCCATAAATTAACACCCACATAGAAAATGAAAACTGAATATAAAACAGTTCCTGCATGCAAGTTAACTTCTGTGGTTCACAGCGAAGTCTACAAAGCCTTGCACGCTGTTTTCAATCAAAGTTTTCCGGTGAACAGGATTCTCTTTGAGAACTGAAGCGATTTCGCGGACTCTTCCGTCTTCCCTAAAAATGGCTTCCCCTATCGCCTCTGCACTTTCGCCTTTCTTCACGCCTTCTTCCGTTATTCTTAACCAGAGTTTAATCTGCACCGCATAATCCCGCAAGCGCTTAACAGCGTCTTTGGCGCTCCCAAAATGAGAGTAACATAAAACCTTAGGGTTGAGGCTGACGAGTTTATCTAGCGAAATTAATGCTATGTCAGGGCGAAACGGAGGCGGCGTAGTGGGAAAAACTGTGTCGAACTCGCTGATGTATGCGCCAGCGGAATCGCCTGAAAAAACGGCTTCATTCAGAAACTCGTAGTAACTCAGGTTGTGAGAGGCATGCCCTGGAGCTTCCACCGCCTTCAACTTCACGCCGTTGCCTGCGTCAAAAGTCGCGCCTTCGCCTGCCACAATTATTCTCTCCTCATGTACTGGTTCTGGTTCGCCAAACATTTCCGCCACGCTTCCCAGGACTTCTTTGGTTGCTACCCAGAGCTTCGCGGGGTCTTTGAGGTGGGGCGCACCTTTGGAGTGAACTATGACTTTGGCGTTTGGCAAACTCTTAAGCAGTGTACCTGTGCCGCCACTGTGGTCAATGTGCACATGGGTTAGGGCAACGTAGGCGACATCTTCAGGTTTGACGTTTAGCTCTTTGAGTCCCGAAAGTAGGTTGGGGATGGAGGAGGTTGGTCCAGTTTCAACTATAATGGGTTTGTTTCCTTTCAGGATGTAGCTTGCGATGAGGTTTTTGAATCCGCCAGTTTCCAAATCTACAATGAACAGGTTTTTCCCGATTTCTTTTGTGTGCATTTTTGGCCACATCCTTGCTAGGATAAATGTAGAAGTCCCTGTGAGTGGGCATAAACGTTTCTTTCAAATGTCTATATGGATTGTTGGCGCGCAACCTTTAACTGTTAGGTTTTGGCATTTCCTACTGATTTACTCTTTACGCGAGAGGCTGGACTTGGTGAATGCAATCATCTTCGGTGCCCCAGGTTCTGGAAAAGGCACTTACAGCGCATTGCTTAAAGCTAAACTTAGCGTCGACGTAATCGCCATGGGCGACATTTTCAGGGAGATAATGAAAGAAGACACCCCGTTGGGGCGAACGGTTAAGAGTTACGTCGAAGCAGGGCTGCTCGTTCCCGATGATATGACTCTGGAAATTTTAAAGAAACACCTATCCCAAGTGCCTGAAGGTCGCGGGGTCATCTTAGACGGTTATCCTCGTACTCTTGCGCAAGCTCAAACGCTGGAGGGAATAGCCAAAATCGACGTCATTTTGCAGTTGGTAGTTCCTGACTGGATAATTATTGAGCGGTTGTCTGGGAGGCGAATCTGCAGAAAATGTGGAGCCGTTTACAACTTGCAATTTTTGAAGCCTAAAGTTGACGGGGTTTGTGACAAGTGCGGCGGCTCGCTTTATCAGCGGCAAGACGACAACCCTGAGATCATAAAGATGAGGCTTGAACTTTACGATAGTGAAACTAGCCCGCTTATACGGTACTATACGGGAAGAAATGTGCCTTCTATCGCGCATACAAGTGAGTCGTTGCAGATTCCGCCTGAAGCAGTAGTTGACCTATTCGTGACGGAGCTCAAGAAGCTCAACTTGGCTTAGATGTCGAGGATAAACATCAAAGTAGCCTTGTCCACTTCCCTGATTATCTCCATCTGGTGATAGGTGGCTGCTTTGACACCTACTTTCTGAGGGTGTTTTTCAGGGTTAAATTTTTCTCCCCAAACTGTAGCTTTAAGTTTGAAGCCCTCTTTTGTCTCCTTAAAACTGTGAACCTCAAATTTGGAGAAAAGCATACCGTTCACCTCGAACTTCACGAGAAGGGCTTCAAGCCAACTGTAAAGCAACGCATACTCATCTTCCGCTTCAACTTCTACTGTTTCTTTGTGGGTTGGATTGACTTTTTGTGTATCCGTCATGACTTCGAACATGGCGAGTGCCGCGTTGCCTAAGGCTTCTTCCATGGTTGCGCCGTATGCCGCGATGTAGGCGTCTGCGGTGTGTTCTAGAAACTCGAATTTTTCCGCGAACTTGCCGGTCTTTTCCAATCTCAAAACCCAATTCTAATTGTTGAGGCTTTGCTCTAAAAACGTTTGCTTTAGATTCAATTTTAAAACTCCGGGGTCTGCAATATTTTGGCAGTAATGTATGGAACTGCGAAAAGCTCAAAAATAAACCAAACAATTTAGGCTTGTCTTTGATTCTTTACACTTTGATGGGTGACCTTTGTCATGAAGGCAAAAGAACTAATCGTCTCGTTCCTTGGGCTGTTGTTCATCGCTTCAGCTATTCTTCCTTTAGGTGCTTATCACTTCGCAGGCGCAGCGGATGTTGTTGGTATCCTCTGGAATTTTATGCTGCCCACAGGTTGGTTCAGTTTCGGGCTGGGCGTAGTGATTTTGTTTCGCCAAAAGATAGGACTAACTGACATACGCTTGAGATACTTACTTTTGATAGGTGGTTTGGTTTTAGCTCTCCTTGTATTTCTAGGTGATGATTATTTTCTTGGATTATGGACAGGTGTGAATGGGAACTACGACGTTGATAATCGTCTACCTGTTCCATTCTGGAGTGGGGTCGTTGGAGTTTTTGCTGGTTTGTTGCTTAAAATTTCGCCGAAAAAGAAATCCTCGGCAAAGACTCCTTCTTCGTTCACTCCGGGTCC
>CAYGJP010000045.1:0-12842 GCA_964350175.1 uncultured Candidatus Bathyarchaeia archaeon
GCTAAGAGCCTTCCTGAAATCCAGAAAACGGGCGACAGTATCACAACGTTGACGATTATTTGTATCAGTAAAGCGTCTAAGTTGATTGCCACAAGTTTTTTCTCCCATCTTCTATTCAACATTATTGGTTTTAAAATTTTTCTTTTACGTGAAATACTTGATTAATGTAATTTCCAAAATAACCTAAAAAGGTTAGAGGCGGAATTTGCGCCCTTTAGGATGTACGGTTTGGTCAAACTCTGCCGCCAACTGCTCCATAAGCGCCCGCTGCTGCGAGGTTATCTTCTCAGGAACAACAATCCCCACTCGCACCAAGAGGTCGCCTTTGCCGTATCCTCGGAACCTCGGCATACCTTTGCCCTTAATTCGGATAACTTCGTTTGCCTGTGTGCCTGGACGAATCTTCAAGGTTGTTGGTCCTTCCAGAGTGGGCACTTCCACTTCTGCGCCCAGAACCGCTTGCGGATAACCAATCGGCAGCACATAGTAAAGGTCGTCGCCATCCCTCAGGAACAGCTCATGAGAACCAATGTGGACTAGAACGTATAGGTCTCCAGATTCTCCTCCGTTGGGAGCCACTTCGCCTTCACCCCGAAGCCTAAGCTGGTATCCCTCATCAATGCCTGCGGGCATCTTCACAGTTATTTTTCTCCGTTTCTTAACCAAGCCTGAGCCGTGGCAGTTTCTGCAGGGCGTTTCAATTAGTTTGCCTTTTCCCCTGCACTCGGGGCAGGGCGTCACTTGCACAAACATGCCAAAAGCGCTTCGCCGCATGTTCTGGACTTTGCCTTGGCCGTTGCATCGGGAACATGTTTTTGCTTGTGTGCCTGGTGCTGCTCCTGAACCGCCGCAGATTTCGCATCTTTCTGTTCTTGGAATCTCAATTTCTTTTTCTGTTTCTTTTGAGGCTTCTTCCAAAGTTATGTTGAGTTCGTAGAGTAAATCTTGTCCACGGTTGTTGCGTTGTCCAAAGCCTCCTCCTCCGAAGTTACCGCCGAAAATTTGGCGGAAAATGTCTCCGAAGTCAAAGCCTGACCCGCGGAATATGGAGTCAAAGTCGGCGCCTCTGAAAATGTCTTCTTCTGTGTATCGCTGGTCAAAGCCTGAGTGACCTAACGAGTCGTATTGTTGGCGTTTTTGGTCGTCTGAGAGGACAGCGTAGGCTTCGCTGATTTCTTTGAATTTTTCTTCAGCTTCCGGCGCCTTGTTCCTGTCGGGGTGGTACTGCATTGCCAGCTTTCGATAGCTGTCTTTGATTTGGTCTTTGCCTGCGTTTTTGGGTACGCCGAGAACCTCGTAGTAATCGCGTTTTTCCGCCATGTTGTTAACCGCTGGAAAAGAAAAGGTGTAGGTGGTAGGTCAAAACTGTTTCGCTGTCTATTTGACTTTGTAGTCTTCTGAATCGACCACTTTCTCTTCGTCTGAAGGTGGCGGTGTCTGTTGACCTGCTTGTGGTCCAGTTTGACCTGCCTGCGCTTGTTGCTGTTTTGCCTGTTCCGCTGCTGCTTGCTGATAAATCATTGTGCCTACGTCTTGGAGGACTTTGCTGAGTGCATCTGTATTCTCTTTCACTTTTGCCATGTCGTTGCTTGCTAAAGTGTCCTTTAGAGCAGTGACTGCTGCGTCTATTTTGCTTGTTTGGTCTGCGGTGAGTTTGTCAGCTAGGTCTTTCTTGGTTTTCTCTGCGGTGTAGACCATGCTGTCAGCGTTATTTCTAAGTTCGGCTTCTTCGCGTTTCTTTTTATCTTGGTCTGCAAATTGTTCAGCTTCTTTAACCATGCGTTCCTTGTCTTCTTTGGACAGTTTGGTGGATGCGGTGATGCGTATTTTGGCTTCTTTGCTTGTGCCGCGGTCTTTAGCTGTAACGTTGAGTATGCCGTTGGCATCGATGTCAAAGGTTACCTCTACCTGAGGTACGCCTCTGGGCGCTGGGGGAATGCCTTCCAAGTTGAACATGCCCAAGGAAACGTTGTCGGAAGCCATTTGGCGTTCGCCCTGAAGCACATGAATGGTCACTGCTGTCTGGAAGTCTGCTGCGGTGGTGAAAACTTGGCTTCTCTTTGTGGGAATGGTTGTGTTCTTTTCCATAACTTTGGTAAATATGCCGCCCATTGTTTCCACGCCAAGTGTTAAGGGGGTGACGTCAAGCAAAAGTAAGTCGTGCACTTCCCCCGTAATTACGCCTGCTTGAATAGCTGCGCCAATAGCAACGCACTCCATAGGGTCCAAGCCTCGTTCAGGTGCCTTACCCAAAATCTGCTCTACGAATTTCTGCACTAACGGCATTCGCGTCATGCCGCCTATAAGAATTATTTTGTCAATACCGGTAGGCGACAGTTTTGCATCTTCAAGCGCCTTCACGATTGTACGCTCAGTTTTTTGAACAATCGGCTGGGCTAACGACTCAAGTTTAGTTCTTGTTATGGTAAGATGCAGGTGTTGCGGACCCGTATTCGTAGCAGTTAAGAAGGGCAAGTCAATGTCTGTGCTCATCAGAGTGGTAAGTTCTATCTTTGCTTTTTCTGCAGCTTCTTTAAGTCTAGCCATCGCCATGGTGTCATTGGTGACATCTACGCCCGTCTGCCTTTTGAACTCGTCTATGACATAACTCATCACTGCCTTGTCAACATCCGTGCCTCCTAATTGGGTATCGCCGCTTGTCGATAAAACTTGGAAGACCCCTTTCCCAAAGTCCATAACGGTAACGTCGTGGGTTCCCCCTCCGAAGCTGAAAACGAGAATTTTCATTTCTTTTTCAAGTTTGTCAATGCCGTAGGCGAGGCATGCTGCGGTGGGCTCGTTTACTATTCTCATTACTTCGAACCCTGCTATTTCGCCAGCGTCTTTGGTGGCTTGTCTTTGATTATCATCGAAATGAGCTGGAACCGTTATGACGGCTTTTCTTATGACGCCCCCAAGGTATGTTTCAGTGTCTTTCTTAATTTTCTGCAGAATAAACGCGCTAATCTGCTGCGGACTATACTCTTTTCCGTGCACATTGACTTTGTAGTTGGTGCCCATTTTCCGTTTTATCTCAAAAATTGTTCCTTCAGGATTCGCCGATGCTTGACGCTTGGCTGATTCACCGATCAGAAGTTGCCCGTCTTTGGTGAAAGCAACAACCGAGGGGAACATTTTGCCTGCCATGGTGGGGCCTTCGGCGCTGGGTATGACGGTGGCGCGTCCGCCTTCAAATATGGCTGCGGCGCTGTTTGTTGTTCCTAGGTCTATTCCTAAAATTTTTTCTCCAGTTTGAACTTTGCTCACTTTTTATTTTCCTCCTTATTTTGTGACTTTGAAGATGATTTAACTGAGACCTTGGCTATGCAGGGTCTTATCACTTTGTCTTTCATAATGTAGCCTTTTCTCACTTCCTCAAGTACCACACAACCTTCCACGTCGTCGCGTTCTACGGTGGCTATGGCGCTGTGTTTTGATGGATCAAAAGGCTTTCCTTCGCTTTCTATTGGAGAAACACCTTCTTGCTCAAGAACCTTTCGCAGGCGCTTAAGTGTCATTTGTACGCCTTCGGTGAGTGTTTTAGCTGAGTTTGTGGTTTGTGCGGTTTTAACTGCCAACTCCAATTCATCTACCACTTCAAGTAGCTGGATTACTAGGCGTTCGTTGTTATATTGACTGACTTGCTGTATTTGTCGGTCACATCGGTTCCTTAGGTTCTCGAAATCCGCCTGCAAATAGCTTAAGCGAGTTAGATAGTCTTCGCTGCGTTTCTTCTCTGCTTCTAGCTGCTCTTCAAGGTCAGCTTGATGCTGTTTTTCGTCTTCTGAAGTTTCTTTCATAGATGAATCTCCTGAGTTGGTTTGCTGTTTTTTACCGTGCACAAATAAACATATAGTTTTCGCCTATTAAGACATGTTTTTCTCAAAATCCAAAAACCTGTAAAGTAACGTATGCCCTGTTTCAGTCTATATAGTTAAAAAAAGTAAAAAATGAGGGAAGTTGTTGTTTTATATTTGGACTGGGGTTTCAGGTGGAGGTGCAGGTGGGGCTGGTTGTTGCGGTCTAAGTTGGAAGAAGGCTATTGCAACTAGTAGAACTGCAATCCACACAAGAATCAAGCCTAATCCGAAGACTATTGTCAGAACTGCGCCTACTAGTAATACTGTTCCTGCCGTGCCGAACATGCCGACGCCTGTTTTGTCGCGGAGAAGATTGAGCGATTTTCTGTAGAGAATGGCAACTACCAGAACGAACACGAAAAGAACGACAAAGGCTACGAGAATAGCTGCTAAAAAGGGTCCGATTGTGCTGAGGTCTATGTTTGTGCTTATGTCTGCAGGGTTAATTTGCCCGAGGGACGCCCAATCTTCATTCCAGCTGGGTATGATGTCGGAAATGAACCCGAGGACTGCAGTGAAAATTATGGTAACGAAAGTAACGCCTCCAACTATGCCTGTTATGGTGCCGTACAGTGCGTTGTTGAATATGCCTGCTTCGCGGTAGTAGTCAGCTAAGCCTTTCATGCCTATGAGCAGAAGTATCAGTCCGACGAGACCTAATACGCCAAACGTGTAAGTGCCTACATATGGAAGTACA
Source organism: uncultured Candidatus Bathyarchaeia archaeon (assembly GCA_964350175.1). GTDB lineage: Archaea > Thermoproteota > Bathyarchaeia > Bathyarchaeales > Bathycorpusculaceae > JADGNF01. The sequence goes on from CAYGJP010000045.1 coordinate 4,558, forward strand.
CTTACGAACATCAGAATTGCGCCTACGCCGCCCAAGTTTTTGCTTGTTTCAAAGTTCATATTGAGTTACTCTCCCAAAGCTTCGTTTCTAAGGTTTAAAGATAAAAGGTTTACTGTCAAAAAATCGCTGAGTATCGCCCAACATGCATAGCTGGTTGCTGCGTTGTGGTGTTATCGGCGGGTTTTGTTTTTCATCTGCTCTTTAAGCACGCTATAGTAGCTTTCTAGATACTGGTTGCCTTTTTCTGTTAGGGTGTAGACTTTTCTTGACCTTCCCTGTTGCTGCTGTTTTTGGCTGGTGACGAAGCCTTCGCGTTCGAGATGGTTGAGCATGGGATATAAGGCTCCATGTCTGAGTTTTATGCCTAAGTCGTTTTCAACTGTTTTTTTGATTTTGTAGCCCCACATGGGTTCCGCCTCGATTAAACGGAGCAGTTGGATGTCGAGTAGGTTTTTGGTTATGCGTTGTATGATTTCTTTTTTGCAGTCTTCAGTCATGGTGTCGCTTCCGTAAGCGGGGTTTGTGTTGATGTTGTCGTGTTTGCTTATTTAAGTTATGTAAAGCTTTGTTGTTGCGTGTTGTTATTGCATAAATTTATATGGCGGTTGTATTCATATACAGAATCAGCATAGGTATCAGAATAGACATATTGTACACACGTAGAACAAAACAACATCTCCACCAAACGCCTCAAAGGGAAAACCAACATGCCCAACCCCAAAAAAGAAGTCGAAACCAAACTTATGAAAGGCTTACTAGACTTCATAGTTCTCCAACTCTTGCACACGCAGCAGATGCACGGCTACCAAATAATAACAAAAATACGCAAATCATATGGCGTTTACTTCGGACCCAGCACCATCTACCCCCTTCTGAGCGCACTCCAAAAGAAAGGCTTCGTAACTAGTCAGTGGAACACGGACACTGAGCGCCCCCGAAAGATCTACCAGCTAACAAAAGAAGGACAAACCGTGTTAAGCTTTACTGAGGACTCGTTTAACATGATATGCAAAAAAATAATCCCCGCCCCTGCAGGTCCATGTGTGGAACTTGGACCCGCTGACACCGCGCACCCGCTGAAGCATCGTTTGTAGCTAAGCCGCAGTTTCTGTTCTCAGCTTTTGTTAGCTACCTTGCATTTTTCGTTTGCGTGCTCATCAAGCGTGCTTCAAATATACCCCTTCACTCATAATAATGCTGTAAAATAGCTTCTAGGTGAGGTGAGCTTTGGTGCAGCAAAACGTTAACGCAAATGAAGAACTGAATCATAAACTTTCTGAATTCTGCAAACACCTCGCTGGACCCTACCCGATAGCTGCTTTATCCGTCGCCGACCCCCAAGCTATGGGTTTGTCAAACGCCAAAACTACTGTTCAAGTGCTGCTGGTTCTCAAAGGGTTCCAGCCTCGACTGATGAGCTACCCCAAAATTGTTGAAGGGAAAAACGTCGTCGTTTTCGCTGTGGACCAGTGGATTTTTGAACGCGACGTAGACCGAGGTTTTCTAGGTGAAGCCTTAGCCTGCTTCCTAATTTTCCCTTACGAGGCTTTGGTTAACGCGGCTTATCTGCACCATCAAGAAATCCTCTTGAAAAAGCGCCTAATTCTGGAATTACTCGAAAACATAGTCATCGGTTTCCCCGAGCTCTCATACCGTATCCACATTAAACCCCCATATTTCATGTACGAGGTCATGCTGAACCGCGTCAGGGTTTTTCCACCCATGGCTTATGGTGTGTCAAACTTTTTGTGCGGGGAAGCCAACAAAGAAAACGTTGCACTTGTCCTTGGCGGCTACATGGAAGCCCTAAAAGAACTGGAAAAAAGCAAGCTAATACGATTTAACGACAACGGCTATGTGTTGATTTCTAAGAAGTTTGTGGTTCAAAGCAAGAACCCGAAAGTTCGCCTCACAAACTTTTCAAAGAACGCGCCGCGTGCTCTTTTCAGTTCCGTTTTAGGCCTGTTTCCTCAAATTCTTAATTTCCTTTCCCAGAACACGGAAGCGTTTTCAAGGTTGCCTGTGCTTCCATGGAAAAAAGAGTTCGATGACGCGCGGTGCTTCATAGACCCGCAAAAGTACGTTTTTGTTCCAACTTCCCGAGGGCTTGTTTCGTTAGCTGACAAAGTTGACATCAAAGAGTTCGCTAAAAAAATCCTCGCGGATGGCGAATACTCCAAAATCAAGGTTGAAGAGTTCGGCGGCGTCCTAAACGACCTTTACCTTATTAGAGCCTCAGATGGCAGCAAAGAAAAGAAAATTCTCGTTAAACGTTTCAAAGATTGGTCTGGCTTCAAATGGTTCCCTCTCACAGTGTGGGCGTTTGGCGCACGAAACTTCGTTGTACTGGGCACATCCAGACTCGAGAGGGAATGCGCTATAAGCGAGGTTCTGTCCCGTGAAGGGGTACGTGTTCCCAAGGTCTTACACGTAAACAACAATGAACGCTTGGTTTTCATGGAGTTTGTGGAAGGCGAGGACCTTAGCAACAACATCCGACGCATCGCCACTGCGCAAAGCAAAGCACAAGTCGAAAAAGAATTAGCAATTATAACGCAGGTAGGCGAAATCTACGCGAAAGTGCATGCTCTGGACGTGGTTTTAGGCGACACGAAACCCGAAAACGTTCTCGTTACCCCCAAAGGTGAGCTTTACCTTTTGGATTTTGAGCAGGCTAGCCGCGGCGGCGACAAAGCTTGGGATGTGGCGGAGTTTTTGTATTTCTCTGGGCACTATATCCAGTTGGATGGGGAACTTAAAGCTGAAGCCGTGGCTAAAGCCTTCATCAGCGGCTATTTGAACGCTGGTGGAGACGTTAGCGTTGTGAAGAAAGCAGGAATTGCAAAGTATACGCGTGTTTTTAGCATTTTCACGTTGCCCTCTATACTACGAGTAATGTCGGGTGTTTGCAGAAAAACTGAAAGGCGGAAGTAACAGGGTGGTCAAGAACACTACAACTTTAACTTTCTATGGCGGAGTCAACGAAATAGGCGGCAACAAAATTTTGCTCCAAGACCGCGACACGCGAGTGTTCTTTGACTTCGGCATGTCCTTTTCCATGAAGAAGCAGTTTTACTCGCCGCCGTTCCTTTCGCCGAAAAGTGAGAAAAGCCTTCAGGAACTGGGGATTCTCCCTAAAATTGAGGGTTTATACAAGTTCGACAAAACGCCCCCGCAAGCAGATGCTGTTTTCATCTCGCATGGGCACTTGGACCACACGGCTTATCTCTCGTTCATAAAGCGTGAAATCCCTGTTTACTGCGGAGAAACCACGCAGACCATACTGCAGTCTTTAAGCGAGGTTCGTCGCGCTGACTTAGAATTCAGCGTCGCCGATATAAAATTCAAGACGTTTCGCACAGGCAAGAAAATCACTGTTGGCAGCTTAGAAGTGGAGCCGTGCCATGTTGACCACTCCGTTCCAGGCGCCTACGGCTTTCTCATTCACACTTCAAACGGCACAGTAGTGTACACGGGTGACTTTAGAGACCACGGCGCCAAGCCCGAGATGACGCAAGAGTTTGTTGAGAAAGCCAAGAGTGCAGAGCCTGTGGCGGTTGTTACTGAAGCTACGAACATGACGGGTGCGTCGGTTTCAAACGAAGCCGAAGTGCAAAGCAAGCTGAACCAAATTGTAAGTTGCGCAGATGGCATTGTGCTTGCTGAGTTTGGCTACTCGGATGTTGACCGACTGAACAGCTTCTACCATATAGCCAAGAAGAACAATCGGTGCCTTGCTGTTTCACTAAAACAAGCGTACCTGCTCGATGCACTGCGTAAAGACAAAGGCTTATCGGTCCCTGCTTTAGATGACCCGAACTTGATGGTTTTTCGAAAGTCGAAGAAAAGCGCTTACAAATGGGAAACTGAATTGATTGACCGTTTTGAGGGGCAACATAAGGTTTTCGACGTCTTCGAAGCTTCGAAGCAGCAATGCAAGATGATTTTGGCGCTGTCTTTCTACGATTTTGAAGAGTTGGTTCAGCTTAAACCAGAGGCGGGCAGCTGCTACATTCTTTCAGCGTCTGAGCCGTTTAACGAGGAGATGGAAATTGACTTTGAACGCCTAATCAACTGGCTTAAACATTATGGGTTGCCGCAGTACCATGTTCACGTTTCTGGGCACATGATGCCTCTGCAGTTAAAAGCAGCGCTTAAAAAAATGGGTGCCAAACGGGTTTTTCCTATACACACAGAAAACGCAGACCTGTTCGCTGGATTCATGCGGGACCTGAAAAGCCAAGTGACAATCGTCGACAAAAACAAGCAATATACGCTGTAGAGCAGAATCGTCAGAATTTTGGAAACCGTACTTTGCCCACGTACTGCAGAATCCAACTTACGAGTTCATCGTAGGTTTCTTTGCCTTTTTCAGTGAGAGAAATGTCTCCGCCTTGACCAAGTTGAATAAACCCTTTTTCCTCCATCCACGCCAAGTACCTAACTAGTCGGTCATATGATAGCCCCGTAAATGTTGCCAAGGTGGTTCGATTCAGCTTTTTTTGCTCTTTGAGCACCTTGATTATCCTAGCCAGCACGTACAGGTCAGGTTTTGAAATCGGCTCTCCTGAATTCATTGTCAAACCACCGCAGCTCCCAAAGGAGCGCATCCAGACTACCAACTTGGTCGTATCGTTTGCGCAGGTCTTTTCTGCTTAAGAAGAGAATCAGAACCAAGGATAACATGGTCATTGTTATTAGCATGGTGAAGCTATTCACGTGAATTGCGGTGCTCAGGAGCCAGCCGGCTGTAAAACTTGATATGAACGTTGCAATGAGCCAGTAAACGAGAATTTTGGCGATTCCGTACAGAATAAAGCCTAATTTTGCATACCGTATTTCGTTGAAGATTTCGTCCCATTTTAGTTCTTGTAGAAGTTTAATTGCTCCTGGAGTGCCTTCATCTAATGTGTTTTTCCACTGTCCTACTTTTACTGAGCTCACTTTTCTAGTTACCCAAAATATCCCGAATAGTAGACCAATTATTACAGCAAACAATTGCAATAGGCTAACACTCGGCACCCCGCCAGTGATAGTGTAGCTAACGAAAACGCGCCCAAAATTAGACACTAATGAAAGCGATAGCCAACCAACTATTGACAACGCAATAATTACGGCGAAATCAGGTAGCACCACTAAGAATGCCCTGTACTTTTTTACCTGGTCTATAGCAGTCATGAAATCTTTCATTTTAGCTGCAAGCGTTTCTTCCATTAGATTGGCACCCCATAACCGGCTGCAAACACTCGTGCGTTGCCCTCTATCTTAAACCAGAAGGTGACTATATCTAGGGATTCAGAATCTAAAATAGTGCTGAAAAAATTTTCGTCTACATTGGGCACCACTACGATGTCCGAAGGCTTTTGGTCTGATAATAAAATTTGTAAATTTCCATCTCCTACCGAAGGTACATATAGACTATCAGAAAAAGTTCCAACAAAGAAGTTTGTCCGAGGGAAAAGCATTTCAAACCGGTAGCTTGAGGTTACGTTTTCTTGGGATCCATCAGGAAATATCACAAGTGCTGTACGACCCGGTTCAGCAGTTATATAAAATTTAACTCTTAATGAAACGTAATCGGCTTTAGCAACAATTACCGCTGATGTGCCAGAAACATTTATTGTGCCATAAGGTGGGTACTCGGTGTTAACTGTAAAAAAAGAAGATAGAACAGTCCATTGTGCAGCTATAATAACTGCGAGTAACAGGAGTATTAGAGCTTTTTTCATGGTAGTCTATTTGTTGTCCTGAAAATATAAGTCAAACTCACTGAGGGTGAGTTACAAGCGTGCGGTTTTTATCTGCCAATGCCCACTATGCTATAGGTGTCTGCTTGTGAGTGAAGATATTCGCTACTACCGTGGTTTACATAAGGTTAAGGTTGTGACTCAAAGCAACGGCTACTGGATCGTCGAGGCCTTGGAGGAGTTCGAAGACACCCTTAACGGCGAAAACGTCACGGTTAAAGTTGGCGAGCAACGCATCGTGCCTCCGCGGTCGGTGCATAAAAGCAAGAATTTGCCTCCTCCAGTAAAAGAGCACGAGTACGAGTTGAAGATGGAAAAGAAAGTCAAGCGTATGGTTGCCAAAGAGAAAAAGAAACCCTCCAAGAAAAAGCAGGCTCTTGGTTAGTGAGTTCGGATTCTGTTTTTTGTTTCATAAACAATTAAGCCTTCCAGCAGCCTTCATAGATTTTGATTATTATGACTCTTGACCCGACCTTGATGCGTAGAGTACGCGTGGTTTTCCACAGCCTAGGCTTAAGCTGCCTGGGCGGAGCTATATTCCTCCAGATTCTCGTGTTCTCTGATATTTTGCAGCAGGGTTACTTTAGGGCGGTGGAGGCAAATCTGGGCATACTGGTAGCTGAATTGGTAATTTCAGCTTTTGCCCTCGTATACTTCCTATACATTTACCGTCGCCTAATCGGACAAGTAAAATAAAGCCCGCTTAAGCAAAAACCGCTAAGGTAGCGTCTGGTCAACTTTTTTTTGCTCTGCTGCCTTCTCTCTTTTGACCTATCCCCTTCCCCTACCTTTTTGAACTGCTTGCTTTGGGCTCTTTTCTTGTTTCTGCGTTTGAACGGGGTTTTTCCCGCGGCTGGGAAAGACGCAAAAAGGCTAGAAAAGGCACAGTTTGGCAGGGTTCGGCACGTTTACGAAGCGAGTTTCAATGCTAAATCAAATTGACTTTGTTTGACTTGTGGCTTTCTTGACTAAACCTTAACTACAATATTGAAAAGTAGGTCGCGCCGAAAATGTATTGGCTGGTTTGTGATAAGGCTTAATAGCTGCTTAAGACGTGTCTTTAAATTATACTCAAGTGATGCTTCATGGTTGATGTTTGGCTTCCCTACGGAAAAACTGATGTGTGCGTCAGGGTTCAAGCTCGAAACCTCCTCGGATCAATCGAACCCAAAGAGCAGCCCGGCTGCCCAGACGCGAAAGAGGAAGTTGAACGTGCCCTCAAAGAGCCCATCCCAGTTGGCACCAAGCGCCTAAGTGAAATTGCCTTGCCAGAGAGTAAAGTCGCTATTGTGGTTAATGATGCTACCCGACGTACGCCAACCGATGTGATGCTTTTGCCTGTGCTTGAAGAGTTAAGCATAGCAGGTGTGAAGGATGAGAATATTACAATAATTTTTGGCACTGGTACCCATCGGGCGGTTACGCGTGACGAAGCAGTTAAAATTGTTGGCGAAGAAGCGTTCAACCGCGTCAAAACAGTGAGCCATGACTGCAAAGCGCAGGACCTTGTGCATGTGGGCAATACGCATCATGGGAACAAGGTTTACTTGAACCGCGTTTTTGTTGAAGCAGACGTGAAGGTTTTGCTTGGCGACGTAGGTTTTCACTATTATGCTGGTTACAGCGGAGGACGTAAAAGTGTTCTGCCTGCGGTGGCTGGTGAAGAAACGATTAAGCACAACCACGCTTTGATGTTGCATGCTGACGCCAGAACAGGCGTTTTGACGGGTAATCCTGTGCATGAAGACATGGTTGAGGCTGTGAAGCTGGCGAAAGCGGATTTTGTTTTGAACGTGGTCACAAACAGCAAGTGCGAAGTGGTCAAAGCCTTCGCGGGTGATTTGGAGCAGGCGTTTCAAGAGGCTGTTAAACTGGTTGACGAGATGTACCGTGTTACCATTGACCGCAGGGCAGACATTGTGGTTGTTAGCTGCGGTGGTTCTCCAGCGGACATTAACCTGTTTCAGGCGTATAAAGCGGTGGATGCCGCGTTGGAAGCTGTGAAGCGGGGCGGCGTTGTGGTTTTGGTTGCGGAGTGTCCTGAGGGGCATGGGAACCAAGTGTTTTATGATTGGATGATGCGGTTTGGCGATTTGAAGTCGGTGGAGCGTGAAATTAAGCGCAACTTTGTCCTTGGCGGACATAAAGCGTATTATTTGCTGAAGGCGTTGGGTAATCATCAGATTATTTTGGTCTCGTCGTTGCCTGACTATTACGCTGCAAACATCTTCAAGCTGAAAACTGCTCGTGCTGTGAACGACGCCTTGAATGAGGCGTTTAACATTGCGGGGAAGGCGGCGAGGGTTTGGGCAATTCCATATGGAAATTTCACTTTGCCTCAGTATAAAGCGCCTGTTGAAGATTCGTCTCAAGCAGTTGAACCAATTTAAAACGTAAACTTTAAGTTCCGTCTGGGAGTTCAGAGTTAGGAAGGCGAAAAGATGCAGGAAACCTTTGCGCTTCGAAAGTTCATGCCTGACGATTTGCAAGCTGTAATGCAGATTAACCGTGTTTGCTTGCCTGAGAACTACACTGACA
>CAYGJP010000046.1:0-12719 GCA_964350175.1 uncultured Candidatus Bathyarchaeia archaeon
GTTTCTTAGTCTGAAACCAGAGATTTAATATTGAATCTTGCGACAGAAGACATTTATAAGAAAATCGACACTCAATGTTTCAAAGAAATAAGTCGGCGAAAAATATGAAACCACCAAAAATAATCCAACTCAGAATAAATCTTAAAACTCGAACCAACTTGTTCGATCGTTCTAAAAGCAGCCGACCATCGACAAACGCGAATACACTGGGAGGTGAAAGAATACAATGAACATGATAAGCAAGCTGCTAAAGAACCGCTACGCACTAAGCACTGTCGTAACCACCCTAATCATACTCGTCATTTCAGTGCTGCTCGCCAGCGTCGTAACTTACTTCGCTATCAACGTAGTCAGCACTCGAGTTCAAGAGGAAAGCTTACACTTGACCAAGCAACACATATGGCACAACTCAACATCCTCAGCCGGATCAGAAGCCTACTCTCAAGCATCAGTAATGGTAATCAATACTGGCGGTAGAGACGTAGTCATAGACAAACTAAATGTCCGAGGTCAAGAATGCAGTTGGAACAACACAGACACCTCAAACAAGCAGTTCGTACTCTACTGTGTAACCAACAACCCGATATCAAGCGACATGTCTTACGTCTCCAACTTTAACATATCATCAGCCAATTCGTTAACCTTTGACGGAACAGAATACGATTTCAACGTTGCTAGTAGTGATCTCGTCCTACGATCAGGATACACGGCGATGATCTACATAGTAAACCCTGACTCAATCACCATCAACGACATCGGCTTAACAGTAAGCATCACACTGTACACAGCACAGGCAATGTACTACAGAGAAGCAAACGTGCAAGCAGTATCCGCATAGTAGCACCAACCCTTTTTCTCTTTTATTTTTTAAACTATCCCGTTTTTTCCTTGTCAAGTGTGTAGTTTTGTTTTACGCACAAATTTACTTATCCAAAACTCGCGTAACAGTTTTTTCAGTGAAAACAAAATGAGAAATATACTGAAAAATCGTTTGGCTCTAAGCACCGTTGTTACAACACTAATCATCCTTGTCGTCTCAGTGCTGCTCGCCGGAGTCGTCACCTACTTTGCAATCAACGTCACCAGCACACGCGTTCAAGAAGAAAGCTTGCACCTTACAAAACAACACGTATGGTACGACGCTGCAACTGGTCAGTCACAAGCTGCCATCATGATAATCAACACTGGCGGTAGAGACGTAGTCCTCGACAAAATAGCTGTCCGAGGCCAAGAAGCTACTTGGACTGGCGCATCACAAAACGTTACCTACATAGTAACCAGCGAATCTGTCTCCAATGACCTAACCTTCATCTCCTCAGGCATCGCCACATATAACATGACAACCATGCTGGGTCTTACTGGCGACAATCCTTTAGCTGGCGCAACTACTGATCTTACATTGCAGTCCGGAAAAACCATGGTTATGTACATTTCTAGTCCTGACAGCATCACCGTCAACGACATCGGCTTAACAGTCGCCATCACCGTCTTCACATCGCAAGCAATGTACTACAAAGAGTCAAACGTACAAGCATACGTAGCATAATCAGGCCTTTAACAAGCCTACCCCCCACACCTTTTCTTCTTTTTCTTAAAACATCTAAAAAAGAACCTTCCTCACAACTTACAATCACGCGAATCTTTTAGCGTGCATCGACAAGGCTCTTCAATAAAGTTACTTGTCTTGTCAGGTGTGTAGTTTTGTTTTACGCACAAATTTACTTATCCAAAACTCGCGTAACAGTTTTTTCAGTGAAAACAAAATGAGAAATATACTGAAAAATCGTTTGGCTCTAAGCACCGTTGTTACAACACTAATCATCCTTGTCGTCTCAGTGCTGCTCGCCGGAGTCGTCACCTACTTTGCAATCAACGTCACCAGCACACGCGTTCAAGAAGAAAGCTTGCACCTTACAAAACAACACGTATGGTACGACGCTGCAACTGGTCAGTCACAAGCTGCCATCATGATAATCAACACTGGCGGTAGAGACGTAGTCCTCGACAAAATAGCTGTCCGAGGCCAAGAAGCTACTTGGACTGGCGCATCACAAAACGTTACCTACATAGTAACCAGCGAATCTGTCTCCAATGACCTAACCTTCATCTCCTCAGGCATCGCCACATATAACATGACAACCATGCTGGGTCTTACTGGCGACAATCCTTTAGCTGGCGCAACTACTGATCTTACATTGCAGTCCGGAAAAACCATGGTTATGTACATTTCTAGTCCTGACAGCATCACCGTCAACGACATCGGCTTAACAGTCGCCATCACCGTCTTCACATCGCAAGCAATGTACTACAAAGAGTCAAACGTACAAGCATACGTAGCATAATCAGGCCTTTAACAAGCCTACCCCCCACACCTTTTCTTCTTTTTCTTAAAACATCTAAAAAAGAACCTTCCTCACGGTAATTTTCAGGGGATTTTCGCATGTGGCGTCTTGTTCACAGAAAATTTCCCCCGCTAAGTATTCGCCAGAGGAGTTTTCTATTATAATATGTACTTGGCGTTACGCACAAACAGCTTAATCCATTTTCCGCGACTTCTTACATAAGTTGGCACAGGAAGAGAAACGAAAATTGAAAAACGCTCCGTGTAATTACCTATCTGCAAAATTGCGCAAATTGCGTAGGTCCAAAAAAGCGTTAGCTCTCCCCGCCACCTTCATGATACTATTCGTTTCGACCCTTGGCTTAATCTCGGTCACGTACTACTTTGCAATTGAAAGAGTGAACACGCGAAGCCAAACGCTCAAAATAGCAACAGCAAAACAGAACTTCTTATCCCTCGACGAGAATATACTGTCCACGGTGTGGCAGCCAGGCTCCGCGCGCACATACGAAATAGCTGATTCAGGTGGAAAACTTTACGTTCAGCCGTCTAATAGTTCTCTAGAAATCAGCGTCGCTGACACCAGCAGCGAAGGTTCTGCCGTTTATAATCCGTCGGGTTACTCTCTTGGCGGGTCAACTGGCTACGTTTCAGGCAGCGTTATAGACTTAGGCTCAAATAACGTCGTTTACATGAATTTCCGCAGTTATGCAGGAACTTCCACCAACAATTTCTATCCATCAAATTATGTACTATTAGGTTCAACAAGAGAAATTTCTGGCTCGCTGGGCGACTTACAAGCTGATGATGGCGTATACATGACTTCTCGTAGTTATGTATCGGTGTCCTCCTCAACATCCAAAACTGACGCATTCATTGCATACAGAAGCAACACACAATTGGGTCTAAATTATGTAAAGAACAGATTTTGGGATGGTGACACTGAAGCCTGGGGAAATGAAATTGAAATGGATACAACTGATAGTCCAGTAAGATTTGTTAGGGTTGCTGTTTGTCCGATAAGCACGCGGGCTTTGGAGAAGATTGTTGTAACTTTATCGGATGATGGTTATCTGGATGCTTACGTTTTTGACGGAACAGCTTGGACTGCGACAAACAACATCGCTTTCCCAGGGCCAACTGCCAACGCATACAAATGTTTCGATGTGGCTTATGAGAAGACAAGCGGCAGGGCAGTGCTTGTTTATTCAACAGGTGCAACAACAAACGAGATCGGTTACAAAATCTGGACGTTTGGTACTGGCTGGGGTTCTGAGCAGCTTTTGAACCTTGCGTACACGACTGGTATAGTGCGCTGGGTTAGCTTAGCGTCTTGTCCAGCAACGCGTTCAGGCACGGCTGATGATAACGAGATAGCGCTGATTTATCTTGACGCTAACACTGATGTTCACGGCTACATTTGGACTGGTTCAGCCTGGAGTCTTATGGGAGCAGCCGCCGTCTGGGATGCTACCGCCGCAATAGCAACCGAAGAATGCATAGCTGTGGAGTATGAGCAAACGACCGGGGAGGCAATGTTCATCTGGGCTGATTCCGTTAGCACCGATTTCTACTATAAAACTTGGGATGGCACAACACTTAGCGCAAACACACTTTTAGATATAACCGCCGCGGGCGCTGTGGGTAATTGGGTAACACTGAAAGCTGATCCTGCTTCGGATGACCTGTTATTCGTGGTGGTTGATGGCGCTTCAGACCTTAACACTGCCTATTGGAGTGGCAGTACATGGGCAGTTCACACAGAACACGATGCAAGTGTAGATTCAAACGCTCAACGATGTGCCGACTTTGCGTGGGAACCCTCAGGAGGCAAAGGCTTGCTTGTGTGGGGAACCACGGCTGCACAAATTGCATACAAGACGTTTACAGCTCCAAACACATGGGGAACACAAACAAATACTGCTATGGGGTCTACTGTTCACCCATGGGTTCAGTTAAGAACAAATACACGATACAATAGTGGAGACACAATGATTTTAGGCGCAATATTGGAGGGAGGGGCAGCTCTTTTAATAGGCGCGGTAAAATGGGATGGAACAACCTTCACAGTAATAGATACAAACACAATTTCTTATGATACCACGGTTAGTACCTATGAGTGCTTTGAGTTCGAATTTCAACAATTTGGTGATCCAACAGAATTTACAAGCGAGGTCGAGTTTACTGGAACATCAAACACCGAATCATGGACACAATTAACATGGACAATAGATAGCAGGTCCACAACGACAAATACGAATGCTACGTTTCAACTGTACAACTATCAAACAGGTCAATATCCCACAAGCGGAGATGGTTTCATGGATGGGACAATAGGTACAAGTGATGTAACCACGTCTCAAAGTATTACTGCTAATCCGACTTACTTCAGAGACGGTTCCGGCAATTGGACAATGAAACTTAAGATTGTTAAGGCAACAGCACAACAGTTCGATTGGAGCTACGACTTAGCCAGATTCTCTAGCACGCATATAACCCAATATACCTGTGAAGTTGAATTTTCTGGCACATCAGACGTTCAAAGATGGGCGCAACTTGATTGGACGGCAGACTTATCTTTCACAACCCCTGGCGTGACAACAACACTACAATTGTACAATTATGCTACAAGCCAGTATCCCACAAGCGGGAATGGCTACATAACCGACACGATAGGGCAAACTGATGTCACAAAAACCCAGACTATAACGACTGCTCCCATAAACTTCAGAAATTCTATTGGAAACTGGGCAGTGAAGATTATAGGAACCAAAGCAACTGGTACGCAGTTTGATCTGAACGTCGATTGGATAGAGTTTAAAACAACTATAAGTACAACCATTAATATGGCTGTTTTCAATGGCGCCATAGGACAAATCACATATGAGCTTCCATCCGCTGAATCAGCAGACACAGGGCTGTTTTTGAAGGGGGACAGCCGCACAATAACCAACCAAAGTGGCTCACTCATAACTCAGCTCTCAATAAGAAGCGGCGCGGAACATCCTGAACTTCTCCTACGCTACCGCCCCACAGTTTCATACGCTACAGGAGGCATAGAAAACAACAGAGCCGTCAACAACATACGCATCTACATCGTTAACCTGAACGCTTCAGAAACAATAGCACTTTATGGCAAAGTTCCACTAAAAATCTCCTGCGAATCAACCCAGATAACGACTACCACTTACACTTTTTCATACAGTCCAGAAATTTTGCTTGTAACTTCGGTTTTAGACGGCGCCAGCGGGCAAGTATCAGTGCCCATTTCAAGTACTGCTTACGGCGCAGTCATCAACATCGAAATTGTCCAATGTAACATCCACGTTGAGAGGTGCTTGAGATAACATGCCCTCTATAATTCCAGGATACATTTACACGCTTTTCGCTTCAGTAATCATTGGAACTCTCATAATCAGCGCCTGCGGACTAACGGTAACCAACGTGAAACGCGAAGCAGAAGAACAACAACTATCCAACATCGCAGAATACGTAGCAGTGAAAAGCATGGAACTCACCTCACATGCTCCAGCAAACAACCTCACATCAACAGTGCATTTAGATATTCCACCTTTAATCGGAAACCAAAGATACTGGATTCAAATAGCAAATGACTCCTCGAAAGCTTGGGTGGAAGCGGGCTTTGGCGCAACAGCCCTTTCTAGTGAACAACGAGTGTACGTTCCAGCAGATATCATGGCGTCGGGCATTTACGCAAGCGGTTCAGGCGCCAAAGCATTTTTGCAATACAACTGGAACGCGACAGGTGCAAGTTTAACTCTTTATGGAGGCAATTAAACTTTGAAGCTAGGAAAAAAGAAAGAAGAAGAAGTTGAAAAGAAACACCAAACCTCCGCGGAAGAATTAATCGGCTACTTAGGCATCCAGGGCTGGCGTGTACCCGAAGGCTACACCCAAGTTGAAAGTTACCCGCTTAAGCCTCCGTTCTCTTACGCATGGATATTCCAAGAAGAATCTGAAGGGGGCTACTTCTATGTTGTCGATGAACTTGCAATGACCATAGAGGAACGAGAAGCTTTCAATCAATTGAAAAACGTACTTGAATACGAGTTAAAAGCGCCCCGAACAGACGAAACCATAGCAGAGTCTTTTCAGAGACAACTTCCAAGCATAATCGAAGAAAACCAAGCCGCATTGTCAGGAACCGACCAGGTGGGCTTGCGAAAAATAATCTATTATCTAGAAAGAGACTTGATAGGTTACGGAAGAATTGACGGCCTTATCTGTGACCCCTACATCGAAGACATAAGTTGCTTAGGCGTTAACAAACCTGTCTTTTTGTACCACAGAAAATACGAGAATGCGCGAACTAACATAATTTACACTGACGAAGAGGAACTTGACGACTTCATAACGCGGATAGTTCACAGACAAGGTAAACACGTTAGCATTGCGCACCCCATAGTGGACTTAACCTTGCCTGGAAAACACCGCCTTGCCGTCTCCTTTGGAAAAGAAACCACCCCAGCAGGAACAAGCTTCACAATTCGAAAGTTCCGAGAAGACCCTATAACAATCGTCGACTTAATCACGAACGAAACCATCGACGAATCAATCGCCGCGTACCTGTGGATGCTCATGGAAAACAAGATGTCCGTGATGGTTGTTGGCCCAACAGGAGCCGGAAAAACCACCGCATTAAACGCAATTGCTTGCCTCGTTAGACCTGACTTCAAAATGATTTCAGTCGAAGAAGTTTCCGAAATTAACTTGCCGCAGGAAAACTGGGTCTCAACAATTGCCCGCCCCGGATTCGGAGGTTTAAGCGAAGGAGAAGTCAGCCTTTACGACCTCATCAAATCAGCTGTACGTCACCGTCCAGCTTTGATTCTGGTAGGCGAGGTTAGAGGCGAAGAAGCATACGTTCTCTTTCAGGCCTTAGCTACCGGTCACGGGGGAATGTGTACCTTACACGCTGAAGACGTTGAAACAGTGATTAAACGTTTGACTCAGCCACCTATGAATATTCCCCAGGGCATCTTACCCTTAATGAACTGCGTCATAGTTGTCAAGCAAGTGAAAACTCCAACATTTCTCGTTGGCTTGGACAAAAAGATCTCAAGCAGAAAATTCGTGAAAATCTCAGAAATAGACAGTAACTGCGGCATCCATGATATTTTCACTTGGAACGCTTCAGGAGATTATTTCCAAGCAAATCTTGAAGGGAGCTATTTGCTGGCGAAGATGGCCAAAAGTCTCGATGTCCCTCCGAGTGTAGTTATGCAGGAGTTTGAGCGGAGAAAGCAAATTCTGCTGAAGATGGTGGAGAAGGGTCTTCGTGACTTCCGAAGCGTACACAAAGCGCTAAACAGTTCACTCAACGTGGACGACTTGGATAAGCAACCATGCAAGGAGCTATAGTCAGTGAAAGCTAAAGGCGGTTTCGTTGGAAAGATTCTTGGTCTAATGTCAAAGGCTGCAAGTGAGGAGAAGGAGAAACTTGAGCAGGAACTGCCTTTCGTAGTTATGATTTTCACGCTTCTAGCCGCCAGCGGAGTGACACCTTATGACAGCTGGAAAAAAATGCGCAAACTCTCATTCTTACCCAATTTCAAAAAGGAAGCCGATGAAGTAGTCAGACAAGTTGAGATTTTGGGCAAAGACCCCTTGACTGTGATGCACATACGCGCGGAAAAAACTCCCTCAAAACTCTACAAAAATTTTCTGGGCGGTTTCGTGTCTTCAGTGAGAAGTGGCGGTAAAATGGTTGATTACTTGAAAAGTGAACTCAAGGCGATATTCGAGCTTAGACACAATGCAATGACACGGTCAATTGAGAAAATAGCCACATTAGTTGAAGCTTACACAGTAATGCTGATTGTTGTTTTGTGTACTTACATTCTCTTTGTTGTTTTTTCATCGTCAGGTATGATGGATGTTTTGTCGTCGAGTTCACTGTCTATTTCACCTATAATGTCCTATATTGTAGCGTTCATTTTCATGCCTGTGCTATCGCTCATATTCATCATGGTGGCTCATAACATGCAGCGAAGCGCATTCGAAGACCTAAAGAGCCTTTACAAAAAAGCCGCCATTTTAATCGGCGTAGTTGGGGCAATGCTGATTGTGATAGTTTTGATTCCCTCACTCGCAGAGTCTTTTGGGCCTATTGGTTTACCTGAAATCGCCACAATAGGTTTGGTAGTGGCTTCATTGATTCCTGGTATTGAATACCGACGGATCGCCCAAGTCAATTATAACGCTGAAGATTCGATTCCAGGTTTCATCCGGGATGTCACGGAAGCGAATAAAATTGGGCTTTCACCGGAAAAAAGCATCGTGCAAGCTGCGAAGCGCAAGTATCAAGGTGGATTTTCAAAGTTCGTAAACTTGGTGCGCAGCCAAATTGAGTGGGGTGTGCCGCTGCGAAAAACTTTTGATAACTTGAGCAAGGAAATCAAAAGCTGGTTTGTCGTCGTGAACTTTGCCATGCTTATTGAAACCATAGAAATTGGCGGTAACGCCACGCAATCGCTGGAGATTCTTTCCGAGTATAGCGAGAAGGAACGGGAGCTGCAGATTAACAAGCGTGCTTTGTTGAAGCCTTACATTATGCTCGCGGTAGTTTGGAGCATCTTAATTGCAGTGACAACGACCATTGTGGCCATCACGACTTACATGATGACTTCGGTTGTCGGTAACAGTCTCTCTTCGGTTGCCTTTATGGCTATGCAGAGTCAAATGCGCATGTTCTCGGTAGGCATTATTCTGCAATGCTGGATTTCCGGTTTCTTCATCGGGAAAATAAGCGAAGGTAACTTTGGCGCGGGCTTTCTGTACTCTGCGTTGCTTGCAGGAACCGCTTATGTGTCTCTAGTGGTGTCTCAGGAGTTGCTCTCAGGTATGTTTGGCTTAACAGCAGCAATGGGTTAACAGCGGAGGCAACCAAGGTACCAACAGTAACAATTGACACTTTCTTCGCTTGCTCGCTGATAGTTAGCGTAGCTATTTTGGCTACGGCGTTTCTGGCGGGAACGATGCAAACGCAGATAAACAGCATGCAGGATTTAAACAAGCAAGATTACCTGCAGACGATAGCTGACCACATCGTGACAAGCTGCGGTTCTCCTGAGGACTGGGGCACAGAAAGCGGTGTTCCAGTGAACTTTGGGTTATCTGCAAGCAACTCGGCAGGACTGTACGAGTTGGATATTGACAAGCTTAGCAGGCTAAGCAGCCAAAACGCATATGCACTTTCATATCCGGATATTTCCAAGGCGGCAAGATTAACCAACATCGCTTTTGGCGTTTCGCTTTCTCAGATGTTGTCAATACATGTTGAGCTTTCGGGCAACAGCACTGCAAGTGGCTTCACCACGTATACCTTTACAGTTTCGGTGAGTAAAGAGTCTGGACCGTTGAGTGTGAATTTACAATGCTATCTCGTGGCCACAAATTATGTGGGCAGTGTTTCCAACACTACCTCAAGTTCAGGTGTTGGCTACGTCACCGTTCAGGTGCCCACCACATCACAGGGTCCTGCATTACTCGTAGTATTCGCTCGCGCATCGTTTGACGATAGAGTAACTGCATATGAAGTTTACCCGTTTGCTCATCTGGCTCAGGAACCGCCGCCTAACTACACTTTTTTGGGGTTGAGTCCACTTAACTACACATTACACGTGAACAAGAACTATCCCAGCGTTACCATCGAAGAGAGTTTTGCTTTCTCTTACGGGTACAGTTCAAACCTTACATCAACTTCAAGCACCAATTACACAATCCCAGCACTGTTAGACAAAAGCCCCATAATTCTCGTAACCCAAGGTGTGAACGGAACAGAATCATTTGCTGAGTGGACTTCGTATCCTCAACTTCCAGTGAATGCAGGAGCGGACTTTTCAAATTCAGATAAAAACTTGTTTGTGTACCCAGTCACCGTCAAGGGTAGCCTGTACAAGTTGATTTTGTGTTTCGGGGATGTGGTACGATGAGGCTACTGAAAGACAACAAAGGGCAAATACGTGTAATTGAAGCGTTTTTTGCTTCGGTTCTGCTGCTCTCGTCGCTTACGCTCATTCCGATGGTGCAAAGAAGCCTAAGTAGCGATGTGACTAATTCCCTTTCTTCAACAGCGCTTAACATTTTGGTTAGCTTGGATAATAATGGACACTTAGCCAACTTGGTTGACAGCCAAAACTGGACCGCAATCCAAAGTCTCGTTCAATCTTGTATTCCGCTTACAGTATGGTTTAACCTCACAGTATTCGACCAAAACATGACACGCCTCAATGCCGTTCCTATTTGTAGTGGCGGTTTAGTCAGCGACAACGTACACTCAGCAGAATACGTTTGCGCAAGCACAAACGGAAACTACGCCGTGTACATAATCAGGCTGCAGTTGGCAGCGGTGGACTAAAATGAAAACAGCCAACTCAAAACGTCGTGGAAACTCCGGACAAGTGCTGGTCATAACGTCTTTGATAGTAGTGATGCTTCTGCTTTCCACTGTAATTTATGTTAGGGAGACTGGAATGGATGCGCCAGTTTACGCGAATGCCGCAAATCTTGGCTTTTCCGCAGTCAAGCAAGCCGCGGTGCACACAGTAATTAGTGCGCTGGCAAACATTTCAAATGGCGGAGATATAGGAGTCCTAGCTGCGGACTTGAACCAGCTTAGATCTGTCATAGCAAATCATTCGTACAATGCTATTTTAACCATGAACTATACGCCTCTGAACTCGGCGCCTTACGTAGATGGCGTGTGGGTTTCTTGGGGCACCAGCGGACAAGGTGTCTCAGGCGCGTACGTTACTTTCGCTTTGAACTCTTCAGGAGTCTCGGCGAATTACTATTCAGGCTACAGTGTTAACGTAACTTCAAAGCTTCTTGTGGAGGGTTATTATACATTGTTAGATGGGGCATCCAAGCAAGTTAACGTGACTTGCACTTTACATAATGAAGATAAGCCTGCTTTAGCAAAAAACTTCACAATATACTACGAGTACGACGGCACGCTGACAACTGAAGAGTGGGTACAAGTACCCGTTCCTACTATCGTTGACTATGGGAACGGCACATGCTTCCTTTCCTTTACCGCTACAACTATGAACCGCAGTGACCCGCTACTGATTTCAGTGCATTACCACGACACTCGGGGAATACTTGTTTTAGCAAATGCTACGGGTACACTGCGTTAATGCTTTCGATGAAACTTTTAGACCAAATTGAGGCAAATTGGAGGATGAATAACACATGCGCGTGGTTTCTAGGTGTGTAGCTTGTGGTCTATGTTGGTTTAGAGTTGTTTGAGTGCAGTTTCTGTTTGATTGATGCCTTTTTTCTTCTGGTTAAAAGTGGATTTCTGATTCAGATTCTTAAGTCGGATTCCGAAGTCGTAACCATCTAATATATAGTCAGCTAAAATCAGTAGCCAAGATACAGACGTATAAACCAAAGGTGAAACGTGAAATGGAACTCGCAGTCCAAAAAGGAAACAGTGACCTGATAAGAGTTTACGACGACAGAAGCGACGCCGTCAAATTCGTGAAACGTGACAAAGGCTTCAACAAACAACTAACCACAATTGAAGAAACTCTTGCACGCTTCGGACTCCTCAAAAACGAAATCAAAGTCTACCTACACCTTGCAAGAGTAGGTGAAAAGAAAGCAGGTGAAATTGCCGAAGCCATCAGTTTGCACCGAACCGAAACCTACCGCATATTACGAGACTTAGAGAAGAAAGGCATACTCTTCTCAATCTTCGAAAAACCGCTAAAGTTCACCGCTGTTCCACTTGACAAAGCCATCGACTTGCTTGTTGATGCACAAAAAATGAAAATTAAACTGCTTGAGAAAGAAAAACAAAGTCTCGTAGAACTTTGGCTGTCAGTGCCCCAGATGAAAATGGAAAAAACCAAAAAAGAACTCTTCCAAATGCTCGAAGGCGAACAGCAAGTAGTCCTCAAAGCTGACGAACTGTTAGAACGTACGGAAAAAGAATTCCAAATCTTCGCTCCAGACGAATACCTAGCGCAACTTTACTACAGCGACTTCACAGATAAACTCAAAAAGAAACAAGACGAACTCAACATTACGTTGCTAACGGCGAACTCTCCAAAAAGCCTCTTCTTCATTAAACAAATGAACTTGCCCAAAGAAAAAATCGGAATAGTTGATGCTCAAAACTTACCCTGCTTCATGATATCCGACAGGAAAGAGTTGCTGATTGCTTTCCACGAGAACGATGTAACCAACGAATCCGGCGACAGGAAGAAGTTCAAAACTGCAGCCATCTGGACAAACTACAGCGCGTTCGTGTGGACTCTACAAATGCTCTTCGCCAAACTGCTGGACACAAAAACGTCCAGCAAGGAAGAGTATCCTCAAGCTTAGTTTCTTTTGTTTTTCCTTCGTT
>CAYGJP010000047.1:0-12596 GCA_964350175.1 uncultured Candidatus Bathyarchaeia archaeon
ACTGACAACTATTAAATATTGTGACTTTTTTGTAACAAAAAGCACCATTTATGTTCCATTTGGCACAATTGCGCTAAAGAAAGAACTTAAAAATTAATCGGGCAGGTTTTTTAGCTGCAAAAGCCACTTCACTGTAAACAGACTATAAGGAGAGTTGTTTGGTTGGCTGACCGTCCCCGTTTTGGCCCCGCAGGAGTTCCGCCCATGTTCAGGATTATGGGCGCAAAGATAGCGGACGTACCTAAACTGTTGAAGGCAGAAGGGCTGGACGCGTTGGAGTATGAAGCGGTAAGGTGGGGACAAGCACCCCAGATTAAACGCGAAGACGCCCAAGCGCTCGGTGCGGAAGCGCGGCGGAATGATGTTTTGCTTAGTTTGCATGGTTCCTACTTCATCAACCTCGCAGGGGAGCAGACGGTTGTGGAGGCGAGCAAACGGCGCCTAATCGCTTGTGCTACGGCGGCGGAGTGGATGGGCGCGTACGTGGTGGTTTTCCACGCGGGGTTCTATGGGCGCAACGGCAAAACGGAGACCTACAAGAAAACTGTGGACGCACTAAGAGATGTTATCAAAACGCTGAATGCCAACGGGATTGAGAAGGTTAAGTTGGGTCCAGAAACCATGGGCAGGCACGCACAGTTCGGCACGCTGGACGAGATTTTGGAGGTGTGCCAAGAAGTTGAGCGAATCCAACTGGTCATTGACTGGTCGCACCTGCACGCGCGAACAGGCGGCGGATTGCGAACCGTCGAAGACTTCCGCAACATCGCACTCAAAGCCGAAGAGAAACTGGGCACAGAAGCCATGCGCAACATGCACTGCCACTTCAGCAAAATCGAATACACCTACAAAGCAGGCGAGCGACGCCACCACGTGCTGGACGCGGCAGAGTATGGACCTGACTTTGAGAAGCTGGCGGAAGTCATAGTAGAGTTAGGCATGCGACCAGACATAATTTGCGAAACGCCGATTCTGGATGTAGACGCAAGGAAAATGCAGGAAATGCTCCGAAAGGTCATAAAAAAATAGAACACACCGTATTGCTGGTTGATGTTTTAAATTTCTTCGCCAAACTCTACGGCTATCTTGTCCACAATAGTTGGCTGAATGTGACCACCTAAATCATCAACCTTCGAGAGTAGATTATTCAATTCTTCTATTGGGATGAATTTACAGAAATCGTTAAGTCCGATTCTTCGAAAGGTTGGACGCGTTAACTCACTACGAACTCGGTCTTGTCGCTCTCTGGGAGCCACAATATACAATTTGACATTAAGCGCTGGCACCACGGAAAGAAGGTCAGCCATCCTAAGAAGCCCTGAATAAATTGAGGTTGTTGTTTCGACCTCAAAAGCGCAGACTGGCGCGTTTTGTTTAATCCATATTATGTCTATTAGAGAAATCCGACGAGTTGCTTCATCACTTAAACCGAGATTGGGTAGCTGCTTTAGGCATTCGCCGCCTAATGTTTTGCCATGAAATGAACGATTTCTATCATTTGACGCGATACACACTGAACAACCAGTTATTTTTCCTAGTCTGATTAGGGCATTTTGTGCCTTAGAATGCGCAGAATCTTCCTCTTCTGTTGTAAATCGCTCCGAGGTAGGTTCAACGTCTACTTTGAGAGATATTTTTCGCGGTCTTTTCTTTACTGATACTACTTCTCTTTGCTGTTTTGCCTCTTGGAGTAATTGTTCGATGTTTAACCTATTTTGAGTAAGATTGTTTGGACGTACTTTAACCGCAGTAATTATTTTCTCTGCTGCTGAATTCGTAAGAACTCGCTGGTTCAGTATTCCCCAGCCATATCTACTTCCCCAAGCTGAAATCAGAATGTCTCTGACCTCTCCAAGGATGGGAATTCTATCATTTTTAGTCAAGACTTGCTGGAATTTTATTGGGATTCTATAAGGAAAAAGACCATTATCCCACACTCTCTCGTCTGATCTGAAAGATTCACCAGATACCTCGGCATAGCCTATCAGAGCTTTGTCAACAATAAATGCTAGACAGTCGCCTTTTTGCCAATCTTTGAACCGCGCCGAGCGGCTTCCCCACAGGGAATACTTTAGGCAGGTTAAAAATTGGTATTCATCAACTTTGGTTATTCTTAAACGCACAGTTGACTCACAGTAGTCTCTTCTTACTGTATTT
Source organism: uncultured Candidatus Bathyarchaeia archaeon (assembly GCA_964350175.1). GTDB lineage: Archaea > Thermoproteota > Bathyarchaeia > Bathyarchaeales > Bathycorpusculaceae > JADGNF01. The sequence continues at coordinate 2,158 of CAYGJP010000047.1, forward strand.
GTGTAAAAGCCTTGCGGTTTTCTTTTTGGTTGAAGTGCAAAGGTGGGTCAACTTTTGTTGGTTCTGCCTCTTTGTTTTAGCCGTCATATTTGGAGCCTAACAGCAATTCATTGCAGAAACGATAGAGGGGTAGGTCAAGCAGCAGAAAAATGGAGGGGAAGGGGTAAGTCAAAACGATAGGACCCTGTCAGAGGTCAAAAAGCGTTCGGTCTGCTTTGAGCGCAAAGGTCTAAGTGTTCCCTAAACATCCAGAACCTCTTAGAGACTCTGCATAAGTGCACGATAAATATAAATGCGCATTACGAATAACCCTTTAGATGAGGCTTTAGCTGTGAGCACTAAAGTTTTAGAAGACATCAAAGAAGAACTGCAAGAAATCAAGCTACTCTACAAAGAACTAGTCGAAAAACTAATCCCAACTGAAGAGCCAACAAAAGAAGAAAAGAAAGCACTAAAGGAAAAAGACGAAATAGCCAGCGAAGAAGAGCTAATGAAAACCCTTGGCTGAACAGAATGTTCACCGTCAAAATTAAAAGGAAAGCGCTCAAAAAACTCGAAAAATTAGACAATCAACAAAAACAGGACATAAAAACACTCATACTAATTCTGAAAAAAGACCCGATTCCATTCAAGAAAACAGACATCTGCAAACTCAAAGGGCTCCAAAACACATACAGAATAAGAACAAGAAATCTGCGAATAGTCTACGAAGTTTTATGGAAAGAAAAAACAATACTAATCCACTATGTAGGTGCAAGGAAAAAAGCCTACGAGTAACAACCAATCAGAAAAGCGAAGAGAAAAGGAAAGGTTGGGTTTAGTAGGCGTATATTCTGCCGTAGGGTCTGCTTGAGTAGGGCACGATTTTCATGAATTTTTTGCTCATGATTTCGTCAAAGTCCGCCTTGAAGTAGCCACAGAACTCCCGCACTAAGCCTTCAATCACGATGGAGTCGCCTTTGTCCACATCGACCTTTTTGACTTCTTTACCCATGTGGGTTACGTCGCCTCGAACGTAGATTACGCCTGCATGCATGCCTGTGCCCACGAACCGTGCCCTGTGCGGCTCGCCTTCGTTGAGGTTTAAGCCCAGAACCATCAAGACACCGCCAGCCATGTACTCACCCAAGAAGTCCATAGAAGTTCCACCCACCACAAGGTAAGGCTTCTTGTCCATGTACTCCTTCATGTGGATACCCGCTCGGGCGCCAATGTCGTCGCGGATGAAAACCTTGCCGCCCCGCATGCCATAGCCTGTGATGTCGCCAGCTCTGCCGTGCACAACAATTTTTCCTTCATTCATGGTGTTAGCAATGCAGTCCTGCGTGTTACCGTGAACAGTTATGCGTGGGCCATTCATGAAAGCCGCCAAGTCATTGCCCGGAGTGCCATAGATGTCTATGTTTAGGTTGGTTTTCAAGTCGGTTCCAATGTACCGTTGCCCAAAGACACTGTGCAGCTCCACTTTTTCAGCACCGTTCCGGTCAAGTATTCGTAGCAAAGTGTTGAGTTCGCGGTAGTGCAAGTCTTGAGCGTTCACTTTCCAAACATTATTCGACACTGTCACGTGAGAGAGAACCTTCGGGTCGATTTCAGCAATCACTTTCTTTTCTTGTGCGCCCATTTTATTCACCAGCCATTTTCACGCCTAAGATCTTCAGTTCCGTATCAGTCATGTTTACACCGCGCAAATGCAAACGATTACCACGCAAACTTTCGATAGCGTTTACGCCCATGCCGCCCATCATGTCTTTGATTTCCATGCTCCAGCCACGCAGCAGATTCACCAGCCGCTCCGCGCCAATGTCAGGGTTAATTCTCTTGCTGATCCACGGGTCACTGGTAGCGATGCCCCACGGGCACTTACCCGTGTAGCATTTCTGGCAGACCGTGCAGCCTAAAGCCACCAACGCCGCGGTCGCAATGTACACCGCGTCAGCGCCTAAAGCGATGGCTTTCAGCACGTCGCCGCTGCTTCGGAAACCACCCGCAGCAACCACAGAGGCTTTGTTGCGGATGCCTTCGTCACGCAAACGCTGGTCTACACTGGCTATGGCTAACTCGATGGGTATGCCCACGTTGTCACGGATAACCTTGGGTGCAGCGCCCGTAGAGCCCCGCACACCGTCCAACGCAATGATGTCTGCGCCTGCCCGAACCATACCGCTCGCTATAGCCGCTGAGTTGTGGACGGCGGCGATTTTGACGGAGACCGGCTTGGTGTAATTCGTTGCTTCTTTCAAAGCGTAGATTAGCTGTCGGAGGTCTTCAATTGAGTAGATGTCATGTTGAGGCGCAGGAGACAACGCATCCGTACCAACAGGAATCATGCGTGTTCGGGCAATGTCGTCAGTGACTTTCTCGCCTGGAAGGTGCCCGCCGATGCCTGGTTTGGCGCCTTGACCAATTTTGATTTCGATGGCAGCGCCTGCGTTTAGGTAGTTGGAGTGAACACCGAAGCGACCTGAAGCAACCTGCACTATAGCGTGTTCGCCGTACTTGTACAGTCGGGAGTCTAAGCCGCCTTCGCCCGTGTTGAAGTAGGTTCCAGCCTTGGTTGCAGCACGCGCCAAAGACTCGTGAACGTTCAGGCTGATGGCGCCATAGGACATGGCAGAGAACATTATCGGGGTTTCAAGCGTCAACTGCGGAGCAAGCTTTGTCTTTAACTCTATGTCGTCGTCTTCAAAATCCATCTCCAACGCGTCAGGTTTAGCACCAAGATAAGTTCGAATCTCCATGGGCTCACGCAACGGGTCAATCGACGGATTCGTGACTTGGCTAGCGTTCACCAGCAAACGTTCCCAGTAAGTTAAGTAGGGCTTATCAGCACCCATACCCGTTAAGAGGACACCACCCGTTTCAGCTTGCTTTTTTATGTCTTTAATGATTTCAGAGGTCCAGTTGGCATTCGCTCGGAAAGGCCCAGGATTATTTCGTATGCTCAAAGCGTGAGTGGGACACATGGTAACGCAACGTTGACAGTTAACACAGTTTTCATCTTTGCTACGCATGACATCGTCTTGGGCGTCGTAGCTGTGGGTTTCGTAGGTGCACTGGTTCTCGCAGACTTTGCAGCGGATACACTTCTCTTCGTCGCGTTCAACAATGAACTCTGAGGGTAAGTAACTTTTCACGGTTATTATGCCTCCAGTTTTGCTGCAACTTCCACAATTTTTTTGCCGCCAACTCTGCCAATTACAGGTTCGCCGCCTCTTGGCGTCCAAAGTTTATCCAGCTTAGGCGAAACTAGCCGCATTGAGGCTTCCTCAGAAGACAAGTAGAGCATATCGCCTCTGGTGCCCGCTATCATGGGTCGCAGCTTGATTCGGTCAGTTAAACCTATCATCTCACCATGGTGAGCTACAATGACGCTGAACGGACCATTCATCAACAGACTGCCGTACGTCTGGCGTAGTGCTCTAAGAGTGTAACTGCGTTTTGGATCGGAGGAGTCAACATCAGACCAGAACGGCGCAGCCAAAATCTGCGAAACGACCTCAATGGGCAAATTTTGTCTGCGCATGAGCAAATCGAAAGCATACGCTAACACTTCCGTATCCGTCTGCAACGTGCACTTGTAGCCGTACATTTCGAGGTAGCGGCGGTTGATGCCGTAACTTGATAACTCGCCGTTGTGCACTACTGTCCAGTCTAAGACGTTGAATGGGTGAGCACCGCCCCACCAGCCAGGCGTGTTGGTTGGGAATCTGCCATGGCAACTCCACAGGTAACCCTGATAGTCTTCAAGGCAGAAGTACTCCGCGATGTCTTCAGGGAAGCCGACGCCTTTGAACACGCCCATGTCTTTGCCGCTGGAAAACACGAAAGCCTTGCCAGTTTCAGTGTTGATACGCATAACCGCTTGTATGACGCATTCGTCTTCGGTGAGGTTTTCTGGGCGCCGCTTTTTAGGCTGCACGAAGTACCGCCACATCAATGGGGGGTCGATGACGTTGGCGGGTTTAGTCTGCATTTCCTCGTCATAGATTATGTTAAAGCAAGAAGCCAGTATCCTATCGGTTTTCTCTTTGGCATCTTTGCTCAAGTACATCACGTGGAAAGCGTAGTAGTCTTTGAAGTCGGGGTAGATGCCGTAGACTGCGAAGCCGCCGCCTAAGCCGTTGCTTCGGTCATGCATGTTTGAGATGGCTTTGACGGGGTCTTTGGATGAGAACCGTTTGCCTTCGAGGTTCATCATGCCGAATATGGAGCAGCCTGCGAAGTCCTTGTCATTGTTGAAGGGGTTTACTATCATTCTGTCAAGGTCGTTCACTTTGTTATTCACCTATGTCCATTTGTTTTCGTATGGATTCGGGCAACGTGGCAAGGCTAAAGTTTTCAGCTATGAGGTTTTGCTTGAATGCTTTCACGTTGACCTTGTTTTTCATGAGGTAGAAGAGGATGCCTGCTTTTTCGATGTCGCTCACAAAAGTCATCCCCATAAGCACGTTTTCTTTAAGCACCAGCTTCTTGTAAACTTTCCCCTCAGCATCCTGCTGGGTGAGCACTTCAAGGGCGGCGTCTTCTTTTGGGTTCGCTAAGCCTATGGAAACGATGGGTATGCCAAAGTACTTGAGCGCGCTCATGTTAGTACCGCCCGTGTAGTCGGTTTTTTTGCCAGCCATGTTGTAGCCTGCAACTTTGCCTTCTAAGACCGCGAGTGGCCACAGAGGTAACAGACGATTCTGGTTCAACACGAAGTCGTAAGCTTCGGCAACGTCGCCGCTGGCATACACATCTGGAATGTTTGTCTGCATGTAATTGTCAACTATGATGCCGCGGTTCGTCTTCACATCAGTGCCAGCTACGAGTTCGGTGCGTGGAATTACACCTATGGCTACGACTACGAGGTCGCAGGGCACATACTCACCCTTGGTTAGGACCACGCCGCCCACGACAAGGTCATCTTCGGGTTTGCCGATTATGCTCTGGACTGATTGCCCCGTGACTATGTTGACGCCTGCTTTTCGGATGATGCCTTCGACTATGTCGGATGCTTTGGGGTCTAATATGAGGCTTAGGATTTTGTCTTGCAACTCTACAAGGGTCACTTGGAGACCGCGTTTAACGAGGGCTTCGGTGACGCTTATGCCGATTAAGCCTGCGCCGATAACCACGGCTTTTTTCGCCTTAACCTCGTCGATTTTTGCAGCTAAACGCTCAGCGTCGCTGATGTTGGTGAATGTGAAAACGCCTTCTTTGTCTGAGCCATCCATTTTTGGCACAAAGGGTTTGCCGCCAGTGGCTATGAGGAGCTTCTCGTAGGCAACTTTGTCGCCGCTGTCCAGCGAGACGGCTTTTTTGGCGGTGTTTAGTTTTACAGCTTTTTTGCCAGTTAACGCTTGCACTTTGTTTTCGGTCCAGAATTGGTCGTCGCGGGTCTTCATTTTTTCAAGGTCTGCTTTGCCGCTGACGAAATCCGAAATCATGGGCCGCGAATACTGCGGGCAAATTTCTTCAGATATCACCGTAATTGTGCCCTCTGGGTCTACTTCGCGTATGGCTTCTACTGCGCCGATGCCTGCAGCACAGGCGCCAACGACGACGTACTTTGGCACTATGGCTTTTCCCCCTTGCATTCTAAGGCGCCGTTGGGGCAGTTAGCTACGCACGCGGGAACATCAAGTTCGGTGCAGGCGTCACATTTAGCTACGACTTTGCCTGAGACATCCGCTTTTATCGCGCCGTAGGGGCAAACCATGATGCAGGTCCAGCAACCCATGCATTTGTCTGGGTTATGAGTGACTAGGCCTGTTTTTTCGTCTTTATGCATGGCACCTGTTAGGCAGGCTGCTGCACAAGGTGCGTCGTCGCAGTGTCTGCACTGGATGGCGAATGAGACGGGTTTGTTCATTTCTAAACGTACCCGGCTGATTGGGCGGGGTTTCTCTCGGTTGTAGGCTTTCACTGCGTCTTTTGATTTGGAGTGCTGGACAGTACAACTGACTTCGCAGAGTCCGCAGCCCATGCAGTGTTCTTGTTTAGCAATTATTTTCTTCATAATTATTCCTCGTTTTGTTTTTGTTAGCGTGAGCATGTGAGCAGAGAAATGTAGAGTTCTACGTCTTTTGTGCATAAAATCGCGCTTGACGTAACCGCTTGTCGAGCTGATGTTATGCATACTTTACATGTGTTCATGGACACTTAATGTCACCTGTTTCTTGGGAGTTAGCTAATACACGTCTCACATATTCTATATAACAGTAGTGAAAATCATTTATATGTACGGGTATGAAGTATGTGCTATATACGAAACATGTGTATAGGTGAATGTTCATGGCAGAAAAAGACTTAGGATACAGACGAGTCCAATGCACAGGCAGAGGCAGCTACATCATATCCCTACCTAAAGAGTGGGTGAAAGACATCGGACTGAAACGTGGAAGCGAAATAGCCTTTAACCTAGAACCTGACTCATCATTAACTTTGGTTCCCCGAAAACTCAAGGAGAAAACCGAAGGCGACGCAAGCGGCAAACTCAAAGAGTACTACATCAGCGTAGACCCCCAAGAGGACATCCAGTCAACGTTGCGCATGATTCAAGCGTTGTACGTAATCAGCGCAGATGTTATACGGATACACTTCAGGGGTGCCGCAGACATTTCTAAGTGTAAAACGGAAATCAAAAACTTTGCCCGCGACACTTTTTTGGGTGCAGAAATCATCGATGAAACAGACGATGAGATAACGTTGCAGATTCTAATTAAGCACTCAGAGTTTCCCATAGAAAAAGCCGTCAGGCGCATGGCTATAATAGCCCTCTCCGCCAACAAGGATGCCATCGCTGCGCTCAAAGGGGGAAACAGAGAACTTTACCCGAACATGGTTAACGCGCATCATGATGTGAACAGGCTGGGGTTGTATGTTGTGCGCCAGTTAAAATTCGGGATAGAACACAACATGTGCAAAGAACTAGGATTCCAAACGCCTAAGGAATTTTTGATGTACCGAATTATCGTGAACGACATCAAGGACATAGGGGAAAACGCTTTAAACATAATGCATAACTTGGCAACTTTCCAGAAACTCGTCGACGACCAAGTGTTGTTCATAAAAGACCCCATAGACGAGGAAGTTTATTCACAGATGCGCAACTTCAACGCTTTAGCGCACCAACTGTTCGAAGACGCCACCAAAGCCATGTTCAAACGAGACTACAACGACGCCGAGGCGTTGATCCCTAAACGGCAGAGCTACGTGAGTCTGGAGAACGACCTTATCAGGCTCATGAGCAGCAAGAAACTGGACCCGAACATCGCCGCGATTCTCAGGTTGGTGCTGGACACTTCCAGACGTATATTGGACTATGGACAGGATGTTGCTGAGTTAACGCTGAACCGAACCGTGGAGGAACTGTGCTCCTCATTCGCCATAAAATAACAGGCTGAAAAATACCCCGATACCAACCGGCAGCTCTAATAAACCTCAGATAATGGGCTGAACTTCAAAACGCATACTGCGTTAGTTTTTTTCTAATTTTTCTATAAGACTAAGTTTATAATGAAAAAAGAAAAGAAAGGGATTTTGTTGTTTGTTTTTTTGGTTGTTTATTTGCGTTTGCGTAGGAACACTGCTGCTGCGGCTGCTACGACTATGATGACTGCTGCGGCTGCTGCTATGATGTATATGTCAGTTGAGGGTGCTGCTTCTGGTGGTGGCGCAACTGAAGGTGAAGCGGTTGGAGTTGGAGCTGCGGTTGGTGCTGCTGTTGGTTCAGGTGTAGCTGTTGGTGCTGCAGTTGGTTCAGGCACTGCTGGTGCTGGACCGACGACCAAGTAAGTTGTGTCAGAGGAGCCCCAATATGAATTGCTACCTTCGAACGTTGCAGTTACGTGGTATGCGCCTTCAATTGGAGGGGTCCACACAATGCCGTATTTTCCACTTGTGTCAACTGTTGTTGTACCGATGTCTTGGGTGTTTCCGTTTGAGTCGACAGCTGTAAGTTTCACTTGTACACCTATGGCGTTTTGTGGCTTTGGTTTCTGCATGTATGTGTATTCCATCCATGCTGCTTGGCTTGCATCTGACATTGCTGCTACGACGCTGAATTCGCCGTTTGCTACTTTTGCTTTGGCGCCTGCGGATTGGTCAGTGACAGTGCCTCTGATTACGACACTTTGCCCTAGAGGTGTAACAGTTGATGCTGCTTCCACTGTGGTTGCGCTTGGTCCTTTACCAACGGCGTACAGTGAGTTGTCGTAGTAGTTGTAGTATACTAAGACGCCGTCTGCGAGAACTGCAGTTGAGCCGCCTTGACCGCCTGTTTGACCAGACCAGCCTAGCATCTTGTATATTTCTTTTCCAGTGAAAGCATCAATGCAGTAGATGGCGTTGCCTCTGTACAGTGGGTCGTTCGGTGAGTGTTCGTTGTTGAAGGCATAGACTTTTCCGTCAGCTATAGCGGCTATGAAGATTGGTCGAAGACCCCATGGAGTGTCTATTCCGCTGTTGGTGTTGTTGTATATCCAAACCAAGTTTCCGTTCAATGTGTTGATGGCTAAGATTTCTCCGCCGAAGCCTTGGACGTAAAGATTGCCATAAGCTAGTGTGCCTCTCTGACCGCCACCTTCACCGCTGCCATAGTATTGGTATGCACGTTGTGGTACGTTTGTTGGTCCCCAAAGTAGGCGTCCAGTGTCAAGGCTGTAACCTAAGAACTGCATTGTTTCTACGTCATGCATAACAATTACGCGATTGGCCCAATCTACTGGTGTGGACATTAATCTGCGGGTGAGGTTACCTGATGGTGCTGGGAAGCTCTGTTTCCAGAGTAATTGACCTCTGCTTGCTTCCTTGTCGCTAATGGCCCACAGCGTGAACGGGTCTGGAGTGAACTTATCACCTACACCCGGACCTACTGCGCTGCTTCTGCCAACGATGATATCACCAGGGAGGACTTGAACGATTGTTGGAGCAGAGTTGCCCACTAAGTCCGCGGTTATGGTAACGTTCCATGAATATGCTGTGCTCATGTTGACGGATTTTCCGTTAGGTCTCCATTGCCAAGCATTCGTACCAGTTCCTGTTGCTAAGTGTAAGCCCATTTGCTCTTGTGTGTTGTTCCATAGAGCCAGCCAACCGGTTTTTGTTGTGGTGCTATAGCTGAGTTGGTAGCGCACTATTTCGCCATTGTTTGTGTACACTTCTGTGCCGCTGGGTACGTTTGTTATGTTGAATACCCATTTGCCAGTGAATGCATCAAATGCCTGCCAGGTTGTAACGCCTGATGCAGTTGAAGACTTCCACAAGTATGTGCCGACTGCTCCGTGCTGGTTGGGTGACTGGTAATTATAGATTTGAGCGAAACTAGGCGCTGTGATAAATGGCACAGCTACACCAGTGGTACCAACAGCATTGGTTGTGGCGGTTGCGCTGTCATTGTAAACGTTAAGGGTATTGCTAAACCATGTTTCTTCACCAGTCTTTAAGTCAACGCATGCATAGCCGCCACCGTTTTGTGAGTGACCAAGGGGCACTGAGTAGTACAATTTTCCTTGTATGACCATTGCATTGGTAAATCTGCCTTCATATGAGCCACCGTGGTAAAAGCCAGTGTAAGGATAAAGGCTGTCAGTATAGCCACCTAGTAGAGGCCAATTGGCTCCGACAAGTCCTCCGAACTCAATGGGTTTTGTCCACAGTATGTGAGGACTTTCAGGTCCTGAACCTGCTACCCAGAGGTTGTAAGAGGCGCCTGAGTACGCTCCTCGTAGCCAGTTAGATGCGATGGTAACCCAGTTAATGTTGTCTCCAGATATTGGGCGTGTCCAGTAATTGGTTGGAAGCGGATATTCCTCATGTGCAACTACGTGAGCTTGCTGTACTGTGACTGTGGTTGTTGCGCTGCTGGGCAGGAAAGTGTCGTTTACGTAAGTGCTAGCGGAGCCAGGAAGACCATTTACGGGGTGATTTAGGGATGCAACTTGTCCAGGATAGTTCAGAACGAAGGTGTATTTACCTAATTGAGTGGGTGTGTACACTGCGTATGTTGATCCAGTCGGGTCGGACATGAATGGGCCAAGCGTCTGAGTTGTGCCGTCGGGTCTTGTAATTTTAATTGTAAAGCCTGTCCATCGGTCACCAGCATTACCAGCTGCAGTTGGGGGAGCCATGTGAAGCCACATTACAAGAAACATTTGTTGGTTGACGCCTACAGGGTCGGGTGAAGCCACAAGGTATGCATAGGTTGGAATAGAGATTGGTGGGTTGCTTGCGTTAACAATAGGAAAAACTGCGAACGTTCCGAAAGTCAGCATTAAAGTCAAAGCGATTGCATAAAGGGTTTTGTTTTTTCTTTTATAACTATATTTTTCAGACATAGTCTGTTCTCCGATATCTTTCTTAAAGTCACGTGTAATAATGAGAATTTAAAGTTTTGCCAAAATTAGGCTTTGGGACATAAGTTGTTGTTAGTCTTTGATGATTATGACGTAGGC
>CAYGJP010000048.1:0-12478 GCA_964350175.1 uncultured Candidatus Bathyarchaeia archaeon
GCAGTCATCATAGTCGTAGCAGCAGCCGCAGCAGTCTTCCTTAAAAAACGCAAGTAAACAACAAAAAACATCATCCCTATCTTTTCTTTTTTTTGTTTTAAATTTTTCAGATACTATTGTTAGCGCTAATCGAGATACCTTGTCGGTTCAGCTTCCCTGAAGCTTTATAGCTTTGTTTTCGCGAAAACTGAGTGTACATTGTGGCATCGTGTGGTTGGTGTGTTCAAGAATGAATTCTTCTGCAGTTCTCATCAAAGCAGTTGGGTTAACTAAAAAATACGTCGATTTCACCGCAGTGGACAGCATAGATTTTGAGGTTTACGAAGGCGAATGCGTCGGTTTTCTTGGCCCCAACGGCGCTGGAAAAACCACAACTGTGCGCATGATTTACTGCTTCCTGCCGCTAACAGAAGGCAAACTAACCGTGGCGGGCATGAATGTTTCCACGCAGGCACGGCAGATAAAAAGCATAGTGGGTGTGGCTCCTCAAGAGGACAACCTTGACCCCGATTTTACAGTTATCAAAAACTTGCAGGTTTATGCGCGGTACTTTGACATCCCTAAAGATGAAGCCACAAAACGCGCTATGGAACTGCTACGGTTTTTCCAGTTAGAGGAGAAACAGGACGTTTCAATTAACCAGTTGTCTGGAGGCATGAAAAGACGCCTGATAATGGCTAGAGCACTCATCAACGAGCCGAAAATTTTGCTTTTAGATGAACCTACAACGGGGTTAGACCCACAGGGAAGACATATAGTTTGGGATGAAATCCGCAGCCTCAGAAAGAAGGGCGTCACCATTATTTTGACGACACATTACATGGATGAAGCAGCGGCTCTGTGCGACAGGATTCTGATTATTGAAAACGGCAAAATAATCGAAACTGGCGTACCATACGAGTTAATCAGGAAACATGTGGGTGAAGACGTTTTGGAAGTTGAGTACGACGAGACTGTCGTGGAAACGTTGAAGGCCGAGTTGCCTGATGCGGAAGTGGAGGTTTTCGGCGAACAGGTTCGAGTGTTCATCAAACAGCCTCGCGGAGTCTTTGAACGTGTGGTCAAAAAGTTTCCTGATAAAAACCTGACGATTCGCAATGCAAACTTGGAGGATGTTTTTCTTAAGTTGACTGGGAGGCAACTCAGAGAATGACCAAGCCGCGTAATGTTTCATCGTCAAGTTCCATAGTGCCCCAGTTGACTTACCGCGTTTGGAAGGTGTGGCGTCGAAACTTTGATGTTTTCTTGAAGACGTGGCATGTGAATTTTCTGCCGGCGTTGTTTGAGCCGATTTTGTATCTTGCAGCCTTCGGCTTTGGTTTAGGTGCCCTTATCACTGGTGGCGTTGAGGGCGGTTCATATCTTCAGTTTATTGGTCCAGGCTTGATTTCCATTGCTGTTATGTATGGTTCCTTTTTTGAGTGTACATACGCTTCGTTTGTGCGCATGTATTTCCAAAAAACGTTTGACGCCATAATTGCTACCCCCGTGAGTGTGGATGAAGTTATTGCTGGTGAGCTTCTGTGGGGTGCTACACGTGCTACAATTAACGCGACAATTGTGTTAGCTGTAATTGCTGCTTTCGGTTTGATTTACAGTCCGCTGTTTCTGTTGGTGCCTGTTTTGGCTTTTTTCGGTGGGCTGCTGTTTGCTGCGTTGGCGATGTGCTTTACAGCTATTGCGCCGGATATTGACTTCTTCAATTTTCCCACTTTCCTGTTCATTACGCCTATGTTTCTTTTGAGCGGAACGTTCTTTCCGTTGTCGTTGGTGCCTGTTCCGTTGCAGGCGGTTGCGTTTGCTGTTTTGCCTTTGACGCATGTGGTGACTTTGACGAGGGGGTTTGTTTTAGGTAGGGTGGAGTCTTTTCTGGGTCTAAGTCCAGAATTACTGCTTGGTTTGAGCATTGTTTGGATTGCCGTAGTCACATTAGTGTTTTTTGTGCTTGCCATTAACTTGATGAAGCGAAGACTCATACAATAAAAAAGCGACTATACTTCTATGTTGAGGGTTTCTGCCACAATAAGGTAGTACGCTGATAGACCTTTCCATTTTCCCCATGCTTTAGCGATTTCCCTTGCCTGCGCGCTATTGATTTTCTTGTCTTCGCAGTAATAGTGTGAGATTACGCGTCTTATGCCAAAATCGTCTGCTGGCATCACATCCCACCTGTTCATGGAACGTAGCATGGTGAGTTCAGCTGTCCAAACTCCAATACCTCTTATCTCATCCATCTCTGTGATTATCTTGTCTGCGTTGTTGTACTCCTTGAACTTCTCCAAGTTCAGTTTTTGGTCTGCGATGAGTTTGCTTATTCCTTGGATGTATTCGGCTTTGCGTTGGCTTAAACCGCATTGGCGCAACTCCTCAAGAGGTGCGTTCGCTATTGTTTGCGGGGTGGGATACTCGTAGTAAACTTCGTTATCCATGTGTAAGGTGCCGCCGAACTTTCTGATTATTTTTCCTTCCAAGGCTTTGGCTACTTTTATTGAGATTTGCTGCTCAACAATGGAATCCACAAGCGCTTCGTAAACGGTTTGGGTGGTTGTGCTTCTGAGTCCGTAGAGCTTCTGTGTTATGGTTGTCATTGTTGGGTCTTGTTTTACTTCTTCGTAAAACTGCGATAGGTCCAGATTCAAGTTGAAGAGGTTGCTGATTGCTTCTGACGCTTTTTTCTTTTCGGTCTCTGACAGTTTCTCGTTTGCCTTTAGGTGCATCTGGAGTTCTGGCTTGTCAACAGTGCCTCTTGACTCTACTGTTACGTGGCTGAGTTTGTTGTTTACGCGGATAAGTTGTGTGACTTTGCCGTTTTCGTAACTGCGAATTTGCCCATCGCCATGGCTGAAGATGTTTGCGCTCAGGTCAAAGCTGAATGGCGGCACAGGTTTAACCGTTATGTGTTCTGTCATCATTTCGTTGTTTCCTTTGACTCGTAGATAGCTAATGGTTTCTTAACTTCTTTTGGAGTGGCGCTACAAAAATTTAATTGCACAGGTGTACAAGTGAAATTGTTTAACTTTTAAATAGAATGGTGACGAAGTAAATTTATACCTTTTATAGGCGTGTCTGAAGGCAACAATGAGCAAGTTTCAGGATAATGTGCGGTATTATTTGATAGTCGCGGTAGTTGGTTTGCTAGCGGCATCCATCTCAATAGCGTTTTATCTGCTATACCTGCAAATTTGGAGTTTTACCCAAAGTATGCTCTCTTACTCAATCATTATCATTTTACCCTTGTCCTTTCTTGCCTTATGCGTACCTTACCTTTTGGTTAAGCGTTTTGCAGACACAAAAACCACAGGTTCGGGTACCCACACAGTTTTAGAAGCATACCATTTGAAGAATGGCGAAATAGGCGCAAAAGATACTTTGGTGAAACCCACTGCCGCGATGTTAACTATAGGTTTGGGTGGAAGCGCTGGACCTGAAGGCTCAAGTTTCCTTGTAGGTGGAGGAATAGCTTCGGCCTTGTCCAAACGCTTGAAGATTAAACCTGAGTTACGCAGAAGACTGTTCATTGCGGGGGCTGCTGCAGGTTTGGCGGCTACATTTAGGACCCCGTTGACTGCTATGCTTTTTGCACTGGAGATCCCCTACAAGAACGATTTGGACCGGGAAACTTTTATCGAAGCGGTAATCACGTCTGTTCCTGCTTATCTGCTGTCTGTGGCTGTGCTCGGTGTTGAACCTTTCTTTGGTGAAGTGATGAACATGCCTCTTTCGTTGTATGAAATTGGGCTCTCATTGGTGTTAGGCTTGATTTGTGGTCTGTACGCGGTGTTCTTCACTAAAACGTTTTCTTGGACGGAAAGCCTTGGAATCAAGCTGAAGAAAAGAATCGGAAACTTCGGTTTGATATTGTTTGGTTCAGCGGTTCTGAGCGTTTCCGGCGTTTTGTCTCTATACTCTATAGGGGTTGGGCTGCATTTTGTCAGTGCGATTATTCAAGGAACAACCTTCAGCGTAGCCGTTGTAGTTGGCATTGTTTTGCTCAAAACTTTTGCCACAGCCGCAACGTTGAATTTTGGGGGCAGCGGAGGGCTATTCTTTCCCACTATAGTGATAGGGGCAGGGATTGGATACATTTTCTCTTCGTTTTTCAGCGTTAACTTCGCCGTGATGTTCATGGCCGTGGGTATGGCTGCGTTACTCGCGGGTACTCACAAAGTCCTCTTGACTCCCGTTGCTTTCGTTGTAGAAACGTTAGGCGACGTATTCGCTATACCTGCACTTCTCGCCAGCGGAGTAAGCCACCTTATTTCTGGAAAGCACTCTTTCTATCCTGTTCAGCCACAAACAAAACTGAAAACCGAAGAGTTGGCTCTCGAAAGATTCTTCCTGAAAGGAAAAAATCTGATTCCGGAGAAACTGAAAAAAATCACAGCTATTGAAGTAATGACCAAGAACCCCATCGCCTTACATCATGGAGTAACAATCAAAGAAGCATTGGAAACGTTTGAAGGAACAAAACTCAGAGTGCTGCCCGTTATCGACGAAGACGCGCATGTAATAGGCGTTGTTAATCTCGAAGACCTCGGATACGTTGACGTTCACCGCCAAGGGATAAGCTTGTCTGAAACAGTGGTGCATAAACCAACACTTATCAGCGGAGAAATCACTCTGGAACAGCTTGCTCAGCTTATGATGGAAACCCAGCAAGATCACGTGTTCGTAATTGACCACCGAGAGAGTCTGATAGGGGTTATATCAGGTATAGATGTTGTCAAGAAAATTGTGGAACTCTTATCCTCATAGAAATTAAGAATAAAAATAGAGTTGCCCTGTTTTCCATTCATTCTGCTTGCTGTTATTAAAAAATTAATTAGCAAGTTCGTCAGCATTGTAGTGGTGCTATTATGAAGGGAAAAGCAGTTATAATAATGGGTTCCGAAAGGGACTTGGAATTTTGCCGCGAGATAGCGAAAAATCTGAAAGTTCTAACTGTGGATTACGAGTTCCGCGTTGCTTCGGCGCATAAAACTCCTGAGAAAGTTCTTGCGGTCCTGAAAGAGTTCCAGGATGAGAAAGTCATCTACGTAACGGTTGCTGGACGCTCCAATGCGCTAAGCGCTTTCATTGACTCCAACACCACAAAGCCCGTTATAGCGTGTCCGCCTTACTCGGACAAATATGGCGGAGCAGACATCTACTCCTCTCTCAGAGTACCCAGCGGCGTAGGCACAGTAGTAACAGTTGAACCTGACGGCGCAGCAGTAGCTGTGGCGAAAATCTTCGCGGTTGAAGATAAGGAACTTGAGAAGTCAGTGAAGAAATACCAGTTGGGAAAGAAGGAAGAAATCGAAAAAGCCGACGAAACAATTAAAAGGCTGAAATAGTTCAGTTCGCCTTCAGTTGATCCTGATTCAATTATGTCGGAGAGTACTTCATGACCCGTGAGCCTGAACGAAAAATTCCCCGCACAATGTCCACTCAGCACCCTGACAACGCCAACATCCCCGAATGGAGCGATGGCGAAGTCATCAACGGAAACGTAGAGGTTTTTGAAGCCTTCTACGCTTACAGTGCTCTGGGCTGCCAGGAAGTAATGTGGGACTCAGAGGGAAAAGACACAGATACACGTGTCGTGAGAAAACTTGTCCAAAAACACTGGGACTACTTTGCAGGACACACCATAGGCGAAGATGTATACTTAACCTACCGAATTCCCAACCCCCAAATCGAGGGCGCAGAAAGAAAATACATCGTAGAAACCTTGCAGAACATTCCAGTAGCCCACGACGTAGCATCATTAGCCTACAAAAGAGAAGTAACCCCCATTTTCGAGGTAATCTTGCCTTTCACCACAAACGCCAAAGAGCTCATAATGCTTCTTAACTACTACAAAAAAGCCATAGTTGCAGACGAAGACGTAACCCTCTATGAATCCACAAAAACAAAAGATTGGATCGGCACTTTCAAACCCAAAACCATAGAGGTAATTCCTCTGGTCGAAGACTTCGACAGCATCCTAAACGTCGACAGGGTAGTTAGCCCCTATATAGAGGCGGTTAAGCCCAAATACCTGCGAGTCTTCACTGCACGGTCTGATCCCGCACTAAACTATGGGCTCTTATGTGCGGTTTTACTCTCCAAGATATCACTGAGCAAACTTAAAGCCGTAGAAAAAGAACACAACGTACCAATATACCCTATACTGGGGGTTGGTTCAAGACCTTTCAGAGGACACCTCTCCCCAGAAAACGTTGACAACTTCTTGCAAGAATACAAAGGGTTAGCAACAGTAACAGTTCAGTCAGCTTTCAGATACGACTACCCCACTGAACAAGTTAAAGAATGCATACAAACCCTCAACCAGAGACTCCCAAACGGCGAACCCACGCTGATAGACCCGCAAGAAGAAAAAACGTTGTTAGGCATTCTTGGCAAATGCAGGTTACAATACGAAAACGAAATTGAACCATTAGCGCCCTTCATCAACTGTGTGGCGGCTTATGTTCCTCAAAGAAGAGCCCGCAAACTTCACATCGGACTCTTTGGCTACAGCAGATGTGTGGCAGGCGTGTGCCTCCCCCGAGCGATTGCCTTTTCCGCCGCACTCTACAGCATTGGTTTACCTCCAGAGTTCATAGGCATGAAAGCGTTAACCAAACTGAACGAAGAAGAATGGAAACTGCTGCAGAAATATTACGTTAAAATGGAGCATGACCTGCGCTCTATTGGCGAGTACGTTTCTTGGGAAAACCTGAACATGCTTATGGAAATGGGCCAGAAAACGGCTAAAAGAGCTGGTATGAGCGAAGAGAAACTGAGACTTGCTCTCTCAAACAGCTTAGAGGACTTAAAAACCGTGGAAGAGAAATTTGCAGTTAAGCTTGGACCAAAAGGCGGCACCCAAAGAAAGCACGAGAACTTCACCAACAACTTCCTAATTTCCTTAATTGAACACGAAGACGCCGAAGCAAAGAAAGCGTTAACCGAAGCGGCAAAATTGCGCAGATGCCTCGGATAAAAATAAATTGATATAAGCTAAGAATATATCCTGAATAAACAAGTTGAGTGTATACCATGGGCAGCGTCAAAGATCTTGAAGTAATTAAGAAACCTACTCCTGAAGCAATGGGCACAGGGATATTCCACTTTTCTGACCGTTATTCAGTTTTTGACTGGGGCGAAATGCCCGACCACATCGACAGGAAAGGCGAAGCGTTATGCCTCATGGGGGCCTACTGTTTCGAGCGGTTGGAAGAGAAATGCGTCAGAACTCACTACAAGGGTTTAGTTGACGCGGATGGAAAAACCGTTTCCTTCAAAGAGTTGAAAAAACCCAGCAGCATTATGGAAGTCAGCCTAGTAAGTATTTACAGGCCTGAAACCCGCGTGGAACAGGGTAAACTCACCTACGACTATAGTGCGTACACGTCAAACCTGAAAAACTGCTTAATCCCGCTCGAAATAATCTACCGTAACGGTTTACCCGAAGGCTCCAGCGTATTCAAACGCCTAGAACAGGGAAAAGTAACCCTGCAAGACCTAGGCTTAGACCACTACCCCAAACCTGGCGAATACTTCACAAAACCCATATTTGACGTAAGCACTAAGCTGGAAGAAACCGACCGATACATCACATGGGCAGAAGCCGCAAAAATCGCAGGTCTGACAAACATCGAAACTGCCGCTATAAAAGTGGTTCTCGCAAAAGTCAACGAAACCATCAACGAAATTGCCGCCAAAGCTGGGCTTGTTAACGAAGACGGCAAAATCGAACTTGCAATTGACAGCCAAAGACGCCTCATGGTTGTCGACGTTGTCGGCACCTTGGACGAGTGCAGGTTCACTCTCGGCGGGTTCCACGTAAGCAAAGAAGTTGCTAGACAGTTCTACAAGAAAACCCAGTGGTACAAAGACGCGGAAGACGCCAAGAAAACAGCCGAAGCAAAAGGCGTCAAAGACTGGAAGTCCCTGTGCAAGTCGCAGCCCCCCAAACTTGACCCACAGTTAAAATCAATCATTAGTGAAATGTACATGTCCGCCGCAAACGAGATGACTGGGCGCAAGTTTTTTGGTTCGCCAAAAATGGTTGAGGTCGTTAAGAAGTATAAGGATTACATGGGCGAGTAAGAGTGTTAAAAAACAGAATCAAAGAAGTCCTGCAAGGATACGACCCACAGAAAGTGCGTATAGGTGTGCTTGGTAGCCACTCTGCGCTGGAGATAGCGGCAGGGGCAAAGCAGGAAGGCTTCGAAACCGTGGTGGTCTGCCAAAAGGGTAGAGAAAAAACCTACACCAAATACTACGGCAACATATTCAACCACGTGATGCTTCTGGACAAGTTCAGCGACATAACCAAACAAGAAAAAGTCAAAGAGCTAACGGACCTGAACACCATTTTCGTGCCCAACCGCTCCTTTAGCGTGTACGCAGGCTACGAAGCCATCGAAGAAAAATTCGCCGTTCCCCTCATGGGTAACAGGTACCTGCTCAAAACGGAAGAGCGCAATACGCCTCGGAATCAGCTGTGGCTGCTCCAGAAGGCAGGGATACGCTTGCCGAAAACGTTCAAGTCACCCAAAGAAATAGACCGCTTGGCAATCGTTAAGGTTCCCGAAAAGGAACGCGCCATCGAACGTGCCTTCTTCTACGTTTCATCACCTGAGGAGTATGAGAAGAAATCTGAAGAACGCATAAGAAAAGGCATAATCACCCGTGACGCCCTACACGAAGCGGTCATCGAAGAGTACGTCATAGGCGCCAAATTCAACGCCAACTATTTCTGGTCACCCTTAACCGACGAAATAGACCTGCTGGGCTTTGACAAGAGGGTGCAAACGGACCTTGACGGCATCTTGGATTTGCCAGCCAAAGAACAACTCGAACTGGGGATACCTACACAGAACATCGAAATCGGGCACCAAGGCGTAACCATGCGTGAAAGTCAGATAGAGAAAATCTTTGAAGCCGCAGAACGCTTTGTAGAAATATGCAAAAAAGAGTTCCCCCCCGGCATGATTGGCTTATTTGCGTTGCAGGGCGCGATAACCAAGGATTTGGAGTTTTACGTTTTCGACGTCAGTCCCAGAGTGCCCGGCTGCCCCTGCGTGGAACCTACGTCGCCCTACATGAAGTACAAGTACGGCACTGAAGTGGGTCCTGGAAAACGTGTGGCGATGGAGATTAAACGTGCCATAAAAGAGAAACGGCTCGACGAAGTGGTAACATGATAGAAACCGCGGACATGAGTAAAATCCTTGAAAAATACGACCAAAAAAAGATAGCTATAGGCACGTTGGGTTCGCATTCTTCGCTGAACATTTTCAAAGGAGCACGGGAAGAGGGCTTTCGAACGGTGTGTGTCTGCAAGGAAAAAGACGCCATAATGTACCAGAAATTCCCCCTCGTGGACGAGCTAATCATAGTCAAAGACTTCACGGAACTGCTGACCAAACCGCTTCAGGAGAGATTACGAAAACTCAATGTGGTTTTGATTCCTCACGGCTCCTTCACCGCGTACCTTAGCACCGAAGAGCTGCAGAACAGCCTCATGGTACCCATGTTTGGGAACCGCAAACTGCTCGATTGGGAAGCGAACCGTAAAAGCCAAGAAGAATGGCTTCGCCAAGCAGGACTTCGACTGCCTGCAACGTTCAAGACTCCTGAGGACATCGACCGCTTAATCATTGCAAAGCTGCACGGCGCTAAAGGTGGCAGAGGTTACTTCTTAGCTAACTCGCCTAAGGCTTTTTACCAGAAGTTCAAAGAGATGGTTAAGCGTGGTTTGCTGCAAGAAGAAGACGTAGATAAAGTTCATTTGCAGGAGTATGCGTTGGGCGTGAACGTTTACCCCAGCTACTTCTCATCCATAATTAAGGAGGATGTGGAGCTTTTGGCGATGGATAGACGCTACGAATCCGCCGTTGACTCCATAGGCAAGATTCCTGCAAGCCAGCAACTGGACATAGACGTGAACCCAACATACACAGTCGTAGGCAACTTCCCCATCGTACTGCGTGAATCGCTGTTGCCTGAGCTGATGCGGATGGGCGACAACGTCCACAAGAAAGCACGGGAACTGTCTCCGCCAGGCATCATCGGACCCTTCTGCCTTGAAACCGTCATAACGGATGATTTGAAGATTTTCACGTTCGAAATTTCAGCGCGTATAGTGGCTGGAACAAATGTGGGCATCGGCACTTCACCTTACGCTTACCTGCGGTACGGCGAGAACATGTACATGGGCAGACGTATAGCCATGGAAATCAAAGAAGCCATCAAACAGAAGAGACTCCACGAAATCGCAGTGTAAAAACGGTGGACCTAACGCAGACAATTAGCCACTACTTTTTCAAAATTTTCTCGGGACCTGCATCTCCTATAGCCCTGCAGCGCCCTAACAATTTCTTCTTTGTTTCTTTCTCCGAGAGCTTCAGCGACTGTTCTGGCGACTTCGCCTGCGCCTGAAAAAAGGAAGTTGCAGATGGCGGTGACGTTGGCTGGTTTTCGGCTGTCGCTGGCGGTTTCGAAGTCGACAAGCCACGGTTTGTGCTCTCGGTCGATTATGACGTGTTTGGGTGCTTTGCTGAGTTCCCCATGGTCCAAACCCGCCTCGTCCAATCGCCAGCACTGCTCCAAAACTTCGCCCAAAACCTTCTGCACCACCGCTTTCTCTTTACCTGTTTTGAGCCAAGTGGGCAGATGGTCGCCGTCGATGAGTTGCGTTAGCAGAAAGTTCTTGCTTGCCCCAACCAGTTTAGGTCCAACGTCTACGGTGTTGGTTTTTGAGAGCATCTGTGCCTCATGCAGCAGGTCAGGTCGGTCAGCATCCATCCTGAGAATCTTCAACGCCACCCTCTGCCCGTTCAAATGCGCAATCACAACCATGCCGACAAAGCCCTTGCCCAGAAGAGGCACACGAACCCCAAAAGCGCTGGCGTTTCCCGAGAACTCAACCGCCGTTACGCCCAGACTGTGGAGTTCTTCGATGCGGCTTTTGAGTTCTGCCTCGTTTGGTTTAGGAAAGCATAGAACGGACGCGTAAGGTTCCTGCGCCAACTGTTCCACGGGCACGACCAAGGGGTTTTTCAAATCGGTTTTTTCTCCACTTCAGCAAGCACAATACAGTGCGTTCAGATTATTTAGTGCTTAAGGTGATGGGTGTTCTTCAGGGAGAACTAAATAGCACGCCAACCCTTCTATGAATGGTTGACGGAAGTGAAAGTTTGAACATCAAGTCACTTTCTTTGTCAGTTTTGATTCTTTTAGTCTTATTCTCAACCATAGCTGGCTTGCAATTCATTGATTTGGCGCATGGAAACTTTTTTCCAGACCCTGGCCCAGACCTCCCACGAATCTACATAAGAAACGACGGAAGCGTTGAACCAGCGACCGCGACCATCGAGAGGTCAGATAGCCTCTACAAACTGACGGGCAACATAGTCCTTTACACAATTGAAATTCAACGCGACAACATTGTTGTTGATGGTTCCGGTTATTTGATTCAGGGAAACGAAAGCTGGATGGGAACTACACCACACTTCAATGATGCCGGAAACAACGGCATAATCATAACAGGACGAAACAACATAACCATTATGCGCTTAAACATTGAAAAGTGCACCACGGGAGTTAGGATCTCCAACTCTTCACACATTAGCATCATCGACAATATGTTCAGCAACGAAACCGCCCCCATGGGCACCCCCGTAGGAATAGCAATCAAAGACTCTTCACTTGTCCTAATCGAAAACAACAACTTCAGCACCCAAGGCATAGCTATTGCCTGCAACGGCACAGACAACACGATAAGAAATAATACTCTGACCGGCGGCGGCATCGACCTTGAAGGCTCATCAAACCTAATATCAGACAACACAATTGAAGTAAGTAACCCGATAACCATGGACATAGCAGACTCCAATATAATAGCAAGGAACAAAATTTCAGGACCGCCACCGTCTCCCAACCTGCCAAGCCAAGACCAAAACCGCACCGGAGGAGAAGGCATAGCCCTCTTCAGGAACTGTTCGAACAACCTGATCTTTGGAAACAACATAACCGGATTTGTCGGTCAGGCTATTCGAACAGTTTGGAGCTGCTCAAACAACACCATCTACGGCAACTACATGGCAAATAACGGGTTCGCTGTAGCGCTTCAAGACGGCGCCGTAAACAATACGTTTTATGGTAACACCTTCACAGCGGACTCCTGCAAGGTCCATATTGATGATGGTGTAGAGGGCACCCTTTGGGATAACGGGACCATAGGTAACTACTGGGGCGATTATAATGGGACAGACAGCAACAGAGACGGCATAGGCGATGCCCCATACATAGTAAATGGGTACAAATGGGACCAAAAAGTAGATGGATTTGTGAGCTTTGTTTCTGGCCAAGACAATTACCCGCTAATGGAGCCTACAGATATGTCAAGCTTGTCATCACCTCTGCCAGAATACGCTTCACCCTTGCCTTCACAATCTCAAGAACCATTTTTCACTATGCCCAAGGAGTACATCAACTACAC
>CAYGJP010000049.1:0-12397 GCA_964350175.1 uncultured Candidatus Bathyarchaeia archaeon
TGGTTATATTTAAGAATAAGTTTCAAAAAAACGTAAATTTCAACATCAACCAACAGGCCGAGGTCGCTGAGCAGGGGGCTTTTGCAGTCACATTGTTATTCGTTCTGACCCCGTGTAGATGTTCATACGTTTGCCCCGCACAAACCCAACCAAAGTCAGATTTGCCGTTTCAGCCATGGCGATACCTGAAGAAAGCGCAGCAGAAAGAGAGGCCACGATGGGTAAGCCAACTTTTGCCGCCTTAAAAGCCACATCGCCGGACATGCGCCCACTTAAAGCCAAAAAACACGAGCCAAAATCCACCTTGTTAAGGGCGGCTATGCCTATTACTTTGTCTACGGCGTTGTGCCTGCCCACGTCTTCAGCTAACGCAACCATGGAACCGTCAGGCTTGTAGATTGCTGCAACGTGGAGACCGCCAGTTTGCCTGAAGCCTTCAGCCTTGAAGTTAAGCTGGTTAACACCCTCAAATACCACTTGAGCTTTAACCGTCAGGTTCGACTCTACTTTTGGGTTTTTGCCAGTGTACTGGTACGGTGAGCCGCTTCCGCATGCGGATGGAATTACGCGTGCATGCAGCCTTGAAAGCCTCACGCGGTCATCAACGTTGACGGCTGGTTTTAGTTTTACGTAGCAGGCGCCTTCGGATTCTTTAAGGGTGATTTCGACGATTTCTTCGGTTGATTTAATTACGCCTTCAGAGAGCAGATGCCCCACGGCGAGTTCTTTGAGGTCGGTGGGCGAACACAGGATGGTTGCCCAAAAAGTCGTGTTCACGAATAGTTGCAGAGGTTTTTCTTCCGCAACATAGTCAACGATATCCTGCGTTTCCCCTGTAGAAAGGCTGAGTTTTTTTATATTGACTTGGCGTGCCACGTTTAACGCCTACCATGTCCGTTTTGATTAATGTATAGGATTCAAGTGCCGCGACGATATTAACTATTGTGACCAAGCAGAGTTCCTGCTAAAAAGGAAAGCCAAATAAGTTAAGTTAAAACCTCATCAGTAAACTTGAGAAGCCACTTAATGCGTTGAAAAGGTGTGCCATTATGACTAAGCGGGCGGGAATTGTACTTGCGGGAGGAAAAGCAGAGAGGTTTCAGGAAAACAATGGAACTTGGCAAGACAAAGCCCTCGCTGAACTTTCGGGGAAACCGCTCATAGTGCATGCTGTGGAAAACCTGCGCAAAGTGGTGGATGAAATTGTGATTTGTGTAAACGATGGCGCCCGCAAAGCCCAGTACACCAGTGTTCTGGCAAAAAACGGCATAAACAACGTCAGGTTACTTGTTGATGAGAAAATTGACCATTTAGGCGGACCCCTCGTAGCTATTTACACGGGATTAAAAGCTGTTGAGGCAGAGTTTTGCATTACGCTTCCCGGTGACATGCCTATGGTTCAGCCTGCCGTTATCGAGTACATGTTTGGGGAGTTAAAAGATTCCCGTGTCGTCGTTCCTGTGTGTCCTAATGGCAGATTGGAAACGCTGGTCATGGTTCTTGAAAGAGGAAGCGCGCTGGAAATTGCGAGCACCCTGTGCCAGCTAAAACGCCCCCGCTCAGACGACATCATCCGAGGCGCCTTGAAAGTTCTGTTCGTTTCCACGGTTGGAGAAATTATGGCTCTTGACCCTGAACTGAAAAGCTTCGTCAACATCAACTCGCGGGAGGACTTGGCGCGGTTGCAGCCTCGTTGTGTTGATGGCCCAGTTACACAAAACATTAGACTTAACTTAGGTTCACTACCCCTTGCTGAATTGGAACACCTCAGAGAAGCATCTGTGCTGTGCCAAGAAGGCAAGTTTGTTGAGGCGTCGAGGGTTTTCTCTTCTTGCGCAGACCACTTTGAAGGGAAAGAGTTGTTTTTTTGGGCTGCTCTTAGCCGAGAAAACGAAGGCAAAAGCCTCTTGAGCGGATTCAAGAACCAACTCAAATCTGAGCTTTTCTCTGAACATGTTGTGGCTGGAAGGAAGGCGCTTTTGGAAGCCGCCAAAAACTATGGGTTTGAGGCTGAGGTGCATGAGAGTTGTGGTTGCGTTTTCCTGTCTGAGCGGGCGCGTTCGGACAAGTTGTGGTGTGAATCGCGAGCAAAAGAATTAGCTTAAACCGAATTAAGGTCTGTAGCCGCTCAGAGTACACAACGCCAAAGTAGTCGCAGTTATGTCGGCGGTTGTTCCGGGGTTTAGACGATTTCCTGAACCTCGAAGTTTTAGGTCTAAGTTGCTGATGCTTTTTTGTCCTGCTGGGGTTTCTAAGCCGCCCAGTTGCAGGGCTTCTTTGGCGTCGTTGGAGATTTCTTGGGCTTTTTGTGTGCCTGCTTTTCGGGCGATGAACGTGTCTGGATGTTCGGCGAGGATTTTCAGGAAAGTGTGCACTATGGCTTGGTTCAAGTCGCCTTTTGTCTGGAGTTGCTCCATAAGGTACGGGTATGCTTCTGTGAAGGTTATGGGGTAGTTGTTGACCCATTCGGAGCACACATCATCGTACGGGGCGCCTATTTGGAAAACCTTGAAGAGTGAAACGTTATCTTTGAGCAAGCGCTGTTTGGATTCTGGGTTGTTCACGTCGAGTTCGTTTGACTTGTTGAGCCCGCTCGGGTTAGCGATGTTCACCGCCTCGTAAAGGTGGACAGCATCTTGGACGGTGGTTGATTCCACTGCAGACTTCACGTTTGCTCTTAGCGTCGACATGTCGAATGTGAAGTCTTTCGTTGTTTTGGTCATGCCTGCCGCTACAGCTATGGGCGCGAACAGCATCACGGTGCCGAGGAGTGTGTTGCCGCCTTTCTGCCACGCGCCGATGTCGGTTACGCATGCTTTTATGATTTCGCCAATTCCAGCTTTGCTGACGGAAAGCGTTTTGTTTGCGATGGCTATGCCGCGGTTTGCTGCTTCTTCAAAAGACGGCGCCGCTGCCACGGCTGAAGCGAGGAAATGTTCTGCTCGCGTGCCTTCAAAGCCCACCGTGAAGTTTACGTTGCCGGGCTTGTTGGTGCTGACTTCGAGCAGAATTGCCAGTTGTAGGCATTGGGAGATGTGTTTGGCTTTGTCTGTGTGGGGCATTTGCGTGTTGGCACCTGAGTGCATGTACCGTTGAAAAAGTTTATTAGCGTTGTGTAAAGTGCTAACAACAATTAAAGACGCTTCGTTTGTGTGATTGTTATGCGTGCGCGGGAAGGCGACCTAATAAGAACAAAGGACAACGTAATCTTCGACGTTAAAGGCTTAGTGCACCCAAAAGGCAAAGTCATCGCGTTCCCCCGCTACATCCCCTCGCCTGAAGGCACCCGCGGAAGAGGCACAAACCTGTACGGGAAAGTTTACAACCTCGCCGAACGTTTCCAGTACTTGCAGCAGAATGCGCCGCAGTTGATTGTGCCTGACCCCGTGTTTGGCGCGACACTCTGCGAAGTCCCAGTTGAAACCATCACGGAGCATTATGACCCAGTTGAAAGACTCGCCAAGCTGCGCACAGCCAGCAAACTGGAAGACTTGGAGCACAAAGCCGTGACTCTGGTCGAAACGCTCAGAGAAGCCGCAGGCATTCCGTGGAGCAGCATCGGCGTTTCGGGTTCAATTATGGCTGGGTTGTTCACGCTGCAAAGCGACATTGACCCGCTCGTGTATGGCGTGGAAAACTGCCGTAAAGCGTACGCAACACTGCAGAACCTACTGAAAGATGAGACTTCACAGTTCAAACCGTACACTAAAGGGGAGTTGCAGGTGCTGTTCGATTTTCGTTCGAAGGACACCCACATGAGCTTCGAAGACTTCGCCAAGGTCGAAATGCGCAAAGCCTTCCAAGGCATGTACAGCGGCGTAGACTACTTTGTGCGTTTTGTGAAGGACTGGGATGAAGTGGATGAGCAGTATGGGGATGTTTACTACGAGGATGCTGGATACGCCAAAGTAGCCGCCACAGTTGCAAATGACTCAGAAGCACTGTTCACGCCCTGCAGCTACCAAATTGCAAACGCCAAAATTCTGGAAGGACCAAAACTGGAGGGCATATCGGAGGTTGCCAGTTTCCGCGGCAGGTTCTGTGAACAAGCAAAAACAGACGAACAAGTCACAGTGCAGGGCAAGGTTGAACGCGTCACGGATAAGCGGCAAGGACGTGAGCACTACAGGGTCATTATCGGCAATAAGCCCGCGGACTACATGGTGCTCTCAAAGGTTTAGGGCAATTTAGTGAAAACTGCCGTCATGCGCCTTATGGCACCACAAAACTGTACCGTGAAGGAATAGAGAAGGCAGATTTGGAGCGTCTTTCGAAGCTTATCAGTATTTTGGGGGTTCTCCTGCAAACAAAAGTTTACCTATTCTGGAAAGGTTGAAGACCATAAAATCTGAATCTGATGTCTATACTGTCGATTAATCGGTATCGTTCATAAAGTTAATTTGTTGGCTTAACCCAAACAATGAGTGGAGAGCTTCGTGCCCAAAAAAGTCATTATTGAAGCTTCTCTCGTAGAAGAAGCCGACAAACTTTCTGACAAAGCAATAGAGAAGAAATTGCTTGCATACCTTGAGGAGTTTCCACCGAAACTTCCATGGGTAAAAGAAATAAAGAAAGTTAATGTGAAATCGGTATAGTTCTTCCTTCGAGCAGAACCTTCATGAAATTGATAACGTCCTCTTTACATTCCAGATAACAGTGCAAACGTTTTTCGCCAGCCTCAGTTAATCTGAAAAACCGGTTTATTCTTCCGTGTGCTTCTTTGCTGCGACCATGTATCCAGCCTTTTCTTTCCATCATAAGAAGCAAACTGAACATAAGTCCATCGTCAACTGAGACTTCAAACGTATCATAAATGTAGTTGATGAGGTATCGCCCGCTTTTAGGCTTGCTAGACTCTTTTAGTTTCCCTAGAATTAGGAAATCGAGAAACTGGCAAACCAGTCGATATCGTAAGTCCTTAAGCAGAGGTTCATCTGTCATAAGACTTGCCGATTGCTATTTGCTGGCTTTAAGTATAAATAATTTAAGTTTGCATTTTTGCTTCCACATTTTTGGTGTATTCTATTGTTTTGGCTGCTATCTTGTGGAATTCATAGGCGTTAACGGTTTGCCATGGGATTAGGTAGTCGTTGATTTTTTTCCATGTTTCTAGGAATTCTGTGAGGTTGTTGAAGCCTTCGGCTTTTGCTTCTTCTTTGGTTACGTCGCATAGGCGTTGTGGCCATGCTCGTGGTATAGTTATGTGTCCTGTAGCTTTCTCGTACCTGCTACATCTGGCACTGTAGGTTTGCGATTTTGAGGGTTTGCTCGTAGTAACGTGGACAATAAGTTAGGGCGATTTGGTGGAAGCTGCCTTTTGGCGATGTGACTTCTTCGAGGCTGCCTTCGACGATTATGGTTTCGTCTTTTTGCGCCTGCTGCCTAAACTCCTCCATGTAGGAAATCACGCGGACAGCTTCCAGCGCAGTTCTTGGTCCACTTAACACTTCAAGTGGTTCTATGCCGTAGACCGATGGAATAAACGGCGCATCAACATCTGAGACGACGCGGGCTTTGATTCGTACCCAGTCTTTGCGCACGATACGGGTTTGCGGGTTGTATTCGCTGACGATTTCGCTCCAGTCTTTTACAGGTTCAAACTCGGCTTTGATTATGCGCCCGTTTGCTTTATTGTCGTATAAGCCGTAGATGAATTTGCGTTTCTGGTGCCACAGAAATTCTTTTTGGCTGAAATTTTTGAATCTCCATTTTTTGCCTGCTATGGCGGCGTCGGTGTCGAATTCGTTGCTGAACCCCGAATCTTTTTCCGCGTAAAGCGCTTCGAGGGCTTCGCGCATCTCTGCATTTTGCTCTACGCCGTAAATGAGCAGGTCAATGTCGGAGTAGTCAGGATGATGAAAACCATGCAGCATAGAACCGAAGACGCCGAAGTTCTCAACTGACAAGCCAGTGCGTTCCAGTGCAACGGTTAAGACTTGTAGTGTGGCGGCGTGCAGTTTGTCTGTGGGTTCCATGTCGGCAAGTTCCAGCAGCCGTTCGGGGGGTTGGCGTGTCTTGGCGATATCTGTGTGGTTTACGCCTAAGACTTTTACTCCGAGCATCTCATGCTGAATTGTGTACTGCGGGTAGTTTTGATGGATGAATTTCCAGCCTTCGTCGTCGTAAAACTTGTAGAAGACGCTGCTTTTGCCTGCACCATCTCGGGGCGCGCGGGGGTCGGCTGATTTGAAGATGTCTGCGCTGGCGTATTCTGCGTCGCAGATGTAGGCGTTGGCTGGGTGGCTGTAGCCGAAGACGCGGAAAATTAAGCCTTCTTTGGTGACTATGCTGTCGCGGTCTCGCAGCTTCAAATGGGGCAAACGTATTCTTCCTCCGTGGTCGCCGTGCCCACGACAACTTGGTAGGAAACCTCGCCTGTCTTGTTCGACTCTATCCGCTCAAGAACACCTGAAACTTTTATGCGGTCGCCTTTGCGGGCAACGTTTCGATAGCACCCAATATTTGAGAGGATGCAGGCAGGCATTCGGTCAGCGGGAATCGCGGATTTCTCGTCTAAAGGCGTGTAGTCTGTGAATTTGTATATGGCGGGGCGGAAGATGGCTTCTGAATCGTCGCTCACGGTGCACTCAAACTTCACAGGATACATAGCTGAAAAACGCAGTGTGCCATAGGGCGGCGGGAACTCTTCAGGCTTGCGCGTGGCGGTGTACATCCAGATTTTGTCTTTGTATTTGCCCTTGAACTTTCTTGCCTTATCTAAACGGTTACCGAAAAGGTAGCGCAGCGTTCCTGCATCAACAAGGCGGTCTAGTGTGGCTTCAACTTTGCGGAAGTTCTCTGAACCCAACACAACAAAGTCTATGTCGCTCTCTTCGCTGTGCATGTTCAAGGCTATGGAGCCGTGGATTCCAAAATCGTCCATGCCTACGCCTGACTCTTTAGAAATCATGCCGACAAGTTCTAGCGCCATTGTTTGGATGCGGTCAAGCTTCTCCACCTTCATCAAAGCTTGCAAACGCTCTTTTGGGATGAAGACTTTTTCGATGCGGTTAATCGGCGCACTGATTAACTCCTTGTGCCGCAAATGGCAGTAGTAGAGGTATGCTGGAAAGTTCTTGCGGAACGTTTCAACAAAAGACTTGTAGTTTTCTGCGGTGTAGAGTTTTTCTGCGCGGAAAAGCGTCTTGTCGCCGAGCTTCCATGTGCGCTCCAGCATCTCCACGTTGAAAAGTTTTTGGTACTCTGCAGGGATGTATTTGAGGAACGCGAAAACGGTTTCTGGGGGATGCTCGTAGCCCAGAGTGTTGAATATGAAGCCTTCTTTGGTTACGAAGGTGTCTCCGTCAGTGGGAACCCAGCTGGTTGTTGAGGACGTTTTGATGCACCGCGATAAGTGTAAAGCCTAAGCCTAAAAAAGTTATTGCACCATTGCGGCTGCGGCTCATGCCCACATCATTACAATGATTTCTCAGCCACGCCTAATTGCAGAAACGTGCTCCTGCGTACACAACTATTACTGCATTTCGTCACGCCAAGGTCAAACCTTAAAGTTAGTTCAGCCTAGGAAAAACAGAAAAGCCAAGAAGTATGCAATGCAAACAGATGCATGCGTGTGTTAACGTCGCAATCTATTATTTGCAGGCTATGTACTCACAATGTTCATAAATCTGATTAGAAATAAACGCGCTATACACATGACGCGCAGCTTCCCGTTTAGTTGTGTATTTTACGTTGGGCATAAGTGCGGATTTTTAATATAGTGCACATGGAATATACTAAGATATCATATACCCGAATGGGTCGAATGAGCATGCCACAGAAGCAATTGAAGAAGAAAGTGGAGGATAAAACTAAAAATTTAGAAGTAAATGAAGAGAAGCTTAGACGCATACTCCACTCTTTACCTGACATTGCCTTTTATAAAGACAAGGATTTTAAATACGTTGCAAACAGCGAAGCGTTTGAATCATTTTTCAAACTGAAGCCAGAAGAGGCTATTGGAAAGACGGATTTTGATTTCATGCCAAGAGAAGCCGCGCAGGGTAGCAGTGAAGTTGAATGGAAGGCACTGCAACTTGGGTTTGTTTCCACAGAGGAGACATTTGACGGAAAGGTGTTCTCTGTAGTTAAGCAGAGGGTTACGGATGAAAAAGGCAAGATCATAGGCTTAGTAGGCAGAATACGAGATATAACCGAACAAAGGAAAGCTGAGGAGCAGCTACGAGTATCTGAGAAACGTCTCCGAGAAACGCTTGACAACATGATGGAGGGCTGTCAGATAATCAGCTACGACTGGCGTTATCTATACGTTAACGACGCCAGCGCTATTCATGGGCACACCGCGAAGGAGAACATGCTGGGCAAGACAATAATGGAAGTGTATCCATGCATTGAAAAGACGGTACTGTTTTCGCAATTTCAGAGATGCATGAAGGAACACGTGCCCATCCATATGGAAAATGAATTTACGTACCCCGACGGCAAAAAAGGCTGGTTTGAACTGAGTATTCAGCCTGTGCCTGAAGGCATTTTTATACTGTCTATTGATATCACCCAGCGAAAAAAGGCTGGAGAAAAACTGAGGAATTTGAAAGAATTCTACGAAAGGATAGTTGATTCACTCGGTGATGCGCTTCTAGTAATTGATCCCGATGACTACTCTATAATCAGTGTTAATGCAACTGCACTAAAGCAACTAAATTTGAAAAAAGAAGATCTGATCGGCAAAACTTGCTACGAAATGACACATCACAGGTCGACACCATGCGAAGCCCCAGAACATGTTTGCCCAATTCGAGAAGTGCTAGAAACAAAAAGAACCGTTACGGTTGAACACACGCACTTTGATGGAAACAACAAAAAACAAATTGTGGAAGTCTCGGCTCGCACTGTGAAAAGCCCTGAAGGAAAAACAGTTATAATTCACGTGGGCAGAGACATCACAGAACGAAAGCAAATGGAAAGAATGGTACAAGAAGCTGAAAAACGTTATCATGCGTTGTTTGATCAGGCGCCATTGGGTATTCTAATCATCGACCCTAAAACGGCCACGCCTGTTGAGTTCAATGAAGTAGCCCATGCACAACTAGGCTATTCCAGAGAGGAATTCGCAAAACTCCGCATTTATGATTACAAAGCAATTGAGACGCAAGTTGAAACTAAAGATAGGATGGCACAGATATTGGAAGAAGGCAGCGCCGAATTTGAAGCCAAACACCGCACCAAGAACGGGGAAGTTAGAGACGTCATCATAACTGCGCAGGTCATTGAGTTATCTGGAAAAACACTTCTCCACAGTATCTATCGGGACGTAACGGAGGCTAAGAAAGTGGAGCGGGCTTTGATAAAAAGCGAAGCACAGTATCGTCAGTTGGTTGAACTTGCGCACGAGGGAATCTGGGCACTAGACAATGATAATTACACTATTTTTGTTAATCCCCAAATGGCTAAGATGCTAGGATACGCTGAAAGCGAAATGATGGGCAAGAACATAGTCGCATTTTTGGATAAACCAGACATCGAACTTGCACAAGACAATTTGGAAGGCTGCAAACTAGGTAGCCAGAGTCAATG
This sequence comes from uncultured Candidatus Bathyarchaeia archaeon, assembly GCA_964350175.1. Taxonomy (GTDB): domain Archaea; phylum Thermoproteota; class Bathyarchaeia; order Bathyarchaeales; family Bathycorpusculaceae; genus JADGNF01. The sequence continues at coordinate 9,535 of CAYGJP010000049.1, forward strand.
CGAGTTTGAGTTTATTCGCAAAGACGGAACCCGCATCTATACAAATGTAGCGGCTTCATTGATCCAAGATGACAAAGGAAACTACATTGGAACACTTGCCTTAGTGGCAGACACGACTGAACGCAAGAAAGCTGAAGAAAACCTGAAAAAAAGCCATGCCAAACTGGAAATGATGAATGAAAAACTGCGTGTCGTGGGAGGATTGACTAGGCATGATGTTCGAAACAAGCTTTCCGCCGTAACTGGAAATGCCTACTTGATTAAAAAGAGGCATGCGGATCAAGCAGATATCGTAGATGCGCTTAGCACTATGGAGCAGGCTACCAAAGATATTGTGGCAATTTTTGACTTCGCTAAGATGTATGAGCAGTTGGGCGTTGAAGAGCTAACTTATGTTGACGTGGAGAAGGCGATAAACGAGGCTACTGCACTTTTTTCTGGCTTAACTTTCATTGTGATTAATGATTGCCAGGGGTTAGTGGTTTTGGCGGATTCATTTCTGAGGCAGCTATTCTACAATTTAGTTGACAACACAAGAAAATACGGCAAAAAAACCACAACAACAAAAATACACTATGAGAAAACAGAGACAAGCGATTTACGGTTGACTTATGAAGATGACGGCGCAGGCATCTCCGCTGAGAACAAATCAAATCTCTTCAAAGAGGGCTTTAGCACTGGGGGCAGCACAGGCTTTGGCTTGTTCCTGTCAAAGAAGATGATTGACGTTTACGGCTGGCAAATCCAAGAAACTGGCGAACTGGGCAAAGGAGCAAAATTCGTAATTACGATTCCTAGAATTAGCCAAAGTGGAAAAAAGAATTTTCAAATTGCATGACAAGATGACGCTACAAAGTAGAAGCTTTTTGGATAGTTTGTTAAAAACGTTAGAAAACACTGGGGGTTTACTGCCGCGGTTTGCGCTTACGGATTATGGAGTATGCGCCGAACGCCAACAGCATCGACACAACAGCTGTCAAGGCGCCTAAGGGGCTTTCGGGAACAACGTGGAGAGACATGCTGTATGTTTGGGTCATATGTGAGTAGGGGGTATCCGATGTCTTTAAGGCGCCGTTGCTTTTCTGGTCGTATCCCCATGACAGGAAGTACAGTTGCACGTTTGTGGGAGCACCAGCCACAGTGACCTGAACGTCTACTTTGACTCCGCTTGTGTCGCCTAAACCTTGCCAGCCATCCGTGCTTGCCCACTCGGTCAAGCCAGCGAGGTTATATTGCTTCCAAGGGGAAGGAAATATGCCACCAGGTGGAAACGGGTGACCAGGGGTTGTTGTTCCAGTTAAGTCCTCAACAGCCAAAGCTAAAGGTACACCTGCAACTTTCACACTGTCAACGGTAACTTGGCTCAAACCAGACTTGATTGCTATGACGAATTTGCCATTCACATAGTTGTCTTTGTTAGCGTGATTCCACAAAACCAAACGGATGGTGTTTGTTCCAGGCATTAACGGCGTCATCCAGTATGCCGTAGCTGTGGGGTTTGCTTCACTTGCGGGGTACACCCAGGGAGCAGCAGACACAGAGGAAACTGTAGACAGCACTATCAAAACGCCCACCGAAAAGAGTGTCAATAGTTTTTTCATGTATTCCACTTCCTCAAGGTTGTTTGTATTCAATAAATATGACGTATGTACTATTAACTCTAGAAACCGAGAGAACAAACATAAAAGGATATCGCGCCAAAAACTTCAATTCACCAATGCAATAACCACAGTTGAAACATTACAAAAAACCATGATGACGCATAGAAGTAACCTTAAATGGCAAGAACGCAATAGATTTGAAATTAGAGTACATATGAACGCAAATTTACATCCTTATGTAGTATTTCTTCCAGCCGAGGAAAAAAATAAGGTTCTCAGCGCCATCTTCGGCTCCAAAGCAGCCGTCGACGTTCTCAACTTTTCGCTTAAACAGGGAATAGATAAAAACATTTACCAAAGAGACCTCGTTCAAAAACTTAACTATTCAAACAAAACCATAATTGGAAATCTCAAAACTCTCACCAAACTCTGCGTTTTAGACGAAGCCATGGAGAAAAACGACAAAGAAGGCAGAATCGTCTGGGTTAAAGCCTACCAGCTCACGGACTTGGGCAAATGGTTCGCCCTTTTGATGGCAGATGAAGAAGAAATATCAGAGAAAGAAAAAGCGGAAATCATGCAGAACCTCTTTAGGATTTACGTCAAAATGGTCAAAGGCCTCGCTGAACAACTGCATGTGAACAAGAAAATGCTCGAAGAAATCTTCAAGGAAGAAATGAAAACTTGAAACAAACAGTCATCGCAATCGTAGGCGGCAAAAAAGTCGGCAAAACAACCACCACCGAAAACCTCATCCAAGAACTCACAAACCGAAGCTACAGCGTCGCAGCCCTAAAACACATCAGCGAACCAGACTTCACCATAGACACAAAAGGAAAAGACACCTATAGATTCGCCCAGCATGGAGCTAAAACAGTCGTCGCCATAGGACCAAACGAAGTCGCCACCATAGAAAGAGGCTCAACACAAAACGTGCCGCTGTCGGCGTTGCTGAAAAAATGCAAAGGCAGCGACGTAATCCTAATTGAAGGGTTCAAAAGAGTTGTCGCCAAAAAAACCAGCATCCCAAAAATCGTTGTCGTCACATCCCAAGAAGAAGCATCAACGGCGTTGGCAACGTACAAACCTATCTTAGCTTTCAGCGGACCCTACAACACCGAAAAAATAAGCTTAGCCACACCATACGCAGACGCACTAAAAAACCCCAAAAAACTCGCAGACATCACCGAAAAAACAATCCTCAACCACAAAGCCCAAACCAAGAAGTGACAAAAGCAACGCACTATCCACTACCTAACAAC
>CAYGJP010000050.1:0-12213 GCA_964350175.1 uncultured Candidatus Bathyarchaeia archaeon
CACCCCGACTCCCACGCCAACGCCACAGCCATTCGACTTCGCAGTCTCAACCTCACCCTCAAGCGGAACAGTACAGCAGGGAGCAAGCACAACAGCAACCGTCACCGCATCATTAATTTCAGGTTCGACACAACAAGTCAGCCTTTCAGCCTCGGGACTCCCAAATGGAGCATCCGCAACCTTAACCCCAACATCGGGATTCCCAACCTTCACCAGCACACTGACAATTACAACTTCGACTGCAACACCCACAGGAACCTACGTCATAACAATAACAGGAACTGGCGGAGGATTAACAAGAATAGCCACTTACACATTAACGGTGACAGCACAGCCGTTCGACTTTGTAGTTTCAGTTAACCCGACCAGCGGTTCGATAGTCGCAGGTAGCGGCAGCGTAACCGCCACAGTCACAGTCTCTCGCGTCAGCGGAACCCCGCAACCTGTCAGTTTAAGCATGAGCACTGGAGGAGCACCTGCAAGCCTCAGCCCAGCCTCAGGAACACCAAACCCGTACTTCACCAGTACACTGTCGGTTTCAAACGCTCCCGCAGGAACCTACACCATAATAGTCTATGGCTCAAGCGGAGGATACATACAGTCGGCAATATACACGCTAACGGTTACTCCCCCGCCAACGACGACAGTACGCTTCTACATCTCAGGCGTGGGTAGCAGCGGAATCCCCGTAACTGTTGACGGCATAAGCTACTCAGTCACCAACTTACCCCTCAGCTTCACATGGACCGTGGGCTCACAGCACGCATATGCGTGGACAAGCTTCCAAACCGACGAATCAACCTACATAAGCGGCATAGACACCGGATACGCATGGAGCTACTGCACAAGCAACAATGACCTGCCAACCACAGTCAGCGGGTCCATAACTGTTCCAGCCAGCGGAGGCAGCATAACCGGCTACTACACACGCTACATATACGTTAACGTGGCATCATCAAGCGGCGGTTCAGCCTCCCCGAGCTCAGGATGGTACCTTCCAAGCACAAGCTTCACAGCCACAGCAAACTCCGGATACAGCTTCAACTACTGGAACATCAACGGCGGCACAAGCACAACCAACCCCATAACCGTTTCCAACCCAACCACGCTCCAAGCAGTATTTTCAGTAGCCACCGTTCCATTAACCGTAAACACAAAAGACTATCAGGGCTATGCTGTGAGCGGAGCAAGCGTTTACGTCTATACGTTGCAGCAGACTTTGTATGCCAGCGGTTCAACCGACTCCAACGGAATGATCACGTTCCAAGTCCAGCCTGGATCTTACTACTTAGCAGTCATGCAAACCACAAACGCTTTCGGCTACACCACGAACTTCTACGGGTGGAGCGACGGAGAAACAAGCCCAGTGAGATCGATAAGCATCTCCGGACCGACAACGTACACTGCTACTTACAAGACGCCCTTAACCTTCCAAAACCTTGCGGGAGGTCTTGGCACGAATGGCTTCAGTGTAGGGTACTGGGCAAGCGGTACAGTAGCTTCAGTGCATGGCACTCAGATAAGTGGCGTTGGATTGCATACAACTTGGAATCCCGGCGGTGTTCTAGAGCGAAGCGCAGATACGACAACGGGTTCTGGCGGCTCTTTCAACACTCAGATATACGTTGGACTCATTGCTTCAGATGTTTACGCGATAGACTTCAGCATGACCAGCGCCCCAAACGGCTACCAACCCTTAAGCATATACAGGTTCTATCCGTAGCAAGTAGATCCAAAGAAGAAATCTCGCTCAGGACTTGATGAGCTTGCGTATTTCGAACACAAAATCTTTTGCCCGCTCAAGCGAAGTCTGCGCATATCCTCTTTTTGCTTGAACACCGATATCATACTGAAACTTGCTGCGCTTCTTCCGCTCGCCCTCATAGGCAATGATTAACTCATCGGCTTTCTTCTGCATCCGCTTCATCAACTCTTCTCTACCAACCAGTTCCAACCCAACGATCTGCGCCTCTTCATATTGCTCAAGTAGTCTAGCCAGCTTTTCGTTCGACCCGAAAAAGTGTATGAGCGCGTCTGCCGTCACCTTATGGACTATTTGACCTGTGGCTTTAACACACTGCTTTGCCAAAATGGCAGTTGCTGCGTAGAACATCGAATAATACGAAGATACGATTACCCACAGATACGACTCGAAATCCAAGCCTACTCTCAACGTTTCTTTCAGAGAATTCTCATCCGATATTTCTTGCAAAATTGAGGCAGTACGCAGAGAAGATTCAGCGTTAGCCATGAAAAAGTCGACAAATCTAGGTGCATCCTTGTCACCAATCTTCAACAATCCATCATCAACGTATACCTTCACGTTTCTCTTCGCTTCGTTGAGCCTTTCTTTGTCAATCACAAGACTACCTCCAGCATCTTGAATAACATCTGTGCCCCATATGGAACAATTCTGTTATCAACGGCTTCCCACGCAACATTGGGTGTTTTCTGCTTTAAAAGATCCGCGAATTCGTCGTTTGTAAGTACTGTTTCATGGATGCCTATTGGGCTGATACGCTCGACGGAACCGACCGCCGACGTTACTTCTTTTTCAAACTTCCTGTCAGGGATGACAAAAATGATGTCTAAGTCAGACTTTTCTGATGCAGTTCCCTTTACGTGAGAGCCGAAGAGAATGATAATGAAGAATGGCGAAGCAATCTTTGACAATAAATCGCCGACAAGGATTTCTGAGTTGCGATGTTTAGCGAAAAATCGGCTAGCTCGAATTCCTTCTATATAAGCAAGAAGTGAAGAATTACCTTTTAGGTTCAAGCTGCAGTATGTGACTGGGCGTCTCTTCTCCGCAACTATGTAATTCTGCTTCGCTAGACGCATGGTCATTGTATGCGAAATTTTATAATCTTTCCCTATCGCATCAGCAATTTGCCGCACAGTAAAGCTTTCACGAATCCTTGAGCTTAAATACGCCAGTATTTCAACCGATGTTTTCGATAAGGGTTCTAAGTACATAATATTATGTACTTAGGTACATACACTTAAACCTTTCACGAATCAACTCAACCTAAGCAAGAAAAACAGTTGTGACCCTCAGAAAAATTATTGACAACCCATGCCGTTGGGCTCATTTTGTTTTTGCCGACAAAAGTTCTCTTATGATTCGGTCTTTCTCTGAGGTCAAGTCCAAGTATCTTGTAAAGGGTATGGAGCACCACTCAGGCGTTAAGATAGACTGACCAACTTGCCAATGTGCATTTTGTGCCTGTTCAAGGAGCGCTTGTTGGCGCGGATTTTCGGGGATAAGCTTCACATGAGCCTTTTTTGGAATCTTAGTTGGAAAGACCAGCGTGCCGTCTTCAATCTTAACTATTCTAGGACTAATGACGGCAAAGTTCCATTTCAGCTCTAGCGGCTTACTTCTTTCAGCATCCCCTTTCCAAAGTTGTAGAGCGCTGTAGGCAACTAGGCTGCTTGTCTGTGCATGTTGACTGTTGTAGCCTTTCCATTCTTTCTTCCAATCTTCGTAAAATTGGTTTCTGAACTTGTTGAAGGCCCCTTCAGAGAACTCTTCAGCACGATTGATCCACCACTTAACCATGTTGGGGTATTGAACCATGAGGGCGTGGGCTTCCCCATCGGGTTGGCAGTCGAAAATCTGCGAAAGAGCAATTTTAAGCATTCCAAATCATCAAAAGTAAGTGTACTTCGCAATTTAAAAGCTTGGGCTTGGGACCCGGGCGTTTAAAATTTTGCGTGCTCCCTTCTTTTTGGTGCAGAAAATGCAGGACACGAACGAGTTCAGAATAATTGGGAAGATTCTAGACGCAGATTTGGATGCCGAGGGCAACCTGCACGTGACGCTAAAAAACAGTAATGCCTTTTGGGCTGAGACAGCCGTGAAAAACCTTCGGAAACTGAAAGGCAGAGTGCTCAAACTCGATGTCAAAGAATGGGAGCTTATGCAGCCAAAAAAGGAAGACCCTGAAGACAAAGAATCACAGTGTTAACTCCCACAAAAGACCTTAAGGTTCCAAATTCGCCTTTTAAAAATCCTCAAAACCCAATTCTTGGAGAGGTTACATCTATGCTTAAGCTAATAGAACAAACGTCAAAAATCAAAAAGATAGCCACACGCGTAGACAGCTCAAAGGAGGTCTACTAAGAGTTGACGCCCACTTTAGCTTTACCAGTTTTGCGCATTCTTCCACCAGAGGCGTTGCCAGCGCTCCTCACGGTGTTCGCCACAGCTTTGATTGTCTACTTTGGGTTGCAGCTGGTCAGGGCCGAGGGTCCAGAAGAACAAGCCAAAGCTCAAAAAGTTCTAGCAGGCTGCATCATAGCAGGAGTGCTAATGGCGATAGCCAAACCGCTTGCATACTGGGCTACAGGATGGAACCCGAACAACAACGGCAACTTACCGGCAGAACTGATCAACGCAGTAGACAATCTGCTTAACCTGTTGATGTACATAGGCGTCGTCGTAGTCATAGCAGGCATAATCTACGGCGGAATACAACTCGCCCACACCAAACCTCAAAGCCACGACACACCACCGGACCCATGATAATTCAGGCTTGAAAAATGCTGCTCCAATGGATACTCACTCTTTTGGTCCTCATACCGTTCTTCCTTTTTCTATCCGTGTTCCTCCCACAAATCCAATGGATGCTTGTCGCATTTTGGGTCCTTTCATTGGCATTTGACATCTTTTCCACGCACAAGTTTTACCTGGAAAATCCGGGCAAGTTCAGCCAAAACGAGAGAAACAAAGTTTTCATTTGGCTCACAGAAAAACTTGGCTTCAAAAAAGCCTCAGCAGTTTTCCCAGTAATCTTTGAAATTCCCATACTACTGTTCTTTGCTCTGTTCCCCTTGCAGACGCTTTACAACTACCTGTTCCAGGGTTCTCCATTCAACTTTCCTGCATGCCTCGCGGCAAGTTTCGGGGTAGCAGCCGTTGGACACATGCAAGCCGCCTTGACGAACCTTCATTTTAAGACAAGAAAAAAGGCATCTTTTGAACACGCAACTGCGTGACCTATGGCGTGACACGATCTCCTCAAAACGAGGCACTAAGTGCCGCGTTTAGCCCTTTTCGTGTCACAGGGCTAATTGGTACTTTCTTCTTGCATCTTTTCTGCTAATACGTGTTCGTTCGGACACATACTTCTTTAGCGAAAAGCCTAACCTGTGCTCGTTCCAATATTTCTCAAACTCTTCCCTGTTTGCGAATTTGTCGTGTGACCGTTGCCATAGCATCTCCCGTACCTGGCTTATTGTGACTAGCTTGGCGCCTCGCACTCTAAGCAGCTTCATCGTTTCTTCTAAGTCTATTTGGCTTTTTGTCGCGTTTTCGTCCCAGCGAATTTTCTCTGCCGCTTGATGCCCCGTCTGGGTTAAGCTGTAAAAGCTGTAGCCATAACCTCTTGGGTCAGTTAAAGAGCAGCCATTTGGCACGATGGATACTGGCCTGACTAAGCCCTTTTTGGCTAGGCGGTGAATTGACATCCTAAGATTTCTCTCTTCTCGAAACTTTGACTGATACTTTTTGGGAAGAGAATTGTAGTTTATCCCAAACTCACTGTATATGTCAAACCACACTGGGTTGGGTTTGCCAGGCGGGTCATCGCTCTTCAGCATCAGTAAAAGTATGCTCTTTTCCAGCCGGCCTAGTTTAGTCAAGCCACGTGACTTCTCCAGTGTTAACATCTAAGATTCCCTTCCTTGGAAGAGGCTTGCAGCGTCTGCAGAAAACCTGTTTTGTCTCGCCTTCAGCTCCGTCAACAGCGAACTCATGCTCAGAATTGCATTTGCCACAGTGTACCTGGAAAGTGCGGGGTTTCATGTCAACATGCTCAAACAACTCATTTTCCTTCTGCACCACAACAAACATGTTCTTAAAACTCACTCGATAATGACGCCCGCACTCACAGTCATAAGCCATATCTATTAGCAGAGCCTGATGCACCTCCGGTTTCCTTTCAGGCTTCTCTGTTATCCCTGCATCTGTTGTCTGCGGCGCAGCTTGATCAGGCGCTTCGGGTTTATCAGGCAGCTTCGACGACTGCGAAAATGTTCGCTGCAGGTTCGGCAGCTGCTCCTTCTCTTTGGATGATTCGGATCTATGCGGAAATGAACGCATCGGAAGTGTTGATCTGGCTGGGCTTTCGGACATAGGGTTGCTGACGGTTAGGCTTCTCTGGGATGCTATCTGCGATTGTTGAGCAGGCTCTTTAGCGGAAGGTTGAGGCTGATTTTTGGGCAGAAACGGATTCAACGCCTGCAACAATGCTTGAGCAACCACGGGCGACTTGAACTTCTCCACTAGGCTTCCTTGTTGACCACTTGGGAATAACGAAAGCAGATGCAAATGTTCAAGCGTGATCTCAGGATACTTCTTCGCTGATTCCTCAAGGACTCCTCGCGCTTCAGGAACTATGTTGCCAAGTGAGAGAACACTCTCAATCTCCTTACTCGATAGAGCTCCACTGTAAGCCTCGTAGACGTTAACACCTGCATCAACATCCTTTTCCATGACGTCGTATAGCTTGAACCAGTTTAGCCGCCCTCTCCAACGGTTATAGCCAACACAAAGTGCCTTAGCTTGCAGGTCATCAGCGCACCTTTCCATCGCACGTATGAATTCCCAACCAAGTTCTCCCGCTATCTCCCAACGCTGCTCCCCATCAACAAGTTCATACACATCCCCTGTTTTTCTAACCACGACCTCAGGCGTCTTTTCCGGACCATCCTCTTTCAGCCGCGCCTTAAGACCCGCCCTTTCTTGGGGACTGAGGAAATTGCAGTTCCACGGGTTTGGCCTAATCTGACCCAAGTTAAGCTTTAACACCAGAATTCATCTCCTTTAGCAAGTAACTGCTAAACTTGAGCGCAGCACACTCCTTAGGCACGGGAGGCGCATACTTTTTGCAAGTCGGCATCAACTCGGATACACTGCCCGTTCCAGCATTCGCTGCCTCCGCCACCATCTTCACATGCAACCGTTTCCCGAGCAATTCATCCGCAGCCAACAACGCCGAGGCAGCAACCAAATTTGCCTTCCGATTCGTTATGACACCGGGATTAGCCAAAACGATTTGCACGGCATAGCTACCCACCTTATTTACATATGCGCAGTCAACTACGCCTTCGAGCTTGGCAGCTATCCTGGTAATGTGACCAATCACAAGATCCGCGTCTGGAACCCTATTCTCAATCTTCACGAAGACGCTTGCTCTCTTCTCAATCTTCATCAGATTCTCAACATCGAAGACACCGTGAAGCTTTTTGACATACTCATCTGCGCTCAACGGGTAATTCGAAACCTTAACGGCGTTCCAAACAGACACCACGGTTAGCTCCATTCGGCTAAGCCGGATTTTCGTATCTTTCTGATGCCGCATCAAACGCCTAATTTTACGTACATAATTAATCGCTACCTGCTGCAGGCTACGTGGCAACTCTAGCTTCTGTATCACTCGGTCCACGTCCTGTGCTACGTTTAGCTCGGTGCGCTGCGTAGACTCGATCTCCGTGCCCACTGCAAAACTCGTATATGCGAAAGGACTATTCGGTTCGAGCTTTGGTACGCGTTCCGCTGGAGGCGCAAACTCACCTACACCCAACACCAAACCACAACCCCTACACACCACTTCGCCACTGTCACAATCATGCAGTACACTCGTGCTTCCACATTCAGGGCACCTATCAAATTCGCTCATCAAAACCCTCCCTTGCTACCAGTACCACAGGGTCATGTTCCAAACCTTTTCGGAATCAGCGTGGAGCGCCAACTGCAAAGATCGCAAATGATTTTCGAGATTCAACTCCTTAGCACGCTGGCGCAACGCCAGCCTAACATCAAGTACAGCGTAAGCAGCCTCGGCGACTACCTTACTCGAATTCTTTGGAGTTGATATCTGACTAACAGGAATATGAGTCAAGATCAATTCCCCATGGCCTTAACTGATCGAACCGCAGGGTCGTTTTCTGAAAAATGCTTAGACCCAGAACCGGCTGAACCAGTCTTGAAGGTTTGGGCGTTGAGTTGTTTTATTTCTTCGAGGACAAGGTTCATGCCTCGCCTGATAGCTTCGTTGCGGGATGGAAAAGTCCCCTGGATTGCTTCGTCGAAATATTGCAGCAAGATGTGGGGAACGCGCAACCTTATTTTTAAGTCAGGGTTGGTTTCCTTGTTTTTCATCATTTCACTATCCTACGAGTGAGGTAATGAGTTCAACGCCTAGGAAAAATATAAATGCGTATACTATATGTAGTATACCCTTAAATACGGTATTAAATACACCCTTTAGAATAGTATTGAACACCCCCTAAAGAGAGGTATCAAATACACTATTCTACGACAGGAGCAAAAATGATGCCCGGCCACCACAAACTAATACATATGCCCAAACCCCTATACGAGGAAATAGAGAAAATTGTCTCAAAACCGAACCAGCCCTACGAGACCGTTGGAGGGCTCTGCACCAGCGCAGGTCGAATGCTCATAGAACACTACAACCTGAGGGAAAAACATGCCCGCACGTAGGCGCAAAAACAAGATCTACAAGGGCGCCAGCGTCCCAGCCGAAGACTACAACCTCATAAAAAATTGGGTAGATAGCGGGAAAAGCCCCTACGTCAGCGTCGACGAATCCTACAGAGACGCCATAAGAAACATACTCTATGGGCGATGGCCTGAGCCAGCTACTTGAAGAAGAAGTCATCTGAAACCGTCGAGCTAATCCGAATGTACCGGCGCCGTCTACAAAAGTCCAAGATACGAATCAAGAGAGGATCCTCACCCTTATCAAACTCCCTCCTGAATCCAACTCGCCCGGTTTGAACCCTAACCTCAAACTTTCCATCATTCTCCAGAAGCTGGTAGAAACCCAATTTTTCTCCAGAGTACTCTTCGAGAACATCCCAATCCTCAATGATGTTTACCGTTTTATATCACCTGAAACAATGGTTCAGCTAAAAATAAAAAGGAAGAAACGCGGAGGTTCTCATACTCGCTAAATTTTGTTTTGCTTTTAAGAAACACGCCAAATCGCATAATTTTTTGTACCACACTGCCTTTAAGAAAGGTTCATGCGGTATGTTGCTTCTCCCGAGGTTTACCGAATATGTACGCTCAAATAATGATTGATTGCCAAACCAAAACAGTACTCCTAAGTTGTGAATACTGCATAGCCAACAGAACATGCCCGTTCCACAAAAATATGGATCAAATTGACATCCTCTCCTGCCTGAAGGCAGGAGATTCCTGCTCAGGTACGAGCCTCCACTTTTCCTTTCCTTTGCTTCCTCACAGCCTCAACTCGGAGAGCGTTTCGCGGAAGATTCTATTTATTCAGGTTCTTGCTTCACCGACCAAAACTTACTCCTGTTCGCTGACGGGAGCAGAGGCTTTGATTTCTACAAGCGACTTCCTTCCCCTTGCACCTTGCGGTTTCGGAGAAGGACGGTTCGGGGTTGCCCCTCCCTACCAATGCGATGCGTTCAAGCATTTTCAGCTACAAACGACAAATCAACAGTACGCAAAAGGAACTTTAAAGGTTTACGCAATTCATCTCCTGACTAAAGTCAGGAGCTTTCTTGCTGACTTTTCTTGTAAAGAAGAAATCTCCCTTCTTAAGGGTGCCTTATAATAGAAGGGTCTCAATGTGCAACGAATGTGCCTGGAAAACATTTGATGCCTGAGACAAAGTCGGCGCAACATTCTGCTGCCCAAAAAGCACGCTACAACATTACTGTTCTATTCCTGAAGAAGGATAACGCTATTTTGCTGCGCATCTTCTTTTTTCTGCTTCCACTACCATGATTATTCCGGCCCTAATGGCTTCGTTCCGGCTGGCATAGACCCCTGAAATTTCTCTGTCAAGCTCCTCTAGAAGATTCGAGGGAATGTGAACCACAACCTTCTTTGTCCTCTTTTTTCCCAATTTGCTTCACCCTTCATCTTCTTCCAGAAGGCTGATGGCTTGCTGCATAAGGTCTGTGAAATCCACTTTTTTCAGGGTGAATGAGTGGCGTCCCGCGTAGAACTCTTCTTGAACAATGCCCAACTTAACCATTTTCTTGAGATGTTCAATGCAGCGGTTGTTGTTGCATCCTGTTTTTCTCGAAATTGCCGACACGTTAAGATTCCTGTTGGCGAGAAGAATTTGGAATATGCGTATGCACGCTTTTGAGCAGAGGCAATCGTTTAAGAGTACAAGCTCTTCTGGCGTTACTTTGAAAGTGGACGGCGGCACCAACTACTCCTCCCTCTCTCAAGACAGGTGTAAGGCTTTAAAATCGCTTGCGCACGTTTCGTGTACAGGGAGGGTCCCCCTCCAGATGATTATCCAGCATCAACCGATCCAACGTTGAAAGCTCAACAGCCTTCAGCCACTCCATCCCCGCTTCACCAAACAAGTCCGAAAACTTCCCAGTCGCAAAGCCGTTCCTGTCAAGCAAACTGTGAACCTGATTCTTCACCCTCGTACGCACACTAACCAGCGGGCGTTGCTCTGCATGATCGCTATGCTTCTGACGGCAGTGATAGCTTTAAGGCTGAACAGACCCGAAAAAACCAGGTCCATCACCATGCTAGCAAGATAGCAGAAATTAACACAAACCAATCGAATTAGCAACAAGCTGGCGCGCCAAAAAACGACACGGAAAAATACCAGTAGTGACATAGTTGTTGTTTTGGTGGAGATTTGAGTGCCAGTAGCCTTTGTCTGCATAACCACTGAACCTGCTTCGATGGTAGAGGTGCTGAAGGAAGTTAGGGCAGTTGAGGGAGTGGAAGAAGCCCAAATGGTGTATGGAGTCTATGACATTGTTGCAAAGGTAAACGGAGAAACTATGGACAAACTCAAGCGCATCATAACCGAGCACATACGAAGAATCGACAAGGTGCGGACAACCCTCACCATGATGGTTATCGAGTCAAAATAGCTCGTTCGTACGTGTACTATTGACTTTCTGGAAGATGTCAATGTTTGATGGCTCAGAAGTCAAATAGTGTTTGTACAAGTTTCCAGCTTTGGCTTTCAGTTTTTCTTGCGTTTTTGCAGAAACTTTTTGCCTTTCTCCCTTAACAAACGCGCGTGCAAGATGACCCCAAAAAACCAAATTTTGAACCAAGGGGAGCCAAAATCAGTCAATCCCAAACGTAAAAAAGCCCTCATCCAGAAGCTGGCGCTATGAAGATTTAAGCGCTTGCTTTAGGCTTTCTTTTAGGGCTTTGGCTAGTCGGTCTGGGGGAAACTCCATCCCAACAAGGGTTTCGCCGTTTCCTTTCACGAGCAAGATGTACCCGTTGACTTCGAGGTCTTTGAGGTAAGCTTGTATTGTTGGTTTGTCCTCACAGTCCCTTCCGCATTCTTCGCAAGCGACCTGATATTCAGAGTAAACCTCTTCCAAAGAAAGATAAGGCTCCGTTCTCGCTTCCAAAGCACTTGTAATAGCCTTAAGCAGGAGTTGTTTGTGCAGGGAGAGTTCGCCCGGATAATATGCGCCGTTGACGCCTTTTGGTATGAGAAAATTGGCTTTCCTCACGTGCTCCGCCTTCACAGTTTTGGAGTGGTCTATTTCGGCTTGACCCCCAGCCTCCAACAGAAGCTCCAAAGCATAACGAACCCCGCCATAGCCAACTGACGTTCTGGCGATAAAGTCAATTACCTCTTCAGAAACTGCTCCAAGCTGAAATGCCTCCTCAGTCCTATACGCTACAATGTCTCTGACCTCGGGCAAGCCATACTCATCGAGGCGCACAGCCGAAATGCGGCCTAAAGTGTCAAGCGTTGCCTTGCCAAGTTTAGTCAGCCAATCCAGGCTGCGGGAAACGTAGATGAGGCTGAGCCTGCAAGCCGCATCTGGGTAGAGTTCGTGCACTCGCGGAAGCATATACAGTATACCCGGATCTCGCCCTTCTCCTACATAGGTATCCACTTCATCAAGCGTCAGCACAAGCCGGTAGTTTTCTTTTGCTAAGCTTCTCGCGACAATGGCTAGCATCTCTTCAGGGCTTAAGCCAGACCTAGAAGACTCAACAAACGAAACCTGCTCCATGAGCTTAGTCATAACATGATAGGGCTTAGGAGTGTAAGCCAGATTAATGTGAACGTATTTCAGGTTCTTGCTAGCTTTAGTGGCTTCTTCCTCCAAATACTGACCAAGCCTTCTGCACAAGGCGGTCTTGCCGCTGCCGATGCTGCCGTAGACATGCGTCTTCACATTTACGTCTTCACGAAG
>CAYGJP010000051.1:0-12095 GCA_964350175.1 uncultured Candidatus Bathyarchaeia archaeon
AATCTGCATCATGTTTATCGTAATGCTGGACGGCATTTTGCCCAAGGAGGAATAAAAGTGTACTTCAAGAAAAACCTAAGAACTGCAGTTTGGGCAGTTTCTGCGGCAGTCGGAATAGCGGTTATGCTGTCTCCCCTGCTTTTGGGGTTGTACGTACCCACACAGCCTTATTGGATTCCGCTCAGTCAACGAGTGAACAATGTGATCACGTTGGGCTTGATTATTTTGTTGGGCGTTCCTGCAGTGGTTGAATTAAGTAATTATCGCTGGGTCAGACAAGTCGAACGTTCAATTCCGC
Organism: uncultured Candidatus Bathyarchaeia archaeon; assembly: GCA_964350175.1. GTDB lineage: Archaea > Thermoproteota > Bathyarchaeia > Bathyarchaeales > Bathycorpusculaceae > JADGNF01. The sequence continues at coordinate 299 of CAYGJP010000051.1, forward strand.
GACTTCTGCGAGATATAGCCGAGGCGGTGCGTTCAGGCGTAACCCTGCCCCGGGCGGTTGAAGAAGCATCGCAAAGAAGCTATGGTCCTCTGTCAAAGGAGCTTGAACACGCTATGTCCATGTTTGTCTTAGGTGCCAGTTGGGAAGAGGCAATAATGTCTTTAGCCAAACGCGTTAACCGCCCAACAGTATCAAGGCTGGCGACTATTCTAATTGAAGCTAACCAGACTGGTGGAAAGATGAGTGAGGTAATGGATTCAAGCGTCCAGCTTTTTTCTAGCTTAGATGAATTCAAGGAGGAGCAGTTAAACAACATGAGACCGTATTTGTCAACGATTTACATGGCAGCGGTCATTTTTCTGGTTATCACTTATGTAGTATTGCACCAGTTTATGGCTCCGCTTGCGGCAACTACTCAAAGCACTGATGCTGTTGGCTCAAGCACTATGTCAAACGTTTTAGACATTAACTATTACGCGTCAATTCTTTTCTGGGCATCTGTAGTGGAGTCTTTTTTTGGCGGTCTTATTGCTGGCAAAATTGGCGACAGAAGTTATGCGGCTGGGTTGCAGCATTCAATTATTCTTCTGACCGTGACGCTTATTTTCTTTAATCTTACAGGAGTTTAAGAAGGGAAAAAACTTTGAGTCAAGACGCTAAAAGAAAAAAGAACGAACCTGTGATTGATACTGAAGCAGAGGCTAAGAAGCAGGAACTTGAATTTCTGCGGGGGATTGTACGGAAAGGCGTTTTGGAGCTTCAGCCCTCGTTTGATAAGGTGGGGATTAGCTATCACGATGCTGCGCCTCTTATGAAGGACGGGGACGCTGCCACTGTGAAGAGCATGCTGGAGGGGTTGGCGCAAAAAGGTACGCTCAAAAGTAAAGTTGTTGACCGCGCCTTGATTTGTCCTCATTGTGGTTCGCCAGAGGTGCACTCGAAGTTTACGTGTCCACGGTGCAATTCTGAGAGTGTGGAGCTTACTCAACTTATTGAACACAAGAAATGCGGGTACATCGGGACTATAAGTGATTTTTCAAAGCCGAATGGTTTAGTTTGCCCACGTTGCGGAACTACTCTTACGTCTGATAGCGTGGACTATCGGATTATTGGGAATTTTTACCAATGTGAAAACTGTGGAAACCGCTTTGACAAGCCCGAGGTTAAGCATGTTTGCCAGAACTGTGGAAAACCGTCCACATTCCAAGATGTAAAATACGAAAAGGTCTTCTCGTACAGCATCAGCGAGGCTGTTATCCGAGAGTTGGGTCGTGAACTTCCAATCTTAGAAAATATCCGACTGTTTTTAGTGGATAAAGGGTTTATGGTAAACCTGCACAGCGAAGTCGCAGGAACTTCGGGTGTTAAGTCATCTTTTGCAATCATAGCTGAGAAAGGTGACGTTCGCATAGTTGTTGATGTGTCCTTGGAAGGTGACAAAAAAGATATTGTTGCTTTGCTGGCTAAAAAGGTCGATGTGAATCCCACGCGTTCGCTGATTTTGGATTTGTCGGGCGGTGCTGAATTGGCTACGCTTGGCAAGATTTACGGAATTGCCGTTGTCATTGCTAAAGCGGATCAAAAGGTGCCTAAGGAATTTGAGGAGTTGCTGGCAAAATATGTTTAGGCAAGAGTTGTCGTGTCACGGGACAGTTATGAATATGAGACGACTTGTATTTGAAGTCCAAATCGCAAAAGGCAATAATCGTTATCTGCGATTCACAAGAATTAATATAACTAATGCGGTGATATAAACTGAAGCAACTGACTATTCCTAAAGCAAGAGAAGCACAGTTTACTGGAGACACGGCAGTTCCCGTTATCCACAGGGACCTCTGCAACAGGGATACATGTGTTCCGCGGATTAAATCCAGAAGGCGATACTGAGGGGTAAAAGGAGACGAAAAATGCCCGAAAAGAAGTATGCTTTGTTGCATAAAGTTGCCCAGCGCGTTTTCGAAGCGGCAACCTCGGATTCTCTAGGCGCAACTTTTCACGCAATTATCTCTTTTCACTTGAAAAAAAAATTCGGCAAGGACCCCTACGAAGTGTTTGTTGACAACCCTGCACTTTTCTATAATGGATTAAAAGAGGTCATAGGTGAAGGTGCTGAAGCGCTCATAACCCTAGTTTCCACTTTCATCAAAGTTAAGTATGCTGTGGACTTCGCAATTGAAGACATCAAACGGTTATTCACCGGAAATGAACCTGACTCTCCTGACAAAATGCGTGAACTGCTTCAGATGATAATTGTTTACGAAGAAAAAAAGTTAAAAAAATGAAAACCACAAACCCGTGATTGAAACCATGAAAAAAGAAGACTTATCGAGCATTGCAGAACAACTGTATTGTTCAAGCACCTTAGAAAAAGAAACCGCAAAAGCATACAAAAGGTACTCTGAACGAGCAGAAAAGCCAATGTTTAAGCACATGCTTCTTTTCATAGCTCAAGACAGGCATTAAGCACGCAAAAACCCTCAGTTCATTAAGTAAATGCCTTTCAAAGTCAAAAGTTTCCGCAAAAGACTGCCCGCGAATTCTGGGAAAAGCTTGGAAAGAAGCAACAGTTTTTTCTAAAAAAGAGGCAGAGAAAACAGGTAAACTAACCAACGATGAACTATGCGCGAATATTGACGAAATGATTTCTCTCGAAAACGTTATGAGTGAAGAGTACTTGGCGGTTTTACACCTGAAAGTCATTCAACTTCAAACAAGCGGAATGCAAGTAGACGGTTTTGATTTTCAGAAAATCTTGGGCTATATAGTTGAGGATGAGGCACGGCACAAAGTAATCCTTGACAGAATCAGACAGCTATCAAAACAACCCAGACGCAATGGTGCTGAAGACTTTAATTGCTAACGAAGGGCATACGCCCACAGGTCTTTCATTACTGAGCTTTGGCGCAGTCGAAAATTTGGCTTTCCTCGTTCCACTGGTAAGTTAATTTGGTTGGGAACAGGTCGTTTGGTTTCAGGAACTGGATGAGGCTGGCTTTCTCTAGGCTCAACTTTATTGAGACATCAGCGGTTTCGTTGACTACAAAGTAGATTGTTTTCTGGTCTGAGTCGTCTGGATGCAGAACAAATTTGACTTTCACCGTTGAATCATCCACCTTGGTGTATGGCAACTCCGTTTGTGTTGAGAAGACTGCGTTAGTGAAAGCTATAGTGAGGTAAAAATCTCCGTCCATGCCGCCGCCGTTTTCGCAGTAGAATGTGATTTGGTTTACGCCTTTTGTGAGCGTGTTGGGTTTCTCAAGCCAGAAATCGATTGAGGCTTGGGTGCTCTGTATCGTTGCCATGGCAAGAATGACGGCGACAACCACACTTGTCAACGTTACTAGCGTACTTTTTTTCGAGCCCATTTGTGCACCTAAACCCGACTCAATTAAACGAGTCTTTCTGCTATACCTTGTCGGGTTCTTTAAGTTTGCGCCATAGACCCACAGAACGACTAAAACCAAACAAAGAGGGAAAAAACTGATGGAAGCACAATGTTCCGTGAAAAACTGGGCGCATGGAGCATAATCGGTTAGACAAAAATCACAACCTCGACCGATAAAACCGCCCAACAAAAACCAGCCAAACCGTGACTAAACTTTTAAACTAAACACCACATTAAACCATAGTAAACCCACACAAGGCTGGTACACTTGGACATAGAAAAACGAATCGAATTAATCTGCAGACCCCCAACTGAAGAAGTCCTAACACCTGAAGACCTCAGGCAGCTTTTGGAAACAGAAGAGCACCCAATCGCCTACAACGGCTTTGAACCATCTGGACTTGTCCACTTGGGAACAGGCGTCATCTGCGCTTACAAAATGAAGGACTTCGTCGAAGCAGGCGTGCACTTTAAAGCTTACTTGTCAACGTGGCACGCTTGGCTCAACAACAAGCTTGGCGGAGATTTAGAGCTGATTAGGAAAGCGGCTGACTTGTTCCGCCATTCATGGATTGCCTTGGGTGTACCAGCGGACAAAGTCGAATTCATCTACTCCGACAAACTCTACGACAACATTGAGTTCTGGGCGAAAACAGTCAAAATCGCCAAAAACCTAACCATCGCTCGAACAACCCGAACCCTAGAAATCGCTGGACGAAAAGAAACTGAAGCCCACTACGTCAGCGACTTCCTCTACACACCCATGCAGGTAGCCGACATATTCCACCTAGACGTCAAAATTTGTCAGCTAGGCATGGACCAACGCAAAGCCAACGTTGTAGCACGGGAAATTGGCGAAAAAATCGGCTACTGGAAACCCGTCTGCGTCCACCACCACCTACTGCAAGGTTTAGAAAAACCAAAAGTGTGGCCAATTCCAGAAGGGCAAGAAAAGGAAGCGGTTGCTTCTGCGAAAATGAGTAAAAGCAAACCTGAAACCTGCATCTTCATCTACGACACCTCAGCCGAAATCAAACAGAAAATGGCAAAAGCCTTCTGCCCAGAGAAAACCGTCGCGTTCAACCCGATCCTAGACATCTGCAAGTACATAATTTTCCGAGAAAAACCCGTGTTCACCATTGAGCGCCCAGCAAAATTTGGCGGCAGTGTGCAATTCCAAAACTTCACCGAGCTCGCGGCAGCGTACACGGAAGGCAAACTGCATCCGCAAGACCTCAAAAACGGTGTAGCAGAACAACTCGCAAACATATTGGAACCAGTCAGAAGATACTTCGAAACAAACACAGAGGCAAAAGACTGCCTAGAAACCATGCGAAAAGCAAAAATCACAAGGTAAAATGTGCCTTGTCAACACGGCTGAAAGAAAAAGAAGAAAAAATCCAGCAAATCTTAGATGCGCTCGCAGAGGAATCATCAAAAGGCACACCGATAATCGTTGAAGGTCAAAAAGACACGCACGCCCTACGCAACCTCGGCATAACTGGACCCATATTAACGGTTAAAACAGGCGGCAAATCCTTCGTCCAAGCTCTGCATGAAATAGAAAAAACGCAAGCTTTAGAAGTTATTCTACTCTTGGATTTTGATAGACGCGGAAAAGAAGGAACAAAACACCTCAAACAAAACTTGGAACACGCAAAAATAAAACCCAACCTGACATTCTGGCAGTCACTTTCAGCCTTGCTTGGACGAGAAATCCAATGCATAGAAAGCCTAACCGCTTACACAGAAACCCTGAAGAAAAAACTGCGCCCTAAACTGTGACTGCACCCGCACAGTCACATAATCTTATTTTTCAAACGCCCGTAATATCAAATGTGCATCCGGAGGCGTCGAAAATGAAAAAACCACTCGTTAATCATTGGTTGGGCTCCAATACTCGACCAGCAGAATCAGCTGTTTCCACGGAAGACGGATGCATAAAAGTTTTTTATGGGTTGGACGAAGAGGTTTGGCGAACAGAATGTCTTTTTAACTCCTCAGTACCTGCGGCAGATGCTCTTAAACCCCTAAGTCCAACCTCAGTCTAGAAATGGAGGTTCTAAAAAGTTGCCCATGGCTTACGTCCTTTTGAATACCGACATAGGCGCTGAACGTGATGTGCTGAAAGCTTTGAAGAGTATTGAGGGCGTGCAGGAAGTTTTCAACCTAATGGGCGTATACGACATAATTGCCCATGTTAAAGCAGACACCATGGATAAGCTTACGAACATCATAAATGAGAAACTTCGAATCGGCAAAGTTCACTCGAAGCTAACCGTCGTTTGCTGTGAAGAAAAAGAGACGGAACAGATTAAAGAAAGCCTGCTTGTGACAATTTAATGACCGCGAATTCTATCTTTTTCTAAAAATCTTTTTACCCTACGCAGACCAAACTCTAGCCTACAGGGAACAAGTTGCCGTCAAACAGCAAACAGCGGATGCACATAGGATTCGACGACACAGACTCCACAAGGCAAGGCTGCACCACCTACGTAGCAGCGCTTCTCATAGAAGAACTAGAAAAATTTAATGCTCGTTTTCTGGATTATCCCAGCTTGGTTAGGCTTAACCCTAATGTTCCTTGGAAGACAAGAGGCAACGGTGCTTTGTGCCTGCGGATTGAGTATCCTGAAGATGTTGAAGATGAACTAAAGCAGCGCGTCATCGACTTGATTGAAGCGCATTCTGACCTCAACTGGAAAGGCACAGACCCCGGAATAGTATTCCTAAAACGCGGCGAAATCCCCCAAGAACTCACCTCTTTCGCCAAAAAAGCCACCACAAGCATCGTGACCCTGAAAGAAGCCACGCAACTCATCTGCAAATTCAACGCGGAAGCACTTGGCTACAACACGCAACGCGGCATCATCGGCGCACTTGCAGCCATCGGCGAAACCTTCCCCGAAGACCACACATACGAGTTAATCGCTTACCGTACCGCGGAAAACTGTGGTGCCAAACGCAAAGTGGATGAGGCTTCAATTTTCAAAATGGACCAAGCTTTGCAGCCGTACACTTTTAACAATGTGGATACGGAGAAGCGGCGAGTGATAATTACGCCACGTGGTCCAGACCCCATTCTGTTTGGCATCAGGGGCGAAACGCCCGAAATCGTGAAAAAAGCTTTTGGCACGGTCAAACCCTTGGAGCCTGTGGAGCGCTGGGTGGTTTTCCGTTCAAACCAAGGCACCGATGCGCACCTCACGCATGTAGCGGCGTTGAACCAGATTCTGCCCTACAGCTCAATAGTTGCCAAAGGTGTTGTTTCTCGGAGACCTGAGGTTGTTCCTGTGCGGCACGTGGTTTTCGCCATCAAAGATGAAACTGGGGATGTTGACTGCGCAGCTTACGAGCCTACAGGTGCCTTGCGTAAAATTGCACGTGAACTTGTTGTGGGCGATGTTGTTGAGGTTTATGGTGCCGTTAGAAAAGCATCTAAAAACAGGCCTTTAACAATTAACCTTGAGAAAATCAAGGTCCTGCAGTTGGCGCCTAAGGTTTTGCAGCAGAATCCCATGTGCCCTAAATGTGGTAAACGGCTGAAGTCTATGGGGAAAGGGCAAGGGGTTAGGTGCGAAAAATGCGGAACCCGATACAGCGACCTTGCTAAGGTTGAGGTTGGTTTGCCGCGTGAGTTGAAAGTTGGGCTTTATGTGACTTCGACGCGTTCGCAGAGGCATTTGACGAAGCCGCTGAGGCGTTATGGCTTAGAAAAGCACGGAGCCGCAGCGGTTGGTATGGTTAAAGAGTGGCGTTCTTCAGCTTTGGCTTGATTGGCAAATGTTTGGTCCCGTAGTTGAAGAATTGGGGCAACAGAAACCTGCCCTTAGTAGGGGAAGGGTAAGGTTTTGCCATCTTCTTCTATAACGAGAAGTGCTTTGTTCAGTTCTCTAAAGTATTTAATGACTGTTGTTCCGCGGGCAGTGTTTGCGTAAACTATTCTACTTCTACCAACCAGTCTCTCTTCAACTAATCCTTGTTTTATTAGAAAGTCCAAGTATTCTTTTAGAACCTTGCAGTTAACGTTTGCTTTGTACATAATATGCGTTAACTTCAACGGTCCTCTTTGCGCTAAGACCTTCAGAATATCAACGTACATTTCTAGTTTGGAGCGTCTCATACTTAACCCGTATTAAAGATGGCGTTGAATTCAGTATAACGATTTGTGCGTAGGTAAACAACATACATTGAAGGGTAATCGTTGATTGAGGAATATCGTAATTGAATCGCATGTCCAGCAGCATCATAAATCTGAAGGGGGCATGTTTAGAAAAGGTTAAGGGTTAAACGAGCACAAAGACATAGGCAGGTTACATCATGAGTTTGCGAGTGAATCCCGAATACGAAAAAATGTTGCCTAAAATGTCTGAGGAAGAATTCTCTGAACTCAAAGCCTCCATGAAAGCTGAAGGACAACACTACGCAATCATAGCCAACGAAGATTTGGAAGTTTTAGACGGGCACCACAGGTTTCGAGCCTGCATCGAACTGGGAATTGAGCCTGATTTTGAAGTGCGCAAATTCGAGGATAAATTGCTGGAAAAGAAGTTTGTCATTGAAGCAAACCTTAGGCGTCGGCACCTGAACAATTTTCAGCTTGTGGAGTTGGCTGTGCCCCTGTTAGAGATTGAAAAGGCGTTGGCGAAGAAAAGGCAAGTTAAAGGCGGAAAGAACGGGCGGGACTTCCAGTTAGGGTTAGTGCCAAATGACGCTAAGCCCGATTTCAAGGCTAAAGCAGCAGAAGTTGTGGCAAAGAAGGTTGGTGTGTCAACTAGGACTTTTGAGCGTGGGAAAAAAATTGTGGAGGAAGCCAGCGAGGAGGATAAGCAGCAGTTGCGAGAGGGAAAAACGAGCATTGCTAAGGTTTACCGAGGTATAGTGGCTCCAGAAAAAGAAGCAAAAACACAGGAAGTCATCATGTCATCGTCTGTTGTTGAGGACCCCAAGGTAACGCAGAACAAAGAGGCACTTTCAGTTGTATTGAAGGGCTTGGTTGAAAAGCAGCTGTTTTGTCCTTCGTGTGGGCACGCAATGTTGGAGTGCTGCAAGTGCCACAAGACTCTGCGGGATTCTCTTAAACAATAGTTAACCATAGGCGCCAATAGTTACGAAACGCTTTAAATTTGTGAAGTCCGTAAAACCTCAAAGAGCAAGAAAACGTCAGTCACAATGAGGCTTTGAAGTTGAAGGAATTCCCAGCAGAAATGTATGCGCTTCCGTTCTTTAAGCAGGAAGGTTTCGTTCGCAAGCACTGTTCAAAGTGTGGAGAATACTTCTGGACTCAAGATGCCAGTCAGGAGTTTTGTGGAGAATCCAGCAGCGATGAATGTGGCTGCTACAGTTTTCTGGATAATCCACCGACAAAGAAGCGGTTTAGTCTTTCTGAAATGCGGGAAGCGTTCCTGTCATTCTTCGAGAAACACCAGCATACTCGGATTAAGCCTTATCCTGTGGTGGCGCGTTGGAGAAGCGACATTTACCTCACGCACGCCAGCATAATTGACTTTCAGCCTTACGTGACGGAGGGCATTGCGCCTCCGCCAGCAAATCCGCTGGTTATTTCTCAGCCATCCATCAGGCTCACGGATATTTCTAACACTGGACCCACATTTGGCAGGCACTTAACCATTTTTGAGATGGGTGGTGCACATGCGTTCAACTATCCCGACAAAGAGGTCTACTGGAAAGACCAAACCGTACGCTACCACCACGAATTCGCCACTGAAGCGCTTGGGATACCGTCTGAGGAAGTTATCTACAAAGAAGGCGTTTGGGTTGGCGGTGGAAACGCTGGACCCGACGTGGAATGCATCGTTCGCGGTTTGGAGGTGGGTACTTTGGTTTTCATGCAGTACAAGGTTGTGGGAGACGAGTTTGTGGAGTTGCCCATACGCACAGTTGACACGGGTTATGGCATAGACCGTTTTGCATGGATAAGCCAAGGTGTGCCGAGTTGTTTCCAAGCGATTTACGGGGACTTGCTGGGTAAAGTCTTGGGTATGGCGGGGATAACGAATGTTGATGACGATTTCCTGTTTCGGATAGCCAAATTCTCGGGTTTGGTGAGCGTGGACAAGATGGCGAACAGGCTTGTCACCCGAAAACGTGTTTCGGAGCTCTCAGGCATAGACGTTGCAACTATGGATAAAGTCCTAATACCCATCGAGAATGCTTGGGCAGTTACCGACCACACAAAAACCCTAAGCTTCATGCTTTCCGAAGGAGTTGTACCATCGAACATTCAGGAGGGCTACTTGGCGCGGATGCTGTTCCGCAGGGTTTACCGCTTAATGCGCGGCTTAAACATGCCCATTGATGGGTTATACGACATCGTGGACATGCAAGCAGATTATTGGGGCAAGGATTTTCCGCAGATTAAGGCGATGCGAGACGAAGTCATTGAGATGCTCAAGGTTGAGCAGGAAAAGTTCGAGGACACGCTCAAGCGCGGGGAAGGCATTGTGAAACGCATCGCGGATGACCTGAAGGCGAAGAAAAAGGGCAAGATTTCAGATGCAACCCTGTCTGAGTTGTATGATTCGCATGGGTTGCCGCCTGAAATTGTCAAGGAAGTGGCTGAGGCAGAAGGCATAAAGGTGGAAATCCCTGAGAACTTCTTTTCACTAGTTGCTAATCGCCACATGCAGGCTGACAAGCCATCTGAGGAAGAGGAAGCTAAAGCGGAGCACACGCTGGAAGTTGCGGTAGAAGGGTTAGCTGCGACTGAGCAATTGTATTATGTTGACACGTACATGCGCGAGTTCGACGCGAAAGTTCTGAAAGTCGTCAACGGAGAATTTGTTGTGCTGGACAGGACGTGTTTTTACCCTGAAGGCGGAGGGCAACCAGCGGACCATGGGCACTTCGCTTATGATGGCGGTGTGCAAGCAGAGGTTGTGAACGTTCAGAAAGTTGGCAGAGTAATCTTGCACAAAATTAAAGCTGAAAACTTGCCTAAAGAAGGCTCAACTGTGCAGGGGCTTCTGGATTGGGAGAAACGTTACTCACTCATGAAGGCACACACGGGAACCCACCTGATTAACGGGGCAGCTAGGCGAGTTTTAGGTGAGCATGTGTGGCAGGCTGGTACGCAGAAAGGTGTGGAAACCACTCGAATAGACATTTCCCATTACCGACGGTTGACGCCTGAAGAAGTCCACAGGATTGAGACGCTGGCAAATGAGGCGGTTTTGGCAGACATGCAAGTTGAAACCGCGTGGTTACCACGAAACGAGGCTGAGGCGCGTTACGGTTTTCGACTCTACCAAGGCGGTGCTGTTCCAGGCAAGATGATTCGTGTGGTGAAAACGGGCACATGGGACGTGGAAGCTTGCGCGGGAACGCACCTGAAGAGCACTGGCGAGATTGGCTATGTCAAAATCCGCAGCACAGAACGCATCCAAGATGGTGTGGAACGGCTAGTTTATTCGGTTGGCATGCAGGCGGTGAAAGCTGTGCAGGCTCAGGAACGGTTGTTGTGGCGGGTTTCGGAAACGTTAAATGCGCCTCTGGAGAAGCTGGACAAAACCGCAGAACACATCGTGAAAGAGCTAAAAGAAGCCAACACCGAGAAACGCAAACTGCTCAAAGAATTGACAGCAAAAGAAAGCGCAGGCGCAGCAGCAGGAACAAACGCGGCAGAAACGCAGCAGGACATTGCGGGCGTGAAGCTGTTGAAGCGCGACTTTGGAGAAGTCACCGACGTTAACCGTATGGTGCAGACAGGCAGCGAAATCATAAAACACAACGACGCCATCGTGGTGCTGTTTTATGGTGCCGACGCAAAAACCACCCGAATCATGATTATGGCAGGAGACGCCGCTGTAGCCAAAGGTGTTAACGCCAGCGAAGTGGTTAAGGTTGCAGCGCCAGTTTTCGGTGGGGGCGGCGGTGGAAGACCAAACTTTGCGCAAGGCGGAGGAACCAAACCTGAAAAACTTCAAGACGCAGTCAAAGCAGCTGAAGAAGCAATCAAGAAGCAGCTGAAAGCCTGAGTTCCCAAGTTTTGGGCTTGAACAAAACTATACCCACTTATATATACTAAACATAGGTTCGGTAAAGTCTTCGGTAAACGTTCTCCATGTAAACTTTCGGTTGATGCTACGAGCATACAGTATTATTGATTGAACAATCTTTTTCTTTGTTGCTCCAACACTTTTCTTTTAAAGAACTGTAACCCTTCTCTTGGCATAAATATGGAGAGCAGTGTCTCGTCTACAAATACTTTTGAGACGGAAACGGTGCCCTCTCTTAAAAGTGCGGATTTACATTCCCATTGGCGAATAACATTACTTGGTGTTTTACGTGTATTTTGTTTCAACCAATTTAAAATTTCATTTAAACCTAAACGGTCTTTAGCAATTTTAATAGTGTACTCATCTGCGTCATAAGGGATAGTAAATGTATAAC
>CAYGJP010000052.1:0-11883 GCA_964350175.1 uncultured Candidatus Bathyarchaeia archaeon
CGCCAGAGCCCACTCAGCCCATTTTTTGCCCATGCAACTAAAAGAAAAAAAAGAAAGGGGTTGTTGTTTTTTGGTTTTTACGTGTTTATTTGCGTTTTTTTAGGAACACTGCTGCGGCTGTTGCTACGACGATGATGACTGCTGCGGCTGCGATTATGTATATGTCAGTTGAGGGTGCTGCTTCGGGCTCAGGAACAACAGAGGGCGAAATCGTGACAGATTGAGTTGGAATTGGTGTTGCTGTGGCTGTTGGGACAGATGTCGGAGTTGCTGTAGGCGCAGGTGATGCTGCCACGGGTCCTACGATTAGGTAAGTTGTATCTTCAGAACGGTAGTAAGAGTTGCTGCCTTCAAAACTTGCTGTTATATGATAGATGCCTTCAATTTGAGGCGCCCATGCGATGCCATATTTACCGTTTGTATCAGTAGTAGCGGTGCCAATATCTTGCAGGTTGCCATTTGGATCAATTGCAGTTAGCTTCACGGTGACTCCAGTTGCGTTTGTTGGCTTTGGTTGTTGCATGTAGAGGTAAGCCATCCATTCGTCCATGCTTTCATCGGATATTGCAGGTGTGCCTGCTGCCGGAACTCCAATGGCTGTTTCGCCTGGGGATTGGTCAGTTACGGTACCTCTAATCATTATGGATGATCTTGATGGAACGCTAACGTCTGGTGCATTGACTGTGGTTGAACTTTGTCCTTTGTCGTAGCAATAGATCTGATTATCGTAGCCTGCGTATCCTACTAGTTTGCCGCCAGATATGGCAATGGAGGTGAAGAAGCCGGGCATTTTCCATAGGAGTTTGCCTGATTCAATGTCCATGCAATAGAGATTGTAGCCTCTTAGTATTGGTGTGTTTGGCGTGTGCTCAGTTACACCGAAATACACTTTGTCGTCAGCAACAGTTACTCCGCCGTAGGTAGGCCAGCTCCCGTATGGCGTCATTAAACCGCTGCTGCCTTGATCAAAGGTCCACAGATGCTGCCCTGATCTAAGGTCGAAAGCAACAACACAGCCAGAATAACCAGTTACGAGTAGTTTTCCGTATGCGATCTGCCCATGCCAGTCATAAACAGAATAGTCAGTTTTGGTAAACTGGTTTAGTGGTGGTGTTTTCCAGAGCTCTTGTCCAGTCCTGATGTTGACTACGTGCCATTGCATTGTTTCCTTTTCGAAAAACGAATAGGCACCCTCACCTACTGCCCGACTGAAAGTAAGCAATCCAGCACTGGTGGGTCCTCCTGCACCCCAACCAACGTTTGTCCAGTTCTTGACCCAAAGCTCTTGACCTGTCTTAGTATCGTAGCCCACATGCACAAATGTTGGATTGACTCCGTATCCGGTGATCGTTGCTTGAGCAACTATAACGCTATCAGCGTAATTCGTAAATTGTATTGATTGACTTCCAGGCACATCGGGTACAGTTACGTTTAGTTGAATTCCATCTGCCCAGTTGCGTACTTTAATTGTCCAGGGTGTGTACCTTGCAGAGGTTTCCCGAGGGTCTACAGGTATTACAGCTTTAGTCGAATTCCACATAGTCAACCTGTTAGTAGCTCCGCTTAGGGAATAGACCAGGAATTCACCATTAGGACCAAACACAGGACTTAAGCCGCCACTAGCGTTTTCAAAAGTGGTCAACAGATGCCCTGTGAAGGCATCGTACATTTGCCAAGAGGTTCCGGTCACGGTCCACAAGTATGCGTTGGTTCCAGCTTGGAAGCCTGAATCAAACCTCAGTATCTGGGCAGCAGTTATCTGAGGCATAGATTCGTTGCGCCATACTTCTTGTCCGGTAGCCATGTCAACGCAGATTACTCCCGAGGGTATGTTTGACGCAAACATTCCGGGGCCAGTCCACATGTTGTAAAATAGTTTTCCGCTGATTATCTTGGGATTGAATTTGTTTTCGTAGAGCAATCCTGTGTACCAATTAACTCCCCATCCAGCTTCTCCAGAAATGCCGCCGAAGGTTAGCTGTTTAGTCCATAATACGTGTGCACTGTTGGGTGCTTTGGTGTAATACGCAGGGCTACCTGTGCCAATCCAGTTTCCAGCTATTTCATACCAGTTGCGGTTTTCAGCGCTTATGGGGTATGACCAATAACCAGTTGGGAGGGGTACTTCGGGCCATGCCTGCACTTGTTCTTGTTGTGCTGTAAATTCCACTATGCGACTTTTGCTTGCTTCCCAATTATAGACTCCTCTAGGTAAAGACCCACTGGTTATGTTTATTGTTGCACCTAAGAAGGAAGCCTGGATTTTATAGGTCCCTACCATTGTCGGCGTTAAGATGTAGTACCAACCACCTACAGGATCAGACTGAAAAGGTCCTTTGGTCTCAATTGTGCCGTCCGGTTTGGTAATGCTCAAAGTATAATTCCAGCCATAGTAGAAGGTTGAGTAGATTTGTGGTGGTGTGTTATCAAGCCAAAAAACAACATTAACTGACTGACCTATACCTGCTGGGTTCGGTGTAACGGATAGGTAAGTGTTGCTTGCAATAGACGCTGTAGATTGCTGTGCATTAGTGCTGTGTATTGTTGCCATCAATGCGGGTATAGTCAAAATCAGAACCAAAGCGATGGTGAAAAATGTTTTTGTTTTTATTAATTTCAAATTTTTTCCTCCAATAATTACTCTAATTGTTGCATTTGGCTGTAAGTTATATATAAAATTTAGTGAGTATACCTACTGCGAAAGTTTGCGTTGTTTACCGTTTAAAGAAATTGGGTTCATGCGTGTTTTTGACGAACATCTGAGTGGCGTTGGAGAAGTAGTTGAATATAAACGGGGTAAAAGAAAGTTAGACTATGTACTGTGTCTTGCCGCTGCTTGCAGGGGTTTGGTTTTTGAGCCAACTGTCGCTCATGAGGCACCATTTCGCGTCGTCGCCCTCGATTTGCAGCACCAGAATTAAATCAAGCTTGTTCATTTTAGTGTACTCCACGAGCACATCGTAGACCCCTTGGCTGATTTCAACGTTTAAGTCTTGGGGCTGATTGTCCGTGATTCTTCTCGCGTGGAAAACTGCTTTCAGTTTCTCGTTGCCTTCAGGAATTTTAACGTTGACTTTGTTGACGAAGTACACGGTTTCTCCGTAGCTTAAAATGACGTTGCGTGCGTTTTCCGATTTAACTTCAGTCTGATCTGACATGGTGCTCGTTCCTTCTCCTATTGATGATTGAGTCAGATGGCAATTAAGGAAGCTTCCAGTTCGGGGAATATTCTACATTTTCAACTATGTAAATCAGTACTAATTATAACAATGCTGGTGATTACGCGTGCCTGATTGTTGTTCTCTTTTTTCTTACTGCATAACGCTTATTAGGTGCTTACTTCTCGTAATTACGAGTGCTCGTAAAATATACGAGTTCTCGCAAACTCACGTTTAGAAGGCACCCATATTGGAAACAGCATTATCCTATGAAGCTGAAGAATACATCGAAGTAATCTACCGTCTGCAAAAAAGAGACGGCATGGCAAAAACTAGCGAACTCGCAAAAACATTGCATGTAGTTCCAGGGTCAATCACAAACACCATAGAACATTTAGAAGGCCACGGGTTGGTAAACCATGAACCCTACAGGGGTGTCAAATTAACTCGTGAAGGCGAAAAAATTGCCTTAGGAATTATTCGAAGACACCGACTCGCCGAAAGATTACTCACCGACATTCTAAAGGCAGAATGGAGCAGCGTACACGAAGATGCCTGCAAACTTGAACACGCCCTGACAAAAAACGTAGTCTCCCTCTTAGAGAAACGGCTGGGAAATCCTAAGTGTTGTCCTCATGGGAATCCAATCCCCGCGGAGAATGGCACGTTCACAGAAGAACAATGCGTCATGCTAACGGAAATTGAGTTGAATGAGACCTGCACGGTGGCGAGAATAACGGATGAGAAACGTGAAAACCTCTCGATTCTGGCTGAAGCAGGCATCAAACCCGAAACACGTATTTGCGTAATAAAAAAGAGTCCCGCCAAAGTTGTGGTTCGCGTCAACGAGAAAGCAGTTTCCCTTGACCGAGGACTCGCCGAAAATGTGCGGGTTAAAAACAAACAGGAGACCCAATGATGTTTGGCATTAAACGTAATCACGAAAAAACCAAACCGCTCTTAGACTGCGATGCTCAAGAAGTGAGCCTTGTGGATATGCATGAAGGGCAAAAAGGAATCATGGCCCACACCGTCGGCGGTCTTGGTGCTATGCGTAGATTAGCCGAGATGGGGTTAACTCCAGGCTGCGAAGTGAAACTTCTCAGAAAATGTTCGTTCCATGGTCCAGTGGAAATTGAGGTTCGCGGTGCAGCTCTTGCGCTAGGTTATGGCTTAGCCCTAAAAGTGTTCGTACAGCCAATGAAGGCAAACACTAATGAAAACTAACCTAGTTAAAACCGCGTGCGCTTGCGGAAACCTCGGCACTTCTACCTCGGCAACGCAAGATAAAGTCAAACGAGCAGGCGAATTAACCCTAGCCTTAGCTGGAAACGCAAACGTTGGAAAAAGCGCCATCTTCAACCAGCTCACAGGCTTAAACCAAGTCACAGGCAACTGGCCAGGCAAAACCGTGGAACGCGCCGAAGGCACCCTTCATTTTGAAGGCAAAAACATACGCGTCGTCGACTTGCCGGGCACGTATTCGCTTTCCGCGTATTCTATGGAAGAGATTGTTTCACGGGACTATTTAGCCATCGAAAAACCCGACATCATAGTTAACGTGGTGGATGCGTCAGCGCTTGAGCGGAACCTGTACTTGACCCTGCAGCTTCTGGAGCTGGAAGTTCCTCTGGTAAT
Organism: uncultured Candidatus Bathyarchaeia archaeon; assembly: GCA_964350175.1. Taxonomy (GTDB): domain Archaea; phylum Thermoproteota; class Bathyarchaeia; order Bathyarchaeales; family Bathycorpusculaceae; genus JADGNF01. The sequence goes on from CAYGJP010000052.1 coordinate 4,797, forward strand.
CGCTTTGAACCAGATTGATTTTGCAGCGAAAAAAGGATTAAAAATCGACTACGAAAAGCTGTCCAAGGTTCTAGGCGTTAAGGTTGCTCCCACAGTAGCCGTTGCGGGCACAGGCATAACCGAACTGCTTTCCACAGTTGTATCTGAAGCTTCTAAAGAAAAGAAGCAAAGAGCGGTCAAACTTGTTTACGGCAAAGAAATTGAAGAGCAAATTAACGCCGTCCAAAGTCTTGTTGTCTCCAAGTTGCCTCAGCTTTGCGCCACTTACCCCGCACGGTGGATAGCCATAAAACTGCTGGAAAAAGACTCAGATATAGCTGAAAAAACAAGCGCCACCCCTGACGGAAAGGCAGTTTTAGAACGCGTTGAAGAGTTAACTTCAAAACTTGAGAAAGTGCACGGCGAAAGCGCGCCTGTCGTGGTGGCTTCTGAGCGGTACACGTTAGCCAGCAAAATCGCCAAAGACGTAGTCGTTATTGAAGCGCAACCGAAAATCAGCATAGAACAGACACTAGCAACAATTACCACCCATAAGGTGTTGGGTTACTTGATTTTGGCGGGTGTTGTCGCCGCCACGTTCGCAGTTATTTTTGCAGGAGGTAGTTACCTTTCAGCCTTGCTAGACCAGGGACTCATGTGGGTGTCGGAGGGCTTTAAGGGTCTGCTTGTGCCAGTTTTGCCTGCTGCTGCTGTGGACCTGCTTGTGAACGGTGTGCTGGGCGGTGTGGCTGCGGGCATAACCATTGCGCTACCGTACATTGTGCCGTTCTATGTGATTTTGGCTTTGCTTGAGGATAGTGGTTACTTGCCTCGGGCGGCTTTTCTCATGGACAACGTCATGCACAAAATCGGTTTACACGGAAAAGCGTTCATACCAATGATACTGGGCTACGGGTGCACAGTTCCCGCATGCATCGGCTGCAGAATCATGGAAACCCAAAGGGAGAGACTGCTCAGCGCGTTTGTGGTTGTGCTTATTCCCTGCGCTGCCCGAACAGTGGTGATTCTAGGGTTAGTTGGGCGATATGTGGGGTTGCATGCTGCTTTGGCTTTGTACGCTTTTGATTTGGTCCTTGTTTTCGTGTTGGGCAGAATAGCGTTTAAAGCGTTGCCTGGCGAGCCTGTCGGGTTAATCATGGAGATGCCTAGTTACAAGAAGCCTTCCTTCAAAACTTTAGCCATAAAAACATGGAGCCGCACCAAAGACTTTGTGTATGTCGCGTTCCCCATAATAATTGTGGGAAGCTTAATCGTTGAGGCGTTCGCGTTGTCAGGTTTGATGCCTTACTTTGTGGATGCTGCAAGCCCACTAATGACATTGTGGCTTGGACTTCCCGCGATAGCGGCGATTCCATTATTGTTTGGGATTCTGCGCAAAGAGCTAACACTCATCCTGTTAGCCACAACCTTAGCCTCAGTTGGCTTGGGCTTAGAGTCGCTAAGCGCGGTGCAGATGATTGTCTTCGCATTGGTCGTCATGATATACATCCCCTGCCTCGCTACAATAGCTGCGTGCAAGAGGGAGTTTGGGTGGAAAAAAGCGCTCTACATAGCCTTAATTGACATTGGTCTTGCACTGCTGATAGGCGGGTTAGCATTTAGGATTCTGAGCGTGTTCATGCCTGCGTAGCTGAAGCGTTAAAACGTCTTGCCCCATTCATCCAAGAAAACAATGTCCGGAAGCGGTCGCCTATTTGGGGCTGCAGGTTTTTCCGCGGGGTATCCAAGGGTGATTAACGCTTGAGGCTCCACGTCTTCGGGAAGCTTTAAGACCTGTCGAATAGTGGGTTTACAGAAAATTGGTGCGCAGTACCAACATGAACCCAACTGCCTTGCCTGAGCGATTAAAAGCATGTTTTGTATGGCGGCGCTTAGGCTCTGCACGGTCAAGTCATGCTCGCAACGCTGCCGTTCTTCGTCGGGAAACTGTATCATGTCTTTCATGGTTAAGCACGCTACTACGAGTACGGGAGCATTTGCGAATCGTTCAACCGAAGCATTTGCGGATGCCGTGCGTGTTGTTTGTTGTTCGCCGTCTTTTTTGAGGTCTTGCAGCCATGCCTGAGCCATAGCCAAGGCTAAACTGCGCTTCGCCGACGAGTCCGTTAAAACGATGAATCGGGAGGGTTGCGCGTTATGCGCCGAAGGAGCCCATCTTGCTGCTTCAAGGACTTCACGGAGAACCTCGTGCGGAACGGGTTGTTGCAAGTATTTTCTGATGCTGCGCCGTATCCTGATTGCGTCGGTTACGTGGGACATGAGCGTTCAATTATTCAATGTCGCTTGTTCTTTTAATGGTTCGCCCTTTTCCAAAAAATGAAGTTTTAATCGTCAATTATTTCCATCATGGGCTGCCCGCAGCATTCCGGAGCCTTCTCCACGTTACGTTTAACGTCACCCGTACAGGAAAGCTCATAGTCCAACCGACTTTTTTTGCCGCAGCGAGTGCACTCAAAAACAGGCAACCCTGTCCCTCACCGCACTAAAGCTCTACGTGACTGGTTGAGCGTCTGCACACACGGAGTCTAACTTTATAATTTTCACTTTCACGTGGTCTTTGGGCTTTGCGCCTCTAACGAAAATTGAGTAGCCTTTGATTTTGGCTATGCCTTCCCCGTTGGGACTCAAATCAACTATGTCAACTTCGTATTCGGCTCCGAGCTCAACTGGGCACTCAAACCCTCTGCCACGTTTATTCTTGGCGTTTCTTGGACTTCTCTTCTTGGGACTAATGAGACATCTAACCTCTTTCCACACTAATGCCCTATTAACGCCTTTTGAAGTCTTAAGCGTTACTCTTGTATTTTGAGATTTCAACCGTCATATTTGGCGCCTAATAGTGATTCATTGTAGAAACGATAGAGGGGTAGGTCAAGGCGTGAAAAAACCGTGGGAAAACGGGGGTAGAGGTCGCTATTGGCGTTCTTTCAGGTCAATAGCATGTTGGAAAAAGCGCAGGGGGAAGGGAGTAGCAGAAACGTAGGGGTCTCTACTAAGGGTCAAAAACCGTCAACATGGATTCTATAAATAGGGGGCTATAGTCTGCTCCGAGCAAAGTCTCATCAAAGCACTCTTTAGCTACACTTGACGTTTATGCTGTTTGCCAAACGTTTCAGTTCTTCGTCGCTCATCCACTCAGTCTTCAAGTACCGGTAGATACGCTCATCCGTCCAACCCAATTTTCGCGCTTCTTTTACCGTATAGGCATAAGCTTCGATTTCTGTGGGTCTATCAACGTAGTCGTATCGTGGGTCAAAAAGCTCCTTGCCCTCTAGCCACTGCCGAACATGCACCAACTCATGGATGACATCAAGGTAGATGTCTTCTTTGTTGCCGCTGTTGAGGTAACGTTCGTTAACCATCAAGTGCCCATCTGAGCCGTCAACGCCCATGTAGCCGAAAAAGATTAACTCAACCTTCAAGTTGCCCAGAATCTCTTCTGTTTTTTCTTTGAAAATTCCTTTTACGGCGTCTACTTTTTCGAAGCCCTTAAAGTAATCCGTAAACATCCGCGTTGGCGTCACCAACCGAACCACACCCTGTATGCGCAGTTTTCTGAGTAGGCGGAAAAGTCTCCACGCGAAATACTCCATCCACGACGCCACGTTCCCAACACTCCCCATAGATTACTTGAATTTGGCGAGATACTCAATTTTCATGCCCATGCAAGCCAAATCTAAGGGTTTCTCCACGCTGCCGATGCTTGCGTCTATATTACGGTGCACAGGATGAACCCACATGCCTTCAGGTGTAAGATTCAATTGTAGCGGCACATCCGTTCGCGCTCCATATTTTTCTTTTGCGTCCTTAAGTAACTGCCCACTCCTACATGCGCCACGAACGTGGGCACAGCTTTGCAGCAGTTGAGGCGAAGCATACGCGCCCACACCATGCCACAGGGCTGCATCCTCAGGTGAACCCAGTGAGTACAGGAGAAACTGCGGCGAAGAAGGCGTCTCCACAAAACTGTAACCTGCAAGTTTCTCAGCATCCACCGTAAAGTTGTCCGCGCATTTGGCGACAGCAACGTCATCTGGATCGATGTCATTTGGGTAAAGCAGAGTGTCTTGATACTTCACGTTGACGTCTTCCAGTTTTGAATTGTCAAAATGGAGTCTGCCCCGAGCAGCACGCTTGGAACCAAACCCGTTGGCTGAATGCGGAACAGTCAGAAGCGTGGTTCGTTTGGTCATGCTGCGTCCCATGCACGCATAAACCTGCGCTACCGCGTCGTAGTCCTTGTGTGTCTCGCTGATTATGTGATGCAGCAGACCATCCTTTGATTCATTCTGCAATGTCTCCAAGGGCATACGCAAAGCAGGTAGGCACAAATCCATCCCGAAAACCTCAGAAAGCAGGGTTAACTGGGCAAATTTTACGGAGTCCACAAAATCCAAATAAGAACCATTCGATGTGCCCAGATGCCGTTGAATTAGTTCGGCTTCAGTTTGGGAAATGAGTTTTCCATTGTACTTTTTCACGAATTGTGCATCAACCCGTAGCGCATCGGTTTTCACGTTGGATGCTGGAAACGCGCTCTGCCCGCTGCTCACAATCGAAGCCCGCAACGGGTTCATGCTGTACCTGTCAGCTTCCACATCATCCGTGTTTAGCAGAAAACCCACAATTCGCCCTTCCGACGGTTTCTTAAGCAACTCGCAAAGCTGGGCAAAATCGCTTTGGTCTGGCTCATGCAAACCGTAATTGAGGAAATAGTTCCCAGAAACCTCCAACATCTTTGCACCGATGACACCCTGCACTTCCTCCACGGTCAACTGTGGATTAGAATATTCCACTGAGCCGCGCAGGAAAAAGTGGCCACCATCGAAGGTTTGGTTGATTCTTTCTGTTTCTTTGAACTTGAACAGAGACACGGGGTTCCTGTTTTCTGCCTTAAACGCTGCAACGACTTCAACTAAGGTTTTCACTGAATTCCAGGAGTTCTTCAGGAAATCATCCACAAACAAGCGACACAAGTCAACAGACATTTAGCATTTAACCTCTTTCCAGAGATTCCGCCATGTACACGCATTCTTCAGCGGCACGGAAACCTAAAAACATTCTCGCCAACCTGAACTTTTCTTGAAAACCAGCGTTAAGCGCAGTGTCCAAGAGGTTTTTTTCTGAGGCTGGCAAATACATGAACGTTTCAGCGCCGTTTAGTTTCGCAAGGACCACTTTGAGCAAATTCACAGCGTTTTCGCGACGGCTCCCACGACAAACCAGCGGACCAACCTCAGCCAACTCGCCAGAAACCTTCGCGGCAACATACCCAACAACTTCGCCCGCTTCCAAGGAAACGTAACATAAATTATCGTTACTGATAAAAATCTGCTCCAAAAGTTTCTTTCTAGACGCTCCAAAGCACCGCCTGTCGAGGTCTATTATTGCAGTCAAATCCTGTTTACTTGCAGTTTTCATTTTTCCTTCATATTCGGCTGAGACGGTTTTGGCTTTTAAAACCAACCAATCCGCATCCTGCTTGAAGCCAAACTTGCCATAGAAGCCAAGAAGATGAGGGTAAGCGTAGAGCCCAATTGCCTCAACACCCAAGCGTTTCAGGTAGTTTACGGCGTGTTCCACAAGAAGTGTGCCCGCACCCTTCTCCCTGTAGGCTTCGGTGACTACGAGGTTGCCAAACCATCCAACTCGCCCATAACAGATGCATGTGGTTATTCCTACACGTTCCAAGCCATCAAACAACACAAAGCAGCCGTTTGGCTCAAGCTTCACGTTGAAACCAAAATCTTCGTTTGTCATGCTCCAGTCCATGGTGTTGGCAAGTTCCACCGCAAACGGCAAATCTGCAGCCTGCATTTTCTCCACGTGAAACATAAAGTTACACTCGGCAGCTGAAACATAAGGTTATTCCAGCGTGTAAATGTTTAAAGGCGATGGCGTAATTTCCGTAGTCTTTAAACGTCAAGTAGCCTAGAACAATGACGCATAGATGGAACGTTTGGTTTGAATGGGAAGCCGCTTGTCTCCATAGTCTCCGCGGGGCTCTCAAAATTCGGAAAACATGAAGGACTACTCGCCAGAGAAATCTTTTCCTTAGCTGTTAAAGAGGCGTTTGACCGCTGCCCCAAGCTGGACCCAAAACAAGACATCAAAGCCATGTTCATCGGGCACATGGGCGAATCCTACGAGCATCAAGGACACATGGGCGCAGCCGCAGCTGACTGGGCAGGACTAGTAGGAATCCCTGCAACGCGAACAGAAGCCGCGTGTGCTTCTTCAGGCGCAGCGCTGCGCAGCGGCGTTTACGCTGTGCTTTCAGGCTTAGCAGACGTGGTCATCGTGGGCGGCGTAGAAAAAATGACGCACCGAACCACAGCTGAAGTCACAGAGTACCTTGCGATGGCCTCAGATCACCCGTTTGAACAGTTCCACGGCATAACGTTCCCAGGATTATTCGCGTTGATGGCTACCGCCCACATGAACGCGTACGGCACTACCCAGGAGCAAATGGCGAAGGTTGCCGTGAAAAACCATCACCACGCCAGTTTAAACCCGAAGGCACACATGCAGAAGGAAATAACGGTTGAGAACGTTTTAGCCTCAAAAATGGTTGCGTGGCCCCTGAAAATGTACGATTGCTCCCTCATAACGGACGGGGCAAGCTGCATCATACTAACCAAACCTGAACTGGCAAAAAAATTCACTGACGTGCCCGTCCACATCATCGGTTCAGGTCAAGCCAGCGACACCATCGGCTTATACGAACGCAAAACCCTAACAAGCCTGCAGTCAGCTAAGCTTGCCGCTAAAACAGCCTATGAGATGGCTGCGGTTAAGCCTGAAGATGTCAACGTGGCGGAAGTGCATGACTGCTTCACCTTCGCGGAAATCATGGCTTACGAGGACCTCGGCTTCTGCAAAGCAGGCGAAGGCGGAAAGCTAATTGAAGAAGGCAAAACAGCGCTGGGCGGAAGAGTACCCGTGAACACCAGTGGCGGATTGAAAGCCAAGGGGCATCCAGTGGGCGCAACTGGAGCAGCCCAAGCCTACGAGATGTACCTCCAACTGACAGGTCAAGCTGATAAAAGGCAAGTCAAAGATGCGCAGGTGGGTTTAACGCATAACG